>CAMPGL010000061.1 GCA_946885435.1 uncultured Brevundimonas sp. | reverse complement strand
GGCTGGCCCACCCGGGCTGGGCCAGCCCCGCCCAGACGCCCAGGAACGCGGCCGAGGCCTCGATCAGGGGATAGCGAGGCGAGATCGGCGCGCGGCAGCCGGCGCAACGGCCGCGCAGGGCCAGCCAGCTGATGACAGGGATCAGCTCCGCCGGCGCCAGAGTCCGGGAGCAGGCGACGCACCGGGATCTGGCGGCAACGACGGGCTCGCCGGCCGGCAGCCGCCGGCTCACAAGGGCCAGGAAACTGCCGACGATCGTCCCGAGCACTCCCAGAAAGACGGGATGATGCAGCAGCGGCAGGGCGGTGATGAACTCGGTCACGCGGCTGCCGTAGCGGGTATTGATTGTGGCCGTGTGACACAGGCCGTGCGTGTAATCGGCAAGCGGTCGTGCCCGAAGCGACGCAAGCGTGCCGAAAAACCTTCACCGGTGGGTCGACGCTCCGTCGCAATGCCCCGCTATCCCATCCTCATGATGGCGGTCGAAGAACATTCGAGCGAAGCGGGCGATGCGGACCTCGGCGCGAGGAGCATCGGCCTGATTCATCTGGGCGCGGCCCTGTCCGAAGGGCAGCAGGAGCGCCAGCTGGCCTCGGCCGGCGCCGGCGCCTTCTGGCGTATCAGCCATGACGCCCGCGGTCGTCAGCAGCTCGATCAGCTTGTGGCGGGTCTCGGAGCCGGCGCCACCGTGCACGTGACTGGCCTGGACGCCTTTGGGCGCTCACTGCCCGAATTGCTGCGTCTGGTGCGAGGGCTGCTTGAGACCGGGGTGACCATCAAGGTTGTGGAGGCCGAAAACACCTCTGTGATCTCCCCCCTCGAACCCGTCGCCGAGGCGATGCGCACCCTCGTCGCCTTCGCGTCGAGCCACCGGCAGGCGGCCGACACCGGCCATGCTCGGCGTCCGCGCACGGCCACCCTGTCCGAAGTGCAGGTCAAATATGCCCGGCGACTGTTCAGCGAAGGGGAGCCGCTGCGCACCATCGGCCTCATCATGCGCGTCGCGCCCGACGACGTCTGGAAGGCGATCAGCAAGCAGCCGCGCGGCGCGGGACGGCCCTAGGACCCCGGCCAAGGGGCTCACGAAAACCTGGCGACTTTCTCAAGGGACCAGTTGAGACCTTCATCCGATGATTGGCACGCGCGCCAGCGGAGAAGGTGAACCACTTCTGCCTGTGGGCGGCGCGCCGCGTCCGCCTCCAGCCGGGCGAGAGCTTCGGGCGTGGCGGTGGCGGGTGATGTGGCCTGGGTCATGTGACGGTTTCACCAGCGGCCGGTTCACCGCCCTTCAGCGCCACATAGATCGCCGGGATCACCAGGACCGTCAGCAGGGTGGAGGACATCAGCCCGAACAGGAGCGAAATCGCCAGGCCCTGGAAGATGGGGTCGAACAGGATCACCGCCGCCCCGATCATGGCCGCGAGCGCCGTCAGCAGGATGGGCTTGAAGCGGATCGCGCCGGCTTCCAGCAGAACCTCCTTGAGGGGACGTCCGGTCGCTCGCGCATGCTCGATGAAGTCCACCAGCAGGATGGAGTTCCGCACGATGATGCCCGCCAGCGCGATGAAGCCGATCATCGAGGTGGCGGTGAACGGCGCTCCGAACAGCATGTGACCGATCACGATCCCGATAAGGGTCAGCGGGATGGGCGTCAGGATCACCAGCGGCAGGCGGAAGTCGCGGAACTGGGCGACCACCAGGATGTAGATGCCGACCAGCGCCACCCCGAAGGCCGCGCCCATGTCGCGGAAGGTCACCCAGGTGATCTCCCACTCGCCGTCCCAGAGCACCGTCGGGCGGCTTTCATCGTCGGGCTGGCCGTTGAGGCGGACCTCGGGGCGGGGCGTATCGCCCCAGTCCGCCGCCTCGATCGCGTCGCCCACGGCCAGGATCCCGTAGATCGGGGCCTCGTAGCGGCCGGCCAGCTCGGCCATGACCATCTCGGCGTCGCGCCCGTCCCGACGATAGACCGGATAGCTGGCGAGTTCCCGGCGCGCCTCGATCACCTCGCCGAGCTCGACCAGACGGGGCGCGCCGCCCAAGGTCGTGACCGCCACCGGCAGGGTGGCTAGGGTCTCGCTCCAGGTCCTTTCCGACTGGGGCAGGCGCACGGCGATCTCCACCGGGGTCCGACCCTCGTCGCGCGCCGCGTAGCCCAGGGTCGATCCGCCCATCAGAGCTCCGACGGTGTCGTGAACCTGGCGTTCCTGGAGCCCAAAGCGCTCGATCCGCTCGCGCACCGGCGTGAGCCGGAGCGTCGGCCGCCGCTCGCCGAAGCTGTTATCGACGTCGACGATCGAGGGCTCGTCCCGGAAGATCGCCTCGATCCGGCGAGCCACGGCCCGGCGCGTCTCGGCGTCGGGGCCGTAGACCTCGGCCAGGAGGGTGGCCAGCACCGGCGGTCCGGGCGGGGCCTCAACCACCTTGAGCGAGGCGCCGTCGGGCAGGCTGAGCTCAGACAGCCGTTCGCGCAGATCGATGGCGATGGCGTGGCTGGCGCGATCGCGTTCCCCCTTGTGGCTGAGCGCCACCGCCAGGTCGCCCTGTTCGGGCCGGTCGCGCAGGAAATAGTGACGCACCAGCCCGTTGAAGTTGAAGGGCGCCGCGGTCCCCGCATAGCTCTGGATGGCGATCACTTCCGGCACGCCCTGGGTGATGACCGCCGCCGCCGCCAGGGTGCGTTCGGTGATCTCCAGGCTCGTGCCCTCGGGCATGTCGAGAACGACCTGGAGTTCGGACTTGTTGTCGAAAGGCAGCAGCTTCACCGGCACGGCGCGCAGGCCGAACATGGACATGGCGAGCAGCGTCGCGATCCCGACCGCGCCGAGGAACATCCAGGCGCTGCGGCGCGTGCGGATGACCCGGCTGGCCCAACGCCGATAGAGCCGTCCGATCCAGCCTTCGCTCTCCCCGTGGCCATGGCCGGCGGCCAGGGCGCGGCGCGCCAGTCGGATCATCAGCCAGGGCGCCAGCACCACGGCCACGAAGAAGGAGAAGACCATGGCCGCCGAGGCGTTGACCGGGATCGGCGCCATGTAGGGACCCATCAGGCCGGACACGAAAAGCATCGGCAGCAGCGCCGCCACCACGGTCAGGGTGGCCACGATGGTCGGATTGCCGACCTCGGCCACGGCCTCGACGGCGGCTTCGGCGCGGCTGCGGCCGTCGTTCATGGCCCAGTGGCGGGCGATGTTCTCGATGATGACGATGGCGTCGTCGACGAGGATGCCGATCGAGAAGATCAGGGCGAACAGGCTGACGCGGTTGATGGTGTAGCCCATCAGGTTCGAAGCGAAGAGCGTCAGCAGGATGGTGGTGGGGATGACCACGGCGGTCACCGCCGCCTCTCTCCAGCCGATGGCGAAGCCGATCAGGACGACGATCGACACCGTGGCCAGGCCCAGGTGGAAGAGCAGCTCGTTGGCCTTCTCGTTCGCCGTCTCGCCGTAGTCGCGCGCGATCACGACCTCGAGGCCTTCGGGGATCAGCGAGCCGCGGAGCTGGTCGAGCCGCGCATGCAGGTCGTGCGACAGAACGACGGCGTTGGCGCCGGGCCGCTTGGCGACGGCCAGGCTGACCGCAGGCGTGCGGTTCCACCCCTCTTCGCCGCGCGCATAGTGGGCGACCCGCGCCTGGTCTTCGCGCGGCGCCAGCACGATGTCGGCCACGTCCCGCAGATAGACCGGATCGCCGCCGACCGACGAGACGGTGAGGAGCGAGGCGTCTTCGGGAGTACGGAGGCGTTCGCCGATCCTGAGCGCGGCGGCAGAGCCGTCCTCCCGCACCGCGCCGGCCGGGAAGCTGCGATTGGCCTGGCTCACGGTCTCGAGCAGGGACGACAGCGGAACGCCCCGCAGGCTCATGCGGGCGGGATCCGGCTCGACGCGGATCTCCGACGGTCGCCCGCCGACGATGAAGGTCTGGCCGACGTTGTCGACCTTGGCGATCTCCGCTCGCAGGCGACCGGCCACCTCGTAGAGGGCCTGGTCGCTCCAGCGTCCGACCGCCTCGGGGGCCGGCGTCAGGGTCAGGATCAGGGCCGGCACGTCGTCGATGCCGCGGGTCGTGATGATCGGCTCGCTGACGCCGACAGGAATGTCGCCGTAGTTGGCGCGAATGCGCTCGTGCACCCGTACCGCAGCGTCGTCCGGATCGGAGCCGACCTCGAAGCGGGCGGTCACCATGACCCGGTCGTCCTCGGCCTGGGTGTAGACGTGCTCCACCCCGTCGATGCTGTTGACGATGGCCTCCAGGGGTTCGGCGACCAGTTCGACGGCGTCCGACGCGTTGAGGCCCGGCGCCGCGACCATGACGTCCACCATGGGGACGCTGATCTGCGGTTCTTCCTCGCGGGGGATGCTGAGCAGCGCCATGAGACCGACGGCGATGGCCGCCAGGAGCATCAGGGGCGTCAGCGGTGACTTGAGGGTCGCCTGGGTCAGGCGCCCGGAAAGGCCCAGTCGCATCAGCGGGCCTCCGCCGGCACGACGACGTCGCCTTCGGCCAGGCCGGAGAGGACCTCGACCCGGCCGTCGGGCAGGTCGACGCCCAGCTGGACCGGCGCCTCGACCGCCGCCCCACCGGGACCGACGGTGCGGACATAGTCGATGCCGAAACGGGTCGCGACGAACCGGCGGGGGATGGCGATGGCCTGGCGCTCGCCGAGGGACAGCCGCACCTCCAGCCGCTGGCCGACGCCGCGCTGGTCGAGGCCGGGCGCCGCCACGTCGGCGACGATGCGGCCGGCGGTGGCGGCCGGGTAGATCTGGGTGATGACGCCGGGCTGGGCGAGGCTCTCGACCTCGACTGTCTGTCCCATCCTCAGGAGGCGACCCTGCGCCTCCGGAACCTCGAGCCTCACGACCAGGGGCCCGGCGGTGATCGTGGCGATGGACTGGCCCGGCGTCACGACGGAGCCCTCAGGCACATCTGCGGTCAGGACCTGACCTGCGGCGGGGGCCAGGATCCGTCCCTGGGCCCCGAGCTCCGCCGTGGCGGCCCGCTGGGCCCGCGCCGCCCGAGCCTGGCCCGCCGCCGCCTCATAGGCCGCGCGGGACTGGTCGAGCCGGGCCTGAGCGTAGATTCCCTGATCGAACAGGGACTGGATTCTCGACAAGTCGGCGCGGGCCCGTCCGGCTTCGGCTTCGGCCGCCGCGACGAGCGCATCCTGGACGGCGGTCTGCATGCCGATGCGATCGTCGACGACCACGCCGATCACCTGGCCTTCACGCACCTGGTCGCCCTCGCGCACGTCCAGACGAACCAGCACGCCGCCGATGCGGGCGCGGGCCTCGCCGAGATCCCGCGAGGCGACGACCGCCGGCACGGCCTTCATGTCGGGGATCGCCGCGCGAACCACCGTGAGGCGTTCGCCCTGGGCCGCGGCGGGCGCCGGCGGAGCGTCCTCGTGTCCGCCGCATCCCGACAGCGAGACGGCGACCACGAGCGCGCCGACAAGAAGAAGGGGGGGCGGCAGGACTCGCACAGGCTGCTCCATAATTAGCTTGCCCTAATATTAGATAGTGCTAATCATAGACGCAAGCCCCGACAAGGCTGCGGCTGACCGCTCTGCGGCTCCTTGATCCATCTCAAGGCGGGTCTCGGTCGGCTCTGGGAGGAATGCTCGAAAATGGAGGTTGGCGTGAGCAAGCCTGTCGTCATCGTGCTGGGAGCGGGCCTCGGCGGCGTAATCGCCGCCTACGAGCTGCGGCATGTCCTTGGGGACCGTGTCGAACTGACCGTCGTCTCCAAGGGCGAGACCTTCCACTTCGTGCCCTCGAACCCGTGGGTCGCGGTCAACTGGCGCCGGCGCGACGCCATCGAGGTCGCCCTGCCGCCCGTGATGGAGAAGCGGGGGATAGGGTTCGTCGGCGTGGGCGCCGCCAGGGTGCGCCCGCAGGAAAATCAGCTCGAGCTCGAGGACGGCCGTGTGCTGGCCTACGACTATCTCGTCGTCGCGACGGGACCCGAACTGGCCTTTGACGAAATCCCCGGGCTCGGACCCGATGGCCACACGCAGTCAGTCTGTCACGTCGGCCATGCCGTCGGGGCCAGCGAGGCCTTCGCCGCCCTCGTGGCGAACCCGGGGCCCATAGTGGTCGGCGCGGTGCAGGGCGCCTCGTGCTTCGGCCCGGCCTACGAATTCGCGATGATCCTCGACACCGAGCTGCGCCGTCGCCGCGTGCGCGACCGCGTCCCCATGACCTTCGTGACGTCGGAGCCCTACGTCGGCCACCTCGGCCTGGACGGCGTCGGCGACACCAAGGGCCTGCTCGAAAGCGAGATGCGCCAGCGGCACATCAAGTGGATCACCAACGCCCGCGTGACGTCCGTCGATGCGGGCGTGATGCATGTCGAAGAGGTCGCTGAGGGCGGGCAGGTCAAGGCCACCCACGACCTCCCGTTCAGCTTCTCCATGATGCTGCCGGCCTTCCGCGGAGTCGACGCGGTGCGCGGCGTCGATGGCCTGACCAACCCGCGCGGCTTCATCCTGGTGGACAAGCACCAGCGCAATCCGACCTATCCGAACATCTTCGGCGTCGGCGTCTGCATCGCCATCCCGCCGACGGGCCCCACGCCCGTACCGGTCGGCGTGCCCAAGACCGGCTTCATGATCGAGAGCATGGTTTCCGCCGTAGCGGCCAATCTCAAGCAGCTGCTGTCGGGCGAAGCACCGACGCACGAAGCGACCTGGAACGCCATCTGTCTGGCCGACTTCGGCGACGGCGGCGTCGCCTTCATGGCCCAGCCGCAGATTCCGCCGCGCAACATCAACTGGTCGGCCAGCGGCGGCTGGGTCCACGCCGCCAAGATCGCCTTCGAGAAGTACTTCCTCCACAAGGTGAAGTCCGGCCAGAGCGAGCCGATCTACGAGAAACTCGTCCTCGACCTCATCGGCGCGCCCAAGCTGCGCCCCACCGTTCGACAGCCGGAGATGCATTCATGAACGTCGACAAGGCCGTGTTCGTCTTCGCCGGTCTGGTCGTGCTGACCAGCATCGCGCTCGCTCGCTGGGTCCATCCGGCCTGGATTCTGCTCGCCGTCTTTGCGGCCCTGAACATGATCCAGGCGGCGTTCACCGGCTTCTGCCCCGCCGCTCTGGTGTTCAAGCGACTGGGAATCGGCCTCGGGCCCGCCTTTCGCTGAGGGACAGAGGCCAGCCGTCGCTATCCGCGCAGGGCCTCGGCGATCGCCCGGCCTATCGAAACGCCGTTGGACGGGTGGGGCACGGTGTCCGTGGTCACCACCCGGCTCGCCGCCGCCCGGAGGCTGGACCAGGCCGCCTCTGCGGCGAACAGCGCATGGACGGCCAGGCACACGGGCGGCGCGAAGCCGAGCCGTCGCAGTTCCATGGCGGCCTGGGTCAGGGTGACTCCCGTCGAAATGATGTCGTCGACCAGGACGGGGGTCCGCCCGCGATACTCCGACAGGTCGGGCAGGCGCAGACGGACCGTTTCGTCGCCCAGCCGTTGCTTTTCCATAAGGGTCCAGGGCGCGCCCGCGCGTTCGGCGACCTCGGCGACCCACTGGCGGCTTTCCGCGTCAGGTCCGATCACCACGGGCCGCTGGACGTTGGCGAGCACCCAGTCGGCGAGGAGCGGCGCGGCCTGCACCGCCACCACCGGGCCGGGGAAGATGTCGCCAATCCGGTCGATCCGGTGCAGATGAGGATCCACGGTGATCAGGGAGTCGAAGACCCCGGCGAGGAGGCGTCCGTAGTGTCGGGCGCTCAACGGCTCTCCGGTTCCAAAGACGGCGTCCTGGCGGAGGTAGGCCAGATAGGGCGCCACCAGCCCCACGCAGGCCGCGCCGTTGTCCCGGGCGGCTCCGGCCGCCAGGATCAGGGGAACCGTCTTCGGGTCCGGGTCATCCAGGGTGCAGACCACGACCACCTTGAGCCCCTCGACCGGCTCAGAAAGACGCACGTGGCTTTCGCGGTCAGGGAACCGGCGCACCTCGGCCCGCAGCCAGGAGCCCCCGGTCGCCTGCGCGAGCGCCCGGGCCATCGCCTCGTTGCCCGGCATGGCGACGAAGCAGCTCATGTCTCGATCCCGAAAATGTCCGGGTTGGCGCGGGCGTAGTCCAGAGCGTACTGGAGCTCGCCTTCCGCGGCGCTGTGCACGGTCATCAGCGGCTCGCCGGCCACCACCGAGGCGCCCAGGCTCACGTGCCTCACGAGGCCCGCGGCCTTGACGTCCGGGGCGCCGGCGAGCTTGGCCACCCGGGCCAGCTTGCGGTTGTTGATGTGGACCAGGGCGCCGCTGGTCGGCGCCGGCCAGTCGCGCCGCAGGGGGGCGTCGGTCGGAGCGCGGACACCACCCTGGGCACGCCGGATGCGCTCGAACTTCTTCAGGGCGCGGCCATCGTCGAGGATGGTTCGGGCCAGTTGCACGCCGCCGCCTCCCGAGGCGAGGCGTCCCAACTCGAGCACCAGGCCGGCGACCGCCAGGGCCCGTTCGCGAAGGTCCGTCGGCGCGTCTGGTTCACGCCCGAGCACGGCCAGCACATCGCGCGCCTCCAGCGCCGGGCCGATGCCTCGGCCCACCGGTTGAAGTCCGTCGCTGACCAGGCACCGCACCTCCAGGTCCAGGGCCCGACCCACGGCCACCAGCCGCTCGATGAGCGACGCCGCGGCGGCCGGCGTACGCACCTTGGCGGTGGGCCCGACCGGGATGTCGATGACGACATGCGTCGCGCCCGCGGCCACCTTTTTCGACAGGATGGAGGCGACGAGCTGGCCCTCTACGTCCATCTCGAGCATCCGCCCCATGCGGGCCAGGACCTCATCGGCGGGACTCAGCTCCATCCGGCCGCCCCAGACCAGACAGCCGCCCTCGGCCTCGACCACCTTGCGGACATGGGGGATGTCCAGATCCACCTTCATAAGGACCTCCATGACGTCTGCCGTGCCGGCGGGGGAGGTGATCGCGCGCGACGACGTCTTGGGGATGATCAGTCCGGCCGCGGCTGCGATGGCCACGACGATGGGGCTGGTCCGGTTGCCGGGCAGCCCCCCGACGCAATGTTTGTCGATGACCAGGGGCCTGGACCAGCTGATCCTCTGACCCGAGTTCACCATGGCGTTCGTCAGGTGGGTGGTTTCCGTCAGGTCGAGGGGAAAGGCCGCGCTGGCCGCGATGAAGGCCGCCAAATGGGCGTCGGTGTACCGCCCGGCCACGATGTCTCCGACCAGCGCCGCGTAGCCCCGCTCGCTCAGCCGCTCGCCGAAGATGCGCCGGCGCAGACCGGTCAAGGACTCCAGGGGAGGCGGGTGACAGACCGCGAGTTCGTCGCCGTCTTCGACGCACAGGCGTCGCCAGGCCGCCTCGGAAAGGCCGATCTCCATCGGCCCGAGCAGGTCGGAGGTCACATGATAGAGAGTGGCCGTGACGGCTCCCTTCCGGGACGTCACCAGCACCTGCGACCGCGGGGCCACGCCCTCGGCGCGGCCCACATAGGAGTCGGCCCGCACCAGGACGACCGGCTCGTCCTGCGTGATCAGGCCCAGGCGTCGCGCCCGCAGCGTGTGATCCGGCGGCGGGGCGGCGGGCGTCATGGGAGAGAATAGGCCGCGGATTGCACCGCGACCGTGGACCGCCAGCCGAGCTCCCGACTGATCCGGTCCCGCAGCGCCTCGGAGGCTGCGGGTTCTCCGTGGACGATGAAGGTCTCGACCGGCGGCGCTTCGAACCCGGAAAGCCAGCGCATGATCTCGTCGGCGTCGGCGTGGGCCGAAAGCATCGGCAGGTCGGCGATCTCGGCGCGGACGTGAAACCACTGGCCGAAGATGCGCACGTCCCTCTGTCCGGCGAGCAGCTTGGCGCCACGGGTGCCAACCGCCTGGTAGCCGGAGAAGAGGATCGTGTTTCTGGGGTCGCCGCCGAACGCGCGGATATGGTGCAGCACCCGCCCGCCGGTCGCCATGCCGCTGGCGGAGATGATGATCTTCGGCATGGAGTTGGCGCTCAGGGCTTTGGACGCCTCCACGTCCCGCACGTATTCGGCGACGTGACAGCTGGCGCGGCATTCGTCCGGCGACAGGCCGTGATCGCCCAGCGCCACCATCAGCGCGGTGGCGTCGACGGCCATCGGGCTGTCGAGATAGATGGGGACCAGGCCCAGCAGGCCCGAGCGCTTCAGCCGCCACAGGTGATGCAGCAGCAGCTGGGCGCGGCCCACCGCAAACGACGGTATGATCACCGTGCCGCCGCGGGCGACGGTGCGCTGGACCACCTCCAGCAGGGCGTCGGCGGGATCCTGGGGCGGATGGAGACGGTCGCCGTAGGTGGACTCGACCACGAGGTAGTCGGCGCGCGCCACCCGCTCGGGATCCTTCATCACGGCGTCATCGTAGCGGCCGAGGTCCCCGGAGAAGACGACCTTGCGCCCGCCCCAGCTGAGCTCCGCGATGGACGCTCCGAGGATGTGACCGGCTCGGAGCAGTCTCAGCCGTGCGCCCGCCGCGACCTCGCGCTCGGTCGAGAAGGGCTGGGTCCGGACTCGTTTGAGGGCGCGCTCCGCCTGCCGAACCGTGTAGAGTGGAAGGGCCGGGCTGTGCCGTGTGTAGCCGTGCCGATTCGCCCGTTCCGCGTCGCGCTCCTGCAGCTTGGCGGCGTCGCGCAGGAGGATCTCCGCCAGGTCGGCGGTTCCCGGGCTGCAGACGACCTCGCCCGCATATCCGGACTGAACGAGGCGCGGCAGGTATCCGGAATGATCGAGGTGGGCGTGGGTGAGCACCACGCCGTCGATCCGCCTGGGGTCCACAGGAAACGGCGCCCAGTTCATCTCCCGGGAGGCTTTCAGGCCCTGAAACAGGCCGCAGTCGATCAGGATTCGGCCTCCTTCCGACTCCAGCAGATGGCGGGACCCGGTCACCGTGCCGGCTCCGCCAAGACATGTCAGCGTCAAGCTCAAGGCCGCACCTCCCGCAACTCCGACAGCCTGGCCGAAGCTGGCCCCCGCGCATTGACCTTGGTCAAGCCGCTAACGGAGCACGTTCGGATCGCCCTGGCCCAGGACGGCCGCCGCCTCGTCGGCGGCGAGGAAGGCGCCCGCCTCCCTGCGAAGGAGGCTGGCGGCGGAGCCAAGCAGATGGGCCCAGGTGCAGCGGTTGGCGAAGAGCATGCCGAAGGGATCGAGCGTCCCGCCCCTGTTGAGATAGCCGTGCGCGCGCATCCGTTCGGGCCCTTCGTCAATGCGACGGAGCAGGCCGAGCAAGGGGTCTGGGCGGGCGTGGGCGGAGAGGATCCGCGGCAGCCGGCGCGGGTTTCCTC
>CAMPGL010000060.1 GCA_946885435.1 uncultured Brevundimonas sp. | reverse complement strand
TCGGCCCGATCTTCTTCGAGATCATCCAGCGCAAGGGCAACCAGGCGTTCGGCGAAGGCAATTTCCAGGCCCTGTTCGACTCCATCGAGCTCGACCAGATTCGCCGCGGCGTGGTGAAGGTCGACGCCTGACCGGTCAGGCGGCGTCAGTGGCCTGACGCCCGCATCGGAGCGAGGATGAGGCCATGAAGCGCCTCGCCCTCGCCGCCCTGCTCATCGGCGCGCCGGTGTCCGCGCCGGCCCAGTCGATGAACGTCCGCCTGATCACCGAGCAGGTGGTGCGCGACATCTGCGGTCCCTTCATCGAGACCGGCGACATGTGGCCCGCGATCGCGGCGGCCGAGAGCGCCGGCTACGGTGTGGTCCACGTCTGGCCGGACACGATCCGCATCGGCGCCGCCGACCGCCAGCCCGAGCCCAGCGAAATCGAGATGCGGGGCTCGCACGCCGGGACAATAAGGATCCGGGAGCGTGCTGACCTGCTGGTCTGCTCGGTCGGTATCGCGGAAGGCGGCGTTCGAACCATCGCCGAAACCGCCGAACCCCACCTGCGTGCGCTCGGCTTCGCCCCCGTGCTCGATGAGCGCGAGCTCCCGCTGGCGGTGTCCGTCTGGCGGCGCGACGACGCCATGGTGGTGATCGCCCCCTCGAGCGAGTTCCGGCCCGGGTCCGAGCTGACCCTGAGCCGGCGGACGGGCGACCAGGCCGGCTAGAGTCGCCGGCCGCCGACCACGCGAGACATGCGCCGCTGCAGATGCTCAGGGCCGACGAGGTCACGCGGCCGCTCGGCGATGATGTCCTCGCGCACAGGCACAGGCTCGAGTCCCGCGAGCTTGCGATACACCACCATGGCCACCGCATTGGGCAGGGCGATCATCAGGGCGACGCCCGCGAACAGGAACATGGTGGCCAGGGCCAGGATCACCGGTGCCAGCAGGCCAATGCCGAAGTAGACGCCGTAGTCGTTCCGCCTGAAGGCGCGAGCAAGGTAGTGGCCGGCCAGGATGGCGACCGTCATTACCGGCACACCGATGATTCCCATGGCGACCATGCTCAAGCCGGCGTAGGCCGAGGCGTCAAATGCATGATCGAGGGCCTGTCGAGCCGACGGATCGTCGAGCAGGGAAACCTCCCAGCCGATCGTCATGGCCCCGCGCACCAATCCGACCAGAATGCTGCCGACCACCGCAGCCAGGATCATCACCGGGATCGACGTCCGCACCTGCACCGGCCCGTCGAAATAGGTGTCGCCGCCGTGCGCCACGAGGCTGTCGTCGTCGCCCGCGATCACGCCGCCTTCGCCGGGCTCCCATCCGGCGCGATGGGCATAGAGAAAGCCGAACGCTGCTCCCAGAAGGCCGGGAAGAATGAACTGGCTAAAGCCCACGCCGCTCAGGAAGGCATCCGCTACCTGGCCGAAACTGAGCGCCGCGTGCGTGAGCGACAGCGAGACCGCCCCAAGTCCGGCGTAGAAGGCCCGATTGCCTGCGCCCAACGCCCTCAGGGCCAGATGCCCCGCGACGAACACCGCCGAATAGATCGCGGCGGCCGCCGCCAGCCAGATCGCCATCAGGTCCCAGCTACGCATCCCCTCCGGCAAGGCCGTCAGGCCGTTTCGCAGACAGAAGAACTGGAAGGCGGCGGCGAACACGAAGGCGATCGCCAGCGCCTTCAGATCGGTACGGATACGGGGCATGTCGACGGTCTCCACTGTCCCTGACCCTCCGGGCCCCGGGCTTAAAATGAAGCCAAGCGGCGTGGTTAAGCCGTTGTCCGACTGTCGAAATAATACCGGCGATCGGCCGTCTAGACCGGCTCCTTCCGTTCCGGAAACAGACGCAGCACCGTCTCGGCGCCGAGCTCCAGGATCATCTTGCCGACGCACAGCAGGGTGACGGTCCAGGCCGGCGCCCCCAGCTGCGACAGGCCGAAGGCGCCGAGCAGCACGGTCACGTGCAGCGCGATCAGGCGGCCATAGGGCTTGAACATCTCACCGACAGGCGACGCCGTCCGGCGCGCGTCGGTCCTGATCCAGGTCCGCCAGAACATCAGGCCGTGGGTTGCGACCATGGCCAACACCGCCAGGGCGAAGCTGCCCGCCGTCCACAGGCCGTCACCCTCGACCCGCGGAAAGCTGGCGGCCAGGACCCCGGCGAACACCCCGTGCACGATCCAGAAGATGCCGTAGTGGACGGTGAAGAACACCGCTGCGCCCAGGCGGCCGGGCGGGTTCTGTCGGCCGTTGATTTCCGGGTTCTCGCCCTGGGCCATCAGGATGCGCGGCAGGGTGTAGAGGCCCACGATGGCGTTCTCGATCCAGTAGAGGATCAGAATCGATCCGGCGCTCCAGCCAAGGAACAGCACTCCGATGATCGGGATCAGATTGCCGAAGATGATCGCCGCGACGACGGGACCGCGCGCGCGGCCGTTGGGTTGATCGAACGGGAATCGCTCAGAGGCCATGCGCCACGATGGCGCAACGCCCCTCATCGGCAAACCCCGCTCAGAGCGTGGCGCAGAACCGCGGCACGGCCTCGCTGGCCGGGCCGTAGACACCCTCGTCGAACAGGAAGCGTCCCTGCGTCGGCTCCAGGTTGATCTCGACTGTGCGGGCGCCGACGAGGTTCGCCGCCTGGACGAAGCCGGCAGCCGGGTAGACCGCGCCCGACGTGCCGATCGAGACGAACAGGTCGCATCCGGTCAACGCCTGCTCGATCCGGTCCATCTCCAGCGGAATCTCGCCGAACCAGACGATGTGCGGCCGCATCCGGCCTTGCGGATGGTGCGGCGACGGCTCGTCCGCCGCCAGGTCGCCCGGCCAGTCGTAGACCGTGTCCGAGGCCGTGCACCGCGCCTTCAGCAGCTCGCCGTGCATGTGGATCAGCTCGAAGCCGTCGGCGGGCGGCGTCTCCGCGTGCGCCCGATCGTGCAGGTCGTCGACGTTCTGGGTCACCAGGGTGAACCGGCCCGGCCACCGCGCCGCGAGCTCGGCCAGAGCTCGGTGCGCCGCATTGGGCTGCACGCCGGGCAGCTGACGGCGGCGCTGGTTGTAGAAGTCCTGCACCAGCGCCGGATCGCGCGCGAAGGCCTCGGGCGTCGCCACGTCCTCGAACCGATGGCCCATCCACAGGCCGTCCCCGGCCCGAAAGGTCGGCACGCCGGACTCGGCCGAAATGCCCGCCCCGGTCAGGATCAGAAGGTTGCGTGGGTGCATGCGCTCACTCTAACCGATACAGGCGGTCGGGGCTGACGTCTCGCGGCGCAGTCTGCAAACCTTCATTCACCGGGTTTCGGGGGTCAGTCGGATGGCGTGGTTCAGAGTTGCAGCCGCCTGTGGGTTGGTCGTCGGCGCCTGCCTGTCAGCGTCGGCAGCATGGGCCCTGCCGCCGCCGCAGGCGGCGACGGTAAACATCGTCCGCAGTCCCGACGCGCCTCAGGAGCCGTGGCCGGAGCAGGTCTTCGCGGCCATGGCCTATGGCGGCGCTTACGGCGGCGCGTTCAACGTCACGGTCGCGCCGTCGGGTGACGCGGCCCTCGCCGGGTGCGCGGCCGAGGATGACCAACATCGCCGCGGGGCCTGCGTCCGCGCCCTGCCGCGCCAGGCGATCACCGTCCTGGTGTCGCAGGGCCCGGACGGCGCCCTGGCGGTCCAGTGCATTGGGACAGGGGTCGGCCCGTCGAACACGGCGCAGCAGACGATCCGCCTGGAGCCTCTGTCGTGGCCCTCGCCTGGCGGGCCCGACACCGAGGCCTTCCGCCGCGACCGCAACCAGGTCAGCAGCTGCGTGTCCGCCGCCCAGACCGAGCAACAGGCCGCGCCGTCCGCGGCACTGGCGATCGCCGCCGTCGTGCGCGGCTTCGGCGAGCCGTCGCAAGGCGCCGACGCCGTGTCTTGGGACGATCTGGAGCGCCATACGCCCGGGGTCACCTGGGACGCCGCCGCCTCGCAGTTCGAGCCCTATGTCCACCGCCGCAGCGGACGCCTCGGTGATGTGACCGTCACCGCTTGCGGCTCCGAGCGGCACGTCATCTGGCTGAACCTGCGCCAGCCCGACAGCGGAGACGTGTTCGGGGACAACGAAGCGGTCCTCGCGGCCCTCGATCAGACGGGCGCCGAGCGGACCCTCGAAATGATCGAAGGCGCCGGATACGACAACCGTGCCCGCGTCCAGTACCCCGGCGGCCGCCTGCTGCGTGTCTATCGGCCTCGAGGCGCGGGGAGCCCCCGAGGAGCCAACACCACCGTCACCCATGCCGCGCCCGGCTATGTCATCCCCGTCGGCATCCCGCGGGAGTGGGGGGCGTGCCTGGGGGTCGTCAGCGAGGTGCGCTAGGATCGCCCGAGGACGGCCACCCCGCTCGGGACGAGCGAGTCACCAGACGCCGGTGTTCGGCATCGAGGCCCAGGGCTCGGCCGGCGGCAGCGGGGCGCCCTCCTGCAGCAGCTCGACCGAAATGCCGTCCGGCGACCGCACAAACGCCATGTAGCCGTCGCGGGGCGGCCGGTTGATGGTCACCCCGCCGTCCATCAGCCGCTGGCAGGCAGCGTAGATGTCGTCGACCTTGTAGGCCAGGTGTCCGAAGTTGCGCCCGCCGGTGTAGTCCTCCGGGTCCCAGTTGTAGGTCAGCTCGACTTCCGGCGACCGCTCCGCCTCTGAGCGTTCGGCGTCCTTCGGCGCGGCCAGGAAGACCAGGGTGAACCGGCCCTTCTCATTGTCCATCCGGCGCATTTCCTTGAGCCCCAGGTGGTCGCACCAGAACCGTAGCGAGGCGTCCAGATCCGACACCCGGACCATGGTGTGAAGGTAGCGCATGGGTCTCTCCTGACGTCCTGCGTCCTAGATGGCGAAGAACGCCCGCTTCTCAATCGGCGAGACGGCTTATTTTGCCCGGCTCGCGTCTTTTTCACGCGCAGGTTTCCCCCGTCGCCCTCGCCTGCCCTAAGATGTCGGGATGCTCTCTTGCCCCGACTCGGTCCTCGCAAACCGCCCCGCCCGAATGGCGGTTAATGGCGGGAATTGGCGGTCTGGCGGTGTGCTTCGGCCCGCCACCCCGCCAATCCTGAACGGAGCCGCCTAGCTCATGCGCATCGTTTCAGGCCGGCTGAAGGGCCGCGCGCTGGCCGCGCCCGAGGGTCAGGGGACGCGTCCGACCTCCGACCGCGCGCGGCAGGCGATCTTCAACATCCTGGAGCACGCCGCCTGGGCCGCGCCGCTCGACGGCGCCCGGGTCATCGACCTCTACGCAGGCACCGGAGCGCTCGGGTTCGAGGCGATTAGTCGCGGCGCGGCCTTCTGCCTGTTCGTGGAGACCGACGACGGCGCGCGCGGCGCCATCCGGGAGAACGCGGAGAGTTTCGGCCTGTTCGGCTGCACGCGCGTGCATCGCAGGAGCGCCACCGACCTGGGTGTTCGCCCCGGCTCGGCGGGCGAAGCCTTCGACCTGGCCTTCCTCGATCCGCCCTACGCCCAGGGCCTGGGCGAGCAGACCCTGGCGCGTCTGGCCGAGGGAAACTGGCTGAAGCCCGGCGCGATCGTGGTCTTCGAGCGCGGCGTTAACGAGCCGGACATCGAGACGCCCGGCTACGAAAGGCTGGACGCGCGCGACTGGGGCGCCGCACGCGTGCTGTTCCTGCGCTATAGCCCCTCGTCATGACCCTCTTCGGATTCACCCTCGGCCCCTGGGGCGCGCTTGCGCTCGCCGGCCTGCTCGAAGTCGCCTGGGCCTCGGGCTTCAAGTTCATCGGGCCGCAGCGGCCGTTCATTTCGGCCGTCGTCGTCGCGGCCATGATCGCCAGCTTCTACTTTCTCTGGGTGGCGACCCAGCGGCTGCCCATCGGCACGGCCTATGCGGTCTGGACCGGTATCGGCGCGGTCGGGGCGGCCACCGTGGGCGTCCTCGCCTATGGCGAACCGGCCACCGCCGTGCGCCTGGTCTGCATCGTCCTGATCGTGGCCGGCATCGTCGGGCTGAAGCTGTTCAGCGGAGCGCCGGCGTGAAGGGCCGGGTCCTGATCATCGCCGGCTCCGATTCCGGCGGCGGCGCCGGGATCCAGGCCGACATCAAGGCGGTGACGGCGCTGAACGCCTACGCCATGACGGCGATCACGGCCCTGACCGTCCAGGACACCACAGGCGTCCACGACGTCTTCCCCGTGCCCGTCCCGGTCATAGAGGCCCAGGCGCGGGTCGTGCTGGCCGACATCGGCGCGGATGCCATCAAGACCGGCATGCTCGGAACCGTGGAGGTGGTGGAGGCCGTCGCCCGCCTGCTCGACGAAGCGAATGCGCCCGCCGTCGTCGATCCCGTCATGATCGCCAAGGGCGGCCACGCCCTGCTGCCTCACGAAGCCGTCTTGGCCGTCCGCACCCTCATGCTGCCCCGCGCCGCCCTGGTCACGCCCAATGCGCCGGAGGCCGAGGCCCTGACCGGGGTCGAGGTCCGCGACCTCGACGGCCAACGTCGCGCGGCCGAACGGCTGCTCGACCTCGGCGCCCGCGCGGCTCTGGTGAAGGGCGGCCACGTGCCGAGCGACACGGTCGTCGACCTGCTCCTGACCCCGTCCGGCGAAACCCTGCTCGAAGGCCCGCGCATCGAAACGCGGTCGACCCATGGCACCGGCTGCACCCTGGCCAGCGCCTGTGCGGCCGGGATCGCCCAAGGCCTGCCCGTCGAACAGGCAGTCGCCCGCGCCTGGGCCTATGTCGCAGAGGCGATCCGCACGGCGCCCGGCTATGGCCGGGGCCACGGCCCGCTCAATCACGCCTGGCCGCTGGACGGCCGCGCCTAGCGCACGCCGTCTGGATCGTCCGGCACGGGGGCGTAGCGGATCGGTCGGCCCTCGTTCGGGTCGCCGTCGAGATCCGCCTCGGCCGGCCGGTCCTTCAGGCGGCTCTCCTCCATGTCCTCGTCGCGGCTGTAGCCGGGCTCGTCAGGGCGGGGACGATCGTTCATTCGCTCTCTCCTCTGATTGCCTGAGGAAAACCCCCGCGCCCCGCGAAAGGTCCCTCGCGCGTCTGGCGAACCTCACGCTAGACAGGCGCATGGCCGACCTTCCCCGTGCTGACGACCTCGCCGACATCCTGCGCGCCAGTCCGGGCGTGATGCGGGTCATGACCACCGTGCGGGGGCTTGGCCTGCCCGACTGGCGGCTGTTCTCCGGCGCGGTCTATCAGACGGTCTGGAACGCGGTGAGCGGGCGCGAGCCCGGCTACGGCCTGAAGGACTACGACATCGGCTTCTTCGACCCGGACACTTCCTGGGACGCCGAGGACGTCTTCATCCGCCGCGTCGCCGAGGCCTTCGACCAGCCGCTGAAGAGCCAGGTCGAGGTCCGCAACCAGGCCCGGGTCCACCTGTGGTTCGAACAGCGGTTCGGCGAGCCCTACGCCGCCCTGTCCTCGACCGACGAGGCGCTGGAGCGCTTCGTCTGCCCGGCCTTCGCAGTCGGGGTCCGGCTGGAGGACGACGGCCGCATCACCGTCGCCGCCCCCTTCGGCCTGGACGACGTCTTCGACATGGTGCTCAGGCCCAATCCCAACCGGCCCCTGGCCCACGGCTGGGACCGCGTCGTGAAATCCGCCCTGGCCCGCTGGCCGGAGGCGAAGGTGATCGGGAGAACCTCTGAATGAGACAGTGGACCGTCGACGCCTTCGCGCCGCGCCCCTTCCTGGGCAATCCGGCCTGCGTGGTCGAGCCGTTCGAGGCCTGGCCGGAGGACGGTTGGATGCAGGCGCTGGCCCGCGAGAACAACCAGGCCGAGACGGCTTTCCTGCTCAAGACCGGCGATCCCGCCCGCTTCGGCCTGCGCTGGTTCACGCCGGGCATGGAGGTCCCGCTGTGCGGCCACGCCACCCTCGCCTCGGCGCATGTGCTCTTCACGGAGCTGGAACTTGAGGCAGAGGCGGTCACCTTCGACAGCCGATCCGGGCCGCTGATCGTCCAGCGCTCGGGCGAGGGCTACGCCATGGATTTCCCGGCCGACCCGCCCAAGCGCACCACCGTCCCGGACGGACTGGCCGAAGCTCTGGGCGTCGAACCCGTCGAGGTCTGGGCCGGCGCCTATCTGATCGCGGTGCTGGACCACGCAGAGACCGTGCGCGGGCTCGATCCCGACATTGCCGCCCTGCACCGCATCGCGGGCGAGGCCACCGGCGGCCGGGGCAATATCGTGGTCTGCGCCGACAGCGATGATCCGGCCTTCGACGTGATCGACCGCTTCTTCGCCCCGGGCTCGGGCGTCGCGGAGGATCCGGCCACGGGCTCGGCCCATTGCATCCTCGCGCCGCTCTATGCCGACAAGCTGGGTCGGTCGGACGTGCGCTTCTTCCAGGCCTTCCCCACCCGAGGCGGGCACATCTCGACCGAGTTGCGCGGCGACCGGCTCATCCTGAACGGCCAGGCCTACACCACCGTCGAAAGCGTCCTGCGGGTCTGACGCACGAAAAACGGCGCGGACCTTTCGATCCGCGCCGTCCTTCACGCCCCTTGGGAAGGCGTCTTCGTTACCAGCGGCGGCCGTCGCGGTCGCGGCGCTCGTAGCGGATTTGCCGTTGCAGGCGGTCGAAGCGCTGCTCGAGGTCACGGCGTTCCCACTGGCTCAGGCCGCCGCGGCTGTAGCGTTGCTCCAGCTGGATCAGCTGGCGGAACTGGAGCCGCAGGCTGATGGCTTCGCGCCGGCTCAGCTGACCGTTGCGCACGCCTTGGTCGATCCGGTGATCGAGGCGCTGGAAGCGACGGTCGATCCGGTCCCAGCCGCGGTCCCAGCGGTCATGGCGGTCATAGCGGTCATGACGATCGTAGCGGTCGCCGTGGCCATAGGCTTGGCCGACACCGAAGCTGACGCTGATGGTCTGGGCGGCGGCGGGAACGGCGGCGGAGAGCGCGGTCACCGCAACCAGGGGCAGGATGGCTTTCTTGAACATGACGGTTTCCCTTTCATCTCCGCCACGGGGGCTCCGCGGCGTCATGGGCAGAACACCACCCCGCGGCTGAGCCGCACCTGAACGGCGAGGTTCAGGTCCGGTTCACCTCGATGAATTCGCCGCAAGGCTTGCAAAGCCGCGCGGGCAAGCGTTGCCTTGCCTCATGAATCCGCCCCTCCCCGCCCGTCCCCATTTCTCCTCCGGCCCGACCGCCAAGCCGCCAGGCTGGCGGCTTGAAGCCCTGCGGACCGACATCATGGGCCGCAACATCCGCAGCCCTGAGGTCCTGGCCCGCTTTCGGGAGGCCCGGGACCTGACCCGCCGCGTCCTGCGGATTCCGGAGGACTACACGCTGGTCTTCACCCCCGCCTCCGACACCGGCGCGGTCGAGGCCGCCCTGTGGAACCTGCTGGGGGCCCGGCCGGTGCAGGTGCTGGCCTACGAGAACTTCGGCAAGACGTGGGCCGCCGACGTCCGCGACCATCTGAAGCTCGCCCCCGAGGTGCTGGAGGTCGACTTTGGCGCGCTTCCCGACCTGTCGCGCGTGCGGCCCGACTGCGACCTCGTCTTCGCCTGGAACGGCACCACCTCGGGGGTCCGCGTGCCCGACGCCGGTTTCATCGCCGCCGGCCGAGATGGACTGACCATCTGCGACGCCACCTCGGCCGCCTTCGCCATGCCGCTGGAGTGGGACAAGCTCGACACCACCACCTTCTCCTTCCAGAAGGCGCTCGGCGGTGACGCCGGCATCGGCGTGCTGGTCCTGTCGCCGCGCGCCGTCGAACGGCTCGACAGCCACGCCCCGGCCTGGCCGGTCCCCAAGGTCCTGCGCCTGCGCGACGCCCACGGCTTCGACCGCCAGCTGGCCGAGGCCGTGCCGATCAACACCTATTCCATCCTCGCGCTGGAGGACTGGATGGCCTGCCTCGCCTGGGCCGAGGCGGTTGGCGGCCTGCCCGCCCTGGTCGCCCGCACCCAGGCGAACTTCCGCGTGCTGGCCGACTGGGTCGAGCGCACCCCCTGGATCGACTTCCTCGCCCGCGATCCGGCGACGCGCTCCGAAACCTCCGTCTGTCTCCGTTTCACCGAGGACCGCGCCCAGGCCGACGGCTTCGCCAGAGGCGTCGCCGCCTGGCTCAAGGACAAGGGCGCCGCGCTCGATGTCGAATCACACCGCGCCGCCCCGCCGGGCCTGCGCATCTGGTGCGGTGCGACGGTGGAGACCGAGGACGTGCGGGCCCTCCTGCCATGGCTCGACCTCGCCTATGCAGAGGCGCTTTGACGCGGCCCCGGTTCAGGCCATAACAGCGGTCGCATCTGACGAGGGCTGTTCATGCGCAAGACCGTCTCCCTGGCCATCGCGGCCGCGACCCTGGCCGTGGCGGCTCCGGCCAGCGCCGGCGACCTCATGCTCGGCGTCTACGCCCACGACGTGACCTTCGTCGGCGAGGCCGTGGGGCTGGGCGCCGCGGGCAAGGAAGACGGGCAGAACATTCACCTGGGCTGGCGTTCGGACCGGCTGGACGGCTTCCCGTCCTGGATGCGCGGCCCGCGCGCCCACGTCTTCGTCTCGGGCAACACCGCCGGGGACACCAGCTACATCGCCGCCGGCCTGAACTGGCATGTGCCGCTGACCGACGACGGCCGCGTCTATCTCCAGCCCGGCATCGGCCTGGCCGTGCACGACGGCTACGATGTCTTCCCGGACTACGCCGAGCCCAGCATCACGCCTGAGGAATTCGACCGTCGCGTCGCCCTGCGTTCCGAGCGGATCGAGTTCGGCTCCCAGGTGCTGTTCGAACCGGAAATCGCGATCGGCTATCGCCTGACGGACTCGACGGCGGTCGAGCTGTCCTACGTCCACCTCTCCAACGGGCAGATCTTCGCCCAGGGCAAGAACGAGGGTCTGGACGAGGTCGGTATCCGGCTGGTCCACCGCTTCGGCGGCTGAGGGGCGACAGGCGCCCTCCC
Source organism: uncultured Brevundimonas sp. (assembly GCA_946885435.1). The sequence goes on along the minus strand of CAMPGL010000060.1, from coordinate 382 downwards.
CTCCGCTATACCGCCGCCGCATTCCTGCGGAGCATTGAGTCTTGGCGAACGTCGCGGTGGTCGGCGCCCAGTGGGGCGACGAGGGCAAGGGCAAGATCGTCGACTGGCTGTCGAACCGGGCCGACATGGTCGTCCGGTTCCAGGGCGGTCATAACGCCGGCCACACCCTCGTCGTCGACGGCAAGGTCTACAAGCTGGCCCTGCTTCCCTCCGGCGTCGTCCAGGGCAAGCCGTCCGTCATCGGCAACGGCGTCGTCATCGACCCCTGGCACCTGCTCGGCGAGATCGAGAAGATCGAGGCCCAGGGCGTCCGCATCACGCCCGACCTGCTCATGGTCGCGGACAACGCCTGCCTGATCCTGCCCATCCACCCGGCGCTCGA
>CAMPGL010000059.1 GCA_946885435.1 uncultured Brevundimonas sp. | reverse complement strand
GTGCGGGCGCGGCGGGCGAAGATCTCCAGGATCAGGCCGGTGCGGTCGATCACCTTGGCCTCGAGCGCCTTCTCCAGATTGCGTTGCTGAATGGGGGTCAGGGCGTCGTCGACGATGACGACATCGGCCTCGGCCGCCCGCACCAGGGCGCCGATCTCGTCGACCTTACCGCGCCCGAACAGGGTCGCGGGCGTCTGCTTGCGCAGCCGGGCCACCTCGGCCGCCTGGACATCCAGGTCCAGCGCCATGGCCAGGCCCACGGCCTCCTCGAGGCGCACGGCCGGGTCGCGATCGCGCGACTGGCTGTCAGGATGGATGACGACCGCCCGCTGGACCGGGGCGGCGCGGTCGATGGGGGCGCGGCTCACGCCTCGGCGTCTTCCGCGTCCGGCTCGTAGAGCTGCACGGGCGCCGACGGCATGATGGTGGAGATGGCGTGCTTGTAGACCAGCTGACTTTGCCCGTCCCGACGGAGCAGGACACAGAAGTTGTCGAACCAGGTGACAACGCCCTGCAGCTTCACCCCGTTCACCAGAAAGATGGTCAGGGGCGTGCGGGTCTTGCGCACGCTGTTCAGGAAGGTGTCCTGCAGGTTCTGTTTCTTGTCGCCGGTCATCGGCTTGTCTCCCCATCCGGAGGCGAAGCCCGCCTCCACACACACGCCATCAAGCTAGGGCGTGGCCGGGCTGTGGGCAACAGGGCGTCGGCGGTTAGACGGCGCCGGTTTCTGACCGTTCGAGGTAGAGCCGGCGCAGCCGCTGCGAGATAGGGCCCGGCTTGCCGTCCGCGATCTTCGTCCCGTCGATGGAAACGACCGGCGTGGCGAAGCCTGAAGCGTTGGTGAAGAAGGCCTCGCGGGCCTGCTTCACCTCGTCCGGTGTGAAGCCCCGCTCCTCAAGCGTCAGGCCCTCATCCGCCGCGATCGCCGCGATGGCGGCGCGCGTGATGCCGCGCAGGATGTTCGACTGGATGTCGCGGGTGCGGAGCACGCCGTCCCTGTCCACGATCCAGGCGTTGGACGAGGTGCCCTCAGTCACCAGCCCCAGTTCGTCGACGAGCCAGGCGTCGCCGGCGCCGGCGTCTATCGCCTCCTGCTTGGCGAGGATGTTGGGCAGGAGGCCGACCGTCTTGATGTCGCAGCGGCCCCAGCGGTCGTCCGGACGGGTGACGACGGCGGCGCCGCGCGCGGCGGCGGCCTCCTGCTTGCGACGATCGATCGACTTGGCCGTGACCACGACGGACGGCGGCGTGTCCGGGGACGGGAATGCATGGTCGCGCGGCGCGGTCCCACGGCTGATCTGCAGGTAGACCAGGCCGTCGCGCACCCGGTTGCGGCGCACGGTCTCCCGCAGGACCTGGGTCAGGGCCGCCCGGCTCATGGGCATGCGGATGCGAAGTTCCGCGAGGCTCCGCTCCAGCCGCGCCATGTGGCCCTCGAAGTCGGCCAGCCGGCCGCCCATGACGGCCCAGACCTCATAGACAGCGTCGGCGAACTGGTAGCCGCGGTCCTCGACGTGGACCGTGGCCTGGCTCTTCGGCAGGTACTGGCCGTTGACGTAGGCCCAGCGCGACATCAGGCGGTCTCGGTGTCCGGCAGCTCTTCGTCCTCACCGCCGCGGGCCGGGGCGACGCCCAGCGACTTCAGCTTTCTATGCAGGGCCGAGCGCTCCATGCCGATGAACATGGCGGTGCGTGAGATATTGCCGCCGAAGCGAACGATCTGGGCCGAAAGATATTCGCGTTCAAACACCTCTCGCGCTTCCCTGAGAGGCAGAGCGATGATCCGTTCCGGGCCCATCGAGCCGGCCTGACCGGCCGCCGCGACCTCCTGGGGCAGCATTTCGGCGGTGATCGGCTCGGCCGCGTCGCCGGACGCCAAGATCAGCAGGCGTTCGACGTTGTTGCGTAGCTGGCGGACGTTGCCCGGCCAGTCGTGGACCTGGAGGGTGGCCACCGCATCCTCGCTCAGACGGCGGCGCGGCATGCCCTGGGAGGCCGCGATCGTCTCCATGAAATGCTCGACCAGCTCGGGCACGTCCTCGCGGCGCTCCGACAGACCAGGAACGCGGATCGGCACGACGTTGAGGCGATGGAACAGATCCTCGCGGAAACGGCCTTCGGCGATCTCCTGACGGGGCTCCTTGGAGGTCGAGGAGATGACCCGCACGTCGACCTGGACGTCCTGGTCGCCGCCGACGCGGCGGAAGCGCTGCTCGACCAGGACGCGCAGGATGCGGCCCTGGCTCTCGCGCGGCATGTCGATGACCTCGTCGAGGTACAGGGTGCCGCCGTGGGCGCGTTCGAAGACGCCGATCTTGCGCGGCCGACCACCCTCGCCTTCCTCGCCGAACAGCTCGATGTCGAGGCGCTCCGGCGTCATGCCGGCGGCTGAGATGGCCACGAACTCGCAGCGCGAGCGCGGGCTGGCCTCGTGGATCAGCCGCGCCACGAGCTCCTTGCCCGAGCCCGGCGGACCGGCGATGAGCACGCGGCTATTGGCCGGGGCGACCTTGGTGATGGTCGAGCGGAGCACCTGGGCGGCGGCCGACTTGCCGATGAAGCCGTCCGGCACGAAGGCCTTGGCGCGCAGCATCCGGTTCTCGCGCTTCAGGTTGGCCTGTTCAAGCGCCCGCTCAACGACGACCAGCAACCGGTCGGACTTGAAGGGTTTCTCGATGAAGTCGTAGGCCCCGCGCTTCAGGGCGCTGACGGCGGTTTCGATATTGCCGTGGCCGGAGATCATGACGACCGGCAGGTCGGGATCCAGGCCCTTGACCATGTCGAGCAGCTCGAGCCCGTCCATGCCGCCGCCCTGCATCCAGATGTCGAGCACCATCAGGGCGGGTTTGCGGGCTCGCAGCGCTGCCAGGGCCTGATCGGCGTCCGACGCCGTGCGCACGGCGTAGCCTTCATCCTCCAGCAGGCCGGAGACGAGTTCGCGGATGTCCGCCTCGTCGTCGACCACCAGCACGTCGGCGCCGGATGCTGTCTTGCTGCTCATATCAAGCCGCCTTGGTCTCGGCGTCGCCGGAGGGGCGCGCCTTGCGTGGGAATGTCAGGGTGACGCGCGCCCCGGTCAGGCGCACGGCGTCGGTGAGGCTGAGCTCTCCGCCGTGCTCCTCAAGGATGCGCTTGACGATGGCGAGACCGAGGCCGGTGCCCTTCTCGCGCGTCGTCACATAGGGTTCGACAAGCCGGTCGCGGTCGCGGGCCGGAAGGCCGACGCCGTCGTCCTCCACGACGTAGGTCAGGGCGTCGGCCGTCAGCTCGGCCCAGGCAAGCAGCCGGCCCGGCGAGTCCGGCTCGGTCGCCTTTCTGGCCATCACCGATTCCGCGCCGTTCTTGAGCACATTGGTCAGGGCCTGGCCGACCATGCGGCCGTCGCAGACCAGGGTCACATCCGGCAGGGGATCCTGCAGTTCGACCAACACGTCGGGCGCGGCCACCCGCTGGGCGAAGACAGCCGCGCGCAGGAGCTCGGCCGGGTCCTCCTCGGCGAACTTGGGCGCAGGCATCCGCGCGAACGAGGAGAACTCATCGACCATCCGGCCGATGTCGCCGACCTGGCGAATGATGGTCTCGGTGCAGCGGTCGAAGGTTTCGAGATCCTCTCCGATGGCGCCCCGGTACTTGCGACGCAGGCGCTCGGCGGAGAGCTGGATAGGGGTCAGTGGGTTCTTGATCTCGTGGGCGATGCGGCGGGCCACATCGCGCCAGGCGGAGTTGCGCTGAGCGGCCACCAGACGGGTGATGTCGTCGAAGGTCAGGACCATCTCGCCGCCCGCGCCGCCCGAGGCGCGGACACGCAGACGTCGGGTCTCGGCATCGCGGGTGACGTCGACCTCGACTTCGGCGCCGGGCCCTTCCTTGGCCAGGGCGGTCAGCTCGGGCGCCATCTTGGCGAGCGGCTTGCCGATCGCCGCCGCCTCATCGATGCCGAGCAGGCGCAGCGCCTGGTCATTGGCCGCCGACACGCGGCCGCGCTCATCGAGGCCGATGACCCCCGCCGAGACGCCTGACAGCACGGTCTCGATGAAGCGGCGGCGATCCTGAGCCTCATCGCTGGCGGCCTTCAGCGCCTCCTGCTGCGCCGAAAGATCCTCCGTCATCTTGTTGAATGCGCGCGACAACACACCGATTTCACCGGGATCCCGGCTGGAGTCGACGCGCGCGGAGAGGTCACCGCCAGCCACGCGATGCGCAGCCTGAACAAGCCGGCCGACCGGGGCGGAAATGGCGGAAGCTGCAGAAAGGCCGAGCCAGACGGCGCCGACGAGCACCAGCAGGGCGGTCTCGAAATAGCTGAGCAGGAAGGTCGCCTGCAGCCGCGCACGGCTCTGCTCGGCTTCACGGTAGGCCATGATCGAGCGCTCGCTTTCGCGCAGGCCGGCGAGGGTCCCCGGCGGCAGAGGCCGCAGCACGTAGAGATAGGCGTCACCGTAGCCGGACAATGGATAAAGCGCCCGCACCACGTCCGGACCCTCCGTGACCTCGACCGGAACGGTTTCTCCGAGCGCGGCCTGTTCGAAGGCCTCTGGCGGCGGGGCCAGATAGGGCGGCGCGTCGGCCTGTTCGCCGCGGGCCAGGATCTGACCGTCCCCATCCAAGACGTAGAGGGCGGGATAGCCGAAAAACTCGCCGATCCCGGCCAGGGCCCCGCTGAACCGAAGCCGGTCAGGGAAGACGGACTGAACCGCGCCAAGCTCGCTGGCCATGGTCACGAGGTCGCTCTCAAGTTCGTCGCCGACGTCACTGACGTAGCCGCGAGCGATGTCGGCGCTGTTCTCGACCGCCGCGCGGACGTTCTGGCTGAACCAGCCCTCGACGCCGCGGTTGACCAGCACGCCGAACACGAGGGCCACGAGGATCGCCGGCACCACGGCCACCAGCGAGAACAGGGTCACGAAGCGAAGGTGCAGGCGCGCCCCGGCGTCCTCGGCCTGTTCGCGGACGAGCGCCAGCACGCGCAAGCCCACCGCGCCGGCCAGCACGGCGATCAGCAGCAGGTTCGCCAGCAAGACGCCGAGCACCATGGTGCTGGCGCCGGCCAGGGCCCCCTCCCCGGCTCCCGCGGGGGCGGAGGCGACCAACCAGACGCCCACAGCGGTGACGAGCGCGGCCAGGCCATAGGCTGTGCCGAAAACGATCCGGGCGCGTGTGCCCGTCAGCCAGGCGAGCGCTCGCCCGACCCAACGCGGGCTTTCAACGGCTTGCGCCGTATGGGCGGCGGCCTGGGGCATGCCCCGGCTATCGCCCGGCTGTGCCCTCAAATCAACAACGATGTTGCGCGAATACGTCAGGCTGCGATCTGACCCGGTTCCAGCCAGAGCGCCGTCAGGGCCGCTTCGACCTCGGCCGGGGTCTCGAGCCGGCACAGCCTGGCCTTGTCGGCGCGCCCTTCGAGCCGGATCCCACCGTGCGGCGCGCCCTCCACGTACCAGCCCAGGTGCTTGCGGAACATCTTCAGCCCGAGCCGGTCGCCGTAGAAGGCCAGCGACCGCCGGAACTGCGCAAGCACGATCTCCAGCCGTTCGGAGGCGCCAGGCCCCTGCCCGGTCAGGGCGTCGGCCAAGCCGCGCTCGATCTCGGCGGCGATCCACGGCTGACCGCAGACGCCGCGGCCAAGCATGACCGCGTCCGCGCCGGACTGGGCCAGCGCCTCGCGCGCCGTTGCGGCGCAGGTGATGTCGCCATGGACGATCACCGGGATCGAGACCGCCGACTTGACCTCGGCGACCGCCCGCCAGTCGGCGGCGTCCTTGTAGAACTGCTGGCGGGTGCGACCGTGGATGGTGATGGCCTGGACGCCGACGGCCTCGGCCCGGCGCGCGAGTTCCGGCGCATTGCGGCTGGTGTTGTCCCAGCCGAGGCGGGTCTTCAGGGTCACGGGACGCGACGTGGCGTTGACCACGGCCTCCAGGATGCGGCTGGCGGCGTCGAGATCGCGCATCAGGGCCGAGCCCGAGGCGATGCCCGTGACCTCCTTCGCCGGGCAGCCGAAGTTGAGATCGACGATGTCGGCGCCGGCCCTTTCGGCCATGCGCGCGCCCTCAGCCATCATGTCGGGATTGGCGCCGACGAGTTGGATGATGGTCAGGCCGAGGCCCTCGCCGACGGCGGCACGACGCACCACGTCAGGACGGCCACGGGCCAGCTCGGCGGACGCGACCATTTCGGTCGCGACATAGGCCGCACCCAACTCCGCCGCGGTCTGGCGGAACGGCAGGTCCGTGACGCCGGTCATGGGCGCGGTCAGCACCCGGCCGGGCACAATCACGTCGCCGATGGTGAGGCCCTGGTTCATGCCGGGCGGCATAGGCGCTCCGCGCGCCTCAGTCCACGCCGGGCTAGAGGACCGCCATCGCCGCCCTGACCGCCAGCATGACCAGCACCAGGGAGCTCACCATGAAGATGGAGAAGCGCACGAGGATGACGTTCGTCGTCGCCTGGACCAGGCTGTGCACGACGCGCAGGGCGACATAGGCCCAGGCCAGCCAGACGTTGATCGGGTCGGCGTCCCCGATCACGGCCAGCGTCAGGGCCGTGGCGTAGAACAGCGTCGGCTGCTCCATCAGGTGGTTGTAGTTGTCGGCCTTCCAGCGGACCTCGGGCGGCAGGCCGCCGAGCAACTGATCGCGGGGGAGGCGCGGCTCGAGCCGGGTGCGAGCCTTGCGCATTGCCGGGATGCGGGTAGCGTAGAGCCAGACCCACATGACTAGGGTCCACAGGACCAGCGCCATCACTGGCGCGAGAATGTCTTGGGTCATCGGGCCCTCCCTGGCGGCGAAGCTTAGCGAAGCGGCGCCGACCGGCAAGCGCCCTCGCCTTGCGGCGAACCTTTGCCTAGAAGCGGGCCATGAGCTTCACCGCCATCGTCGTCGCCGCAGGTTCGGGCTCCCGCGCAGGCGGGCCCAAGCAGTGGACTGCGCTCGGCGGCAAGCCGGTCGTGCGCTGGCCGGTGGAGGCGCTTCTCGAGGCCGGAGCGGCCGAGGTGGTCGTGGTCATCCCGGCCGGCGCCGAGACGCGCGCCGACGAGGCCCTGGCGGGGCTGTCGGGCTGGCGCGCCGTGACCGGCGGGGCCGAGCGGGCGGATTCGGTGCGCGCCGGGCTGGCCCAGGCGGACGCCGCCCTGCCCGTGCTGATCCATGACGCGGCCCGGCCACTGCTCAGCATTCGGGTGATCGGCGAGCTGCTCGGCGCGCTTGAGACCGCCGAGGCGGCGGCGCCCGCCCTGGCGGTGGCGGACACCCTGAAGGCCGCGGAGGACGGGCGGGTCGCCCGTACGGTCTCGCGCGCAGGGTTGTGGCGGGTGCAGACGCCGCAGGCCTTCGCGCCCGGCGTGCTGCAGCGCGCCTATGAGGCATGGCGGGGTGACGAGAGCCCGACCGATGACCTCGCCGTCGTCGAGGCGGCGGGCGGCGTGGTGCGTCTGACGCCGGGTGATCCGCGCCTGATGAAGCTGACCTATCCGGAGGATTTCGCCATGGCCGAGGCCCTGGTCGCGCAGGCGATGACGACGCGGGTGGGGATGGGGTTTGACGCCCACCGGTTCGGTCCGGGGCAGTCGGTCTGGCTGAGCGGGGTGGAGATCCCGCACGGCCAGGGTCTGGTCGGGCACTCGGATGCGGACGCCGGGCTGCACGCCCTGACCGACGCTCTGCTGGGCGCGCTGGGCGAAGGCGACATCGGCGACCATTTCCCGCCGACCGATCCGCAGTGGAAAGGCGCGTCCTCGGACCGGTTCCTGGCGCATGCGCTGGGCCTGCTGGCGGCGCGGGGCGGACGGATCGCCAGCGCGGACGTGACGCTCATCTGCGAACGGCCGAAGGTGAAGCCCCACCGCAAGGCCATGCGGGCCCGGGTCGCGGAGATCCTTCAGGCGCCGCTGGAGGCCGTCAGCGTCAAGGCCACGACGACCGAGGGCATGGGCTTCACCGGCCGCGAGGAAGGCATCGCCGCCCAGGCCGTGGTGGCGGTGGAGTTGCCGGTTACTCGGTGAGCGGAACCGACGTCGACTGTTCGGCCTGCAGGCGCTGCCGTTCGGCCATTCGGTCGACGCCGCCGGCATAGGCGACCAGCGCCTGGATGCGCTTCTCGATCGGCGGATGGGTGGCGAACAGGCCCATGAAGCCGCTCTCATGGTGATCGAGGAACAGGCCGGCGACCTCGTCCGGCGCGTTCAGGTCGGAGCGGCCCGAGACCTTCTGGAGCGCCGAGATCATGGCGTCCGGATTCTTGGTCAGTTCGACCGAACCGGCGTCGGCGAGGAACTCGCGCTTCCTCGAGATGGCCATGCGGATGACCAGGGCGAGCACCCAGCCGATGGCGGCGATGGCGAAGCCGACCAGCACGAGCACGATGGCCCCGTTGTTGCCGCCTCGGCGGTTGCTGCCCCCGAAGGCGACGAAGCGCATCGAGCGGAAGATCAGCTCGGCGACGACGCTGATGATGCCGACGAAAACCGAGGCGATCACCATGGTCCGCACGTCGCGGTTGATGATGTGGGTCAGCTCGTGGGCCAGCACGGCCTCCAGCTCGTCCCGGTCGAGCGCCTCGACCAGGCCGCGGGTGACGGTGATGGAGAACTGGCCCGAGTGCAGGCCAGTGGCGAAGGCGTTCAGCTCCGGCCGGTCGATGAGCCGCAGGGTCGGAGTCGTCATCCCGCGCGAGATCGCGAGGTTCTCGAGCAGGTTGTAGAGGTCCGGGTGAGTGTTGCGCTCGACGACGCGGGCGCCGGTCGCCAGATCGATGATGGTCTGGTTGGCGAAATAGGCCACGACGAACCAGCCGCCGGCGCCCAGGAAGGCGAAGGGCGCCGTGGCCGGCAGCATCTGCACCGCATAGAGGAAGTCACCCTCCAGCGTCTTGGTGCCGGGGATGACCCCATAGCCCATCAGCACCACCTGAGCGGCGTAGAGGATGCCGAGCAGCAGGATGGGGAACCCGGCCATCAGGATGGCCGAGCGCGTGTTGTTGGCCCAGATGTGGGTCTTCAGGCCAACGACGGCCACGGTTCAAACCCTCAGCTGAACGACACCTTGGGCGGCGCTGCTTCCATGGAAGCCCGCTGCTCCGTGCCGACGTCGAAGAAGGGCTTGTCCGAGCCGAAGCCGACCAGGCCGGCGAAGAGCACGGTCGGGAACTGGCGGCGCACCGCGTTGAACTCGGACACCGCATTGTTGAAGAAGCGGCGAGCGGCCGCCAGCTTGTTCTCGATGTCCGAGAGGTCGGCCTGCAGGCGCATGAAGTTCTCGTTCGCGCGCAGCTGCGGATAGGCCTCCGACAGGGCGAACAGCCGGCCGAGCGTAGCGGTCAGCATGTTCTCGGCCTGGACCTTGTCGTTGACGGTCGTGGCGTGGGTCGCGGCCGAGCGAGCCTGGACGACGGCCTCGAGGGTGCCGCGCTCGTGACTGGCGTAGCCCTTCACGGTCTCGACCAGATTGGGGATGAGGTCGTGGCGCTGCTTCAGCTGGACGTCGATGTCCGCGAAGGCCTGATCCGCCGTCTGGTCCAGGCCGACCAGGCGGTTGTACGCGCCGATGACGAGGAACAGCAGGACGACGACGACAACGCCGACGATGATCCAGACAAGCATCACGGATTCCTCCAGTTGGATGGAGCCATGATAGGGGCCGCTTCGGCTTTGTCATGCGGAAAGCGTGACCGCTCAGCCGATCCTGACGCCGGTCATGGAGATGGAGCCGCCGTCGATCACGTCATTGAAGAAGTTGACCTCTTCGCCCGGCCGCGCCTGGGCCGCGACGTAGAGCAGCGGCAGGAAGTGTTCGTCGGTCGGGACGCTGAGCTGGGCGTCCTCGGCCAGCGAGACCCAGTCGACCAGCCGGTCGTGATCGCCGGAGATCAGGGCCGCCTTGACCGCCTCGTTGAAGCTGACCGCCCAGTCGTAGGCCTGGGCGCCCGGCTCGCGCCGCCAGGTCCTGAGATTGTGCACGAAGTCGCCGGAGCCGGCGATCACCACGCCCTCGTCACGCAGCGGCTGGAGCCGCCGGGCCAGGTCGTAGTGGCCGCGTGCATCCAGCGTGCGATCGAGCGACAGCTGGATGACCGGCACGTCGGCCTGCGGCCAGACGTGGGCCAGGACCGACCAGGTCCCGTGATCGAGGCCCCAGTCGAGGCTCGCACGCGCGCCGGTCAGGTCCCCTACCCGCTGGGCCAGCTGGGGAGAGCCGGGGGCGGGCCAGGTCATGGCGTGCAGCTCGGCCGGGAAGCCGCGGAAGTCGTGGATGGTCCGCGGCCGCTCGTCGGCGGTGACGAACAGGCCCGGCGTCTCCCAGTGGGCGGAGACCATGACGACGCCCGCCGGCTTGCCGATGTCGCGGCCGAGGTCGCGCCAGGCGTCCGCGAAGGGACCGCCCAGCGCGTTCATCGGGCTGCCGTGACCGAAGAAGACGGCGGGCGCGGTCATCACGCGGCCAGCTTCCTGGCCTTCTCGGCGACGTAGCGGCCCTGCCAGCGGGCGCCTTCGAGTTCGTTCTCGCTGGGGAAACGCGAGCCGTCGCCGCCGGTGATCGTCGTGGCGCCATAGGGGCTGCCGCCGGTGATCTCGTCCATCCGCGACTGGCCGGCCCAGGCGTAGGGCAGGCCCGCGACCAGCATGCCGTGGTGCAGCAGGGTCTGGATCAGGCCGATGAGGGTGACCTCCTGGCCGCCGTGCTGGGTCGCCGTGGAGGTGAAGGCCGAGCCGACCTTGCCGACCAGGGCGCCCTTGGCCCACAGCGGGCCGGTCTGGTCGAGGAAGTTGCGCATCTGCGAGGCGGCGGTGCCGTAGCGGGTGCCGGCGCCGACGATGATGGCGTCATAGTCGGCCAGGTCGGCCGGCTGGGCGATCGGGGCGGCCTGATCGAGCTTGTAGCCGCTCTTGCGGGCCAGCTCCTCGGGGACGAGTTCGGGCACGCGCTTGATATCGACGCTGACCCCCTCGACCGACCGGGCGCCCTCGGCGACGGCCTCGGCCATCTTTTCGATGTGGCCGTAGGTGGAATGGTACAGGACGAGGATCTTGGTCATCGGGGAGGCCTCCAATCTTGGCGTAAGGTCGAGCAACAGCTGGCAACTGCAACTCGTTCCGTTGCTGATTTAGGGAGGCCGCCGGCCGCTTCAAGGCCGGCACGCACGAAATCGGCGTCCGGCTCTCGCTCGGAGGTTGGGGAGGGCGGCGGAGCGCCGGGCCTTCGCCCGGAGACCGTGGGGTAGTTGTCTGTTTCGGCAAAGGAGACGCTCCGCCGCGGATGGTTTCCCGAAGCCCCTGCTGGGCGCCCTTCGTTAGGG
>CAMPGL010000058.1 GCA_946885435.1 uncultured Brevundimonas sp. | reverse complement strand
GCCCCCTGGCCAAGGCGGCGGCCGGCGCGACCGAGCGCCTGCCGCATGCCCGGGTCACCAACCTGTCGCGCGCGCTGGAACGCCTGTCGGAACTGGGCTGGCGCGCGGTGGGTCTCGACGGCGGAGCCGAAGCCACCCTCGAAGAGGCGCTCGACGGCCGTCCGACCGTCCTGGTCATGGGATCCGAAGGCGAAGGCGTGCGCCGCCTCGTCGCCGAGCATTGCGACCAGATGGCCCGCATCCCGATGCCCGGTGGCTTCGAGAGCCTGAACGTGTCCAACGCCGCGGCCGTGGCGCTCTATGAAGCGTCACGCAAGGCTGGGGCGGCATAACAGCAGACGCTGGGCCCCGCTGCGCGCGGGGGTCACGCCAACGGCCGCCGGTCTCCCGGCGGCCGCTTTTCATCGACTGGAGCCTGGTTTCAGCCCCCGTACTCGGGCCGGCGGATGGTCGGGCCGAGACGGTCGATGACCTCCCGGGCGCTGAAGATCCGACCGTCGCCGGGCGGACGCGGACCCCGGGTCATCACGATCTCGGCGCTGGCCTCCCAGTGCTCCACCGTGCGCATGTCCAGCCGGAGGCTCCAGAACGGATCGCCGATCCAGGGATCCCAGCGCCGCCAGCCGTACGGACGCGAGTAGTAACGCCAGGAGGGCCGCCAGTAGGGATAGTCGGGGCCGTACCAGGGATCGTAGCCCGACTCGCGCACCACCTCACGCTCGGTCTCGCGGTCGGTGACTCGGAACCAGTCGTAGCCATTCTGCAAGGTGAGCTCGGCCGACCTGTACAGGAGATAGCCCTCGACCGTGTCGCGGGAGGTGAAGGCGTCCCCCGAGAAGGTGACCCGGTAGCGATCAGACGCCAGCCGGACCTCCGAATAGCCCTCCGACCCATGCACCCGGGCCGGATGATAGGGCCCGTAGGTGGCGCATCCCGAGAGGGCCAGGGCGGTCTCGGCGCAGAGCACTGCGCCGAGACCGCGCCGGGAGAGAGAGCCTCCGGTCATTCGACTTCATCCGCCGGGATCGCGTACTCGTGGATGAAGTTTACGATGGCCCGGGCGTCCTCGGCCGCCTGGGTGAAGGCGGAGAAGGTTCCCGATCCGCTGTAGTCGGCGCCTTCAAAGACGACGTCGTAGACGTTGACCGTCGTCGGCACCCAGGACCCGTCCGGCTGCTGCACCAGCACCTCGACCGTGACGTCGCCGTACACGTCCGAGCGGTCATAGCTGAAGCTGCTGTAGTCGACGTCGGAATAGATGACGTCGCCCACCTGGGTCGTGTTGATGCCCAGGATCGCGTTGATATAGGCGACGTCGTCCGCCGTCAGAGGCGTCGCTTTGTCGGTCGCTCCGGCCAGGAACGACACGGCCGAGACCATGTCGGCGCTGGTGAAGACCCCATCGACCAGATGGTCGAACTCGGTGCCCGGGAGATCCGTGACGCCCGGGATCGTCCCCTGCGTCATCAGCGCGACGTAGATCGCCAGGTTCTCCAGCGGAGAGTCGATCGTCTTGGCCTCGCCGTCGATCGTGACCACCAGGCGGCCGGCCGCGTCCAGAGTGATGTCCGTGGCGCTGTTCAGCATGGTGACGACTTCGGCCGCCCGGCGGTCGAGCACGCTGGTCGGCGAACGCCCGACATTCAGGCGGCCCAGCTCAACCTCGATGGCCAGGGTCGGATCGATCGGAGCCCCTTCCTCATCCAGGGGGATGGGATTCCCGTTGATATCGATCGGCTGGACGAAGCCGTTCTCGTTCAGGATCGGCACGCCGTTCTCATCGCGGAGGATGACGTACATGTCGCCATAGAGGTCGCCGCCAGTGCCGGCGCCGCCGGGCCGGCCGCCGTGATCCTCCGGGCCACCGCGCACCCCGGCCCAGTCGGGCCGATCGGAGTCTTCGTCCTCCTCGCCGCCGCGGTCATCGGGCCGACCGCCGGCGATGTCGCGCAGGATGTCGTCGATGCTGCGATGGCCGCGATCAGTGGTCTCGCCGGAGTCACGGCCGCGCGGGCCCTGCTGGCCGTGGTCGGTGTCCTCGTGATCGTCGCCGTGATCCGTGTCGTGACCATCGCGGCCGCCGCCATGGTCCTGGGCGTCGAACGATTGATAGGACGCCGGCGCGGCGACGGCGCCCCCGGCCAGGATCAACAAGGCGCTCGCGGCGGACGCCGCGAAGAGGCTCAGCTTCGAATGCTTCGTGTACATGTGGGTCCACCTGAAAAGGGGTTGATGACCCACCCACTTGACCCGCTTATTAGCGTCCTCGCATTGACGTGAATCAAGCTTTAGGACGCCGGCCTCCAGATGAGAACGATACTCGCTAGAGACTCGGCGTGGTCGAAGCTGTCGCTATTGGTTGAATATTCTACATCATAGCGATCGTATTCGGTGGTGGCGTAGTCCAGCCGCAGCCAGGTTTCCTCCCCCAGTGCGACCTCAAGCCCGGCGCCGGCGCGCAGGCCGCTGACGCTCTCGTCCGAATGAACGGCGACGCCGCTCGTCTGGTAGGGGATGTCGAACCGCGCCCGCACGGCCCCGATCTGACCGTAGACCATGGCGGACTCGCCGATGCGCCAACCCAGCCGGGCCGCCACCGACACCGAGCCGCCCCGTTCCGTTGAGTAGATGCGGCCGTTCGGATCGCGCTCGATATTCCAGTTCATCTCGGCGCTGTCGGCCCCGAACTCCAGCCCCACGTAGGCGCGGCCGAAGGTGACGCCATAACCGGCCACGACGCCGAGCACCGGCCCGTGCGAGGCGCGAATGATGTCGATCGCCGTGCCGCCGCTGCGCACGCCCTCATTGTCGCTGAGCACGGCGCCGTGGCCGAACCGAACACCGACATAGGGGCCTGAGAAGTCGGCCGTCGCGCGGTCCGTGCTCGGCGCGGGCGCGCCGAAACGGAGCCCTCCGCCCAGACGGAACTGGCTCTCCGAGTGGGAGAAGTTGTCCGAGTTTCCTCCACCGGTGGCGACCTCATAGTCCTCCCAGGAGGTGACCAGATACTCGGCCCTCACGAAACCGCGCCCGCCCGTGCCGGCCTCGATCCCCACGCCGCCGCCCATCCCGGTCCGCGAGGCGCTGTCGTCGACGACGTTCGAGGCGTGGACGTAGCTGTCATGGAAAGATCCGCTGTACGCCCCGGCGCGGACGTAGATCAGATCATCGGCGCCGCTCACCCAGCCCAGCCGACCGGACAGGCCGAACGCCGACTCCTTGTGGACGCCGAAGTCGCGGTCCGCGTGATGTCGCCATTCCGGACCTTCGCCGAAGGCCTCGGCCTCGAGGCCCAGATAGATCGGACCGCTCGTCCAGCCGTAGCCGGCCACCAGACCGTAGCTCGCGCCCATGTCCCCGAAATCGGCGGTGTTGGAGCCCGGCCCGCGCGGTCCGTCCAGCCCCGTCGACAGGACGCCATAGCCAGCCAGCACTCCCACATAGGCGCCGCCCGGGGCCGTCTGGCTCAGGTCAAGGTCGCCCGCCTCGGCCGAGTAATGCGGCCGCAGCTGCGCGCCGACCCGCAGCATCAGCCTGTTCTCGTCGTAGTCGAAGCCGGCGGCCGTCGAGGCCCTCTGGCTGATCCCGTGCTCGAGCCCCACGAAGACGCGCGGATCGACCCAGTACCGCACCCAGCTGCGCAGCCCGATCGAGGTCTCTGATCGGGTCGAGTTCTGATAGTCGTAGTGGGCGGCGTCCATGCCGGCCCCGACCTGGAGGCTGGGATGGGGCGTCGCCGTCAGGTTCAGGGCCCCGCTGGTGAGGATATATGCCGGGGAGCCCGGTAGCGTCGTTTCCTCCAGACTGCGGTCGAGCCGCAGGCCGAGCCCCAGGCCGGATGGTCCCGTCCAGTCGACCAGCGCGCCGAAGTCCAGGGCCGTGACGTCCCCGAGCGCCGGGTCGTCGTAGGACCGCCTCATGACCCCGGCGAACGCTTCCGCGCTCAAGGTCGGGGAGGCGCGCCGGACGCCCAGCCCCAGCGACAGCCCGTCGGAATCCCGGGCGAAGCCGAAGTCGTCCAGAGCCGCGTCATAGTCGCGGGAATCGAGGCTCGCCTGCGCGAACCATTCCTCGGCCGGGCTTCGCACCCAGCCCAGACGCACGCCGATCTCAGCCTGGGTCCGGTCGCGATCGTCATTGTTGATGACGCCGCTGCTCGTGGCGACGTCGGAGAAGTCGTAGCCGGTGAGCGAGGCCGCCACCCGGGCGGCAAGCGACTCCCAGCGCAGCAGCAGGCCGCCGTACAGATAGGACTGCTCGTACTCTGTCGGCCCCAGCCCCCGGACATCCTCCGGCGACGTCCGGCTCTCGTGCCGCCATTGGTAGTCGGCGCCGCCGATCAGGATGGTCCCGGGAGAAACGGCGTACCGCCCGTCGGCCCCGAGGGACCAGTCGTCGTAGTCCTCGCTGTCGTTGTCGGCGTACCTGCCGAGTTCGCCCCGCGCATAGGCGCTGAAACGCCGATCTCCGGAGCCGCGCATCCAGCTCACGCCCGGGCGCACGGCGACGATCAGATCCTCGACCTCGTCCCGGCGCGTGGCGAAGATGTTGTCCACATAGGTCGTGTCGACCTCGATGGTGGCCTGCAGGCGACCGGCGACTTCACCTTCGGATTCTGCCGGCGGCGTCTGGCCTGGATCGCTTTGCGCGAAGGCCGGCAGGGGCGCCATGGCCGCCGTCATGAGCAGAATGATCTTGAGCGGCCGCAAGCCGATCCTGTGGTGGTTGCGCATATGTCTCCGCCTCTCCCGACGAGATGGAGCGCCACCTTGCGGAAATGTCGGGCGGTACACTTTGACCTAGATCATGCGGTCGGCGCGCAGGGTCACCGATCTCGGCCCGCGCGCGTCTCATTGCTCGGTCGATCGCGTCGTCCGCTCCCCTCCGCTTGCCTGTCCGCGTCACCCGGCCTAGAGGCCGCTCATGGAATTTCTGAGCTCTCCCGAATTCGCCAGTCAGCTCGCCGCGCTCGGCCAGGTGCTGATGATCGACCTGGTGCTGGCCGGCGACAACGCCGTGGCCGTGGGCCTGGCCGCGGCGGCCCTGCCGGTGGCCCAGCGGCGCAAGGCCATCCTGATCGGCCTGGCCGCCGCTGTCGTGATGCGGATCGGGTTCGCCCTGATCACCGTCCAGTTGCTGGCCATCGTCGGCTTGCTGCTGGCGGGCGGTTTCCTGCTCCTCTGGGTCTGCTGGAAGATGTGGCGCGAACTGCAGGAGCAGAAGACGCACGACCAGGCCGAATCCGAACTGGAGATGGAAAAAGCCCTGGCCGTCCATCACGGCGGCGGCCTCGCTCCGGAAGAGCTGGGGATCAAGCGCAAGACCTTCGGCGCGGCCCTGCTGCAGATCATGATCGCCGACGTGACCATGTCGCTCGACAACGTGCTGGCCGTCGCCGGCGCGGCGCACGAGCACCCGTGGATCATGGTCTTCGGCCTGGTGCTGTCGATCGCCCTGATGGGCCTAGCGGCCACCTTCATCGCCCGACTGCTGAACAAGCACCGCTGGATCGGCTACGTCGGCCTGCTGATCGTGCTCTATGTGGCGCTGCACATGATCTGGGACGGCGCCCGCTCGGTCGTGGTGCGCACCGGCAACCTAGAGCAGTTCAACAACGCCGCCCCGACCTTCCTCGAAATCGACGAGGAAGAGGCCGCCCACCACATGCAGGGCATGCGCACCGAAGAGAGCGAGACGCACGCGACCGGCGAGCCGTCGGCTTCAGCCGAAGCAGACGCGCCGCCGCGCCCACGCTAGTCGCTACACCAGCCAGCCCTCGTCCACTGTCGAGATCGGCAAATGAAGCTCTGGCAGGATCTGGGCCACATCCGCCTTGCGTTCCCCCTTCGGCGGGTCGCAGATTACTAAGTCAAGCGCTACTTCCAAGTCGGCGAAACGAAGATGTTCAATCGACGTCAATTGGGACGTGCCGGTTGAGTGCTTGACGACCCATCCCTCCGCCGAGCGCAAGACGACATACTCACTATGGCCGCCATCAAAAACGGCGGTGTCTCGGCCCTCCCCGCCTATGAGCACATTGTTGCCTGCGCCACCGATCAGAAGGTCGTCGCCAGCCCGACCAGACAGAATGTCATCCCCGGCCCGACCATCCAGAACGTTGCTCGCGGCGTTGCCCGACAGCCGATCGGCCCCGCTCGTACCCTGCAAGCCTTCCACATCAATGAAGGTGTCCAGCGAGTTCCAACTCTCAAGGCCGAGTCCGAGATCCTGGGCGCCGTTGAGACTGAGGTCGACTGTCGCGCCTCGAGTTTGAGTCTGGCCGTCGCTGTAGCCGTGGAACATGTCCAAATCGACCGTGTCGTAACCGGCGCCGCCGTCAAAAATAGTGTGACCGGGCGCGTCAATCATGAGGTCGTCTCCGTCGCCCCCATAAAGGGCGTCGATCAGGCCACCTCCAAAAAGCACATCGTCGCCCCCCTCGCCGTAAGCGTAGTTGGTGGACTCCGTATCGCCGCCGACGAACCGGGCGGTCGTATACAGGCGGTCATTGCCCGCTCCGCCCCAAGCCATATCGTCACCACCATGGCCGAAGATCTGGTCGTCACCATCGCCCCCAAATAGGCGATCGTCGCCGGTGCCCCACGGCGTCCAGTCCCACTGCGTGTCCCCAAGCAGGACGTCATCTCCAGCGCCGCCCATGATCTGATCGCTCCCGTCGGTGTGGGAGTCCTCGCTGCCCAGCAAGACATCGTCTCCGGCGCCGCCATGGATCACATCGTCGCCGCGACCGCCGTTAACATAGTCATTCCCGGCGTCACCGTGCAGTTCGTCGTTTTCCAACTCGCCGTAGACGTGATCGTCGCCATCGCCGCCGTGAGCGAGGTCGGACCCCCACATGCCCTGGAGCAGGTCGTCGCCGCCCATCCCGAATAATCGGTCGTCGCCATCCATCCCGACCAGTTCGTCATGATAGAGCCAGCCGGTTAGGTCGTCGGCGTAGCCCCCTCCGAGAATGATCACTTCCTCGACGTTCATCGTTGTGAGGACTTGGATTCCATTTGAGTATCCGGAACCGTAGGCGCCGTGGACGTAGGTCACGCCTTGAGAAAAGCCGATGCTTTGATCGTAGAGATCGATGAGCGCGGTGTCGTAACCTACCCCGCCATCAAGGAAGTCCATCACGTAGCCGTAGAGCCGGTCGTCGCCAGCTTCGCCGTAGAGCCGGTCGCGTCCCTTGCCTCCGTCCAGGATATCGGAGCCGTCACCGCCATAAAGGTGGTCGTCATCCGCGTAGGCCGACCACGGCTCGAGGATTAACCGGGTGTCGCCGCCATAGATGACGTCGTCGCCCTCACGGCCGTAGAGAACGTCGTGCCCGCGGCCGCCGTACAGGCGATCGTTCCCGGCGAGACCGTCGACCATGTCATCCTCAGGTCCCCCTCCAAGCTGATCGTCGCCGCTCGTTCCTACGTAGCTCGGCATAGTCCCCTCCTGACTCGAGCCTATCGGAGGCCGCAGTAAGTCAAAAGGGCGGAAATCATCAATAAGTCAGAGGGCAAAGCCCTTCCGCGCCGCCAGCAGGGCGTTGACCAGCTCGCGCTCCACCTCGGTCAGCAGCGGGTTCCAGACGTCGAAGATCAGGATCACGCGCAGCGCGTCCGCGTCGTTCCAGGCCTCGTGCTCGATGGTGTCGTCGAAGACCCAGGCCTCCCCCATCCGCCACTTGCGCGTCTCATTGCCGACGCGGAAACGGGCCGGTCCCGGCAGCAGCAGGGGCAGGTGGGCCAGCAGCCGGACGTTGGTCGAGCCCGTGTGCGGCGGAATGTGCGTCCGCGCCTCGAGCGCGCTGAACATGGCGGTGGGCGCATAGCCGGGCTGGCGGCAGACCGGCAGGCGCTCGAGCAGGGCGGCGGTCTGCGGACACCGGGCGCAGGCCTGATCCTGGCGCTGGCCGTCCTTCCACAGGAAGTAGGAGCTCCAGCGGCGCGAGTGATTGAGTTCGCCCCACTGGTTCACCGGCGCGCCTCGGGGATACTGGATGTAGGGCGCGAGTTCCGCTTCGCCCGCGCTGTCGAGCGCGACGCGCATCTCGGAGGCTACGAGGTCCGTGGCCCTGTCCAGCTCTTCGAGCCAGGGGAAGTGGCTCCGGTCGTAGAACGGGATCGCGGGCAGGCGCGGGTAGTGGAAGAAGAGAGGCTCCTGCACATAGGCCTTCTTCACGCCGGCGAAGATGTCGAGGGCTTCGTCGAAGCGGGCGAGGTCCGCGCCCCGGTGCTCGGCGCGAAGGCCCGCCACGGCGGACGCGAGATGTTCGCGCAGGGCCTGATCGGTACGAGAGACGGCGCTGCGGGCCGCGTCGAGCTGACGGGCCGCGGCGGGCGGAAGGCGCTCGGCCGGCGGGGCGATCTTGACCGCGTTGCGATAGACGTCGACGGCCGCCCCGGCGGCGCCCGACTGCTCCAGCACCGCCCCCTTCGAGAGCAGCGCGAGGAAATGGTACGGCTGTTCGGCGAGCAGGTCGTCCAGCGCCGCCAGGGCGCCGCGCGCGTCGCCGACCGCGCGCAGGGCCGCCGCCCGCGCCATCCGGCTTCGGGGAGATACGCCGCCCAGGGCGTCCGCTCGGTCCAGCAGCGCGATCGCGCTCGCGGGGTCGCGCCCCGCCAACGCGGCCTCCGCCTGCAGCACCAAGTCTGACGCCTGGACGTCAGCCATACCCATCCCCGTTTGCCCCATCGCAGTCTGTGACGGAACCCGCGTCCGGTAAACGACATTCTGAAAGCCATCCGTAAACTGACGACTTGACGCTGGCGCCCCCTGCCCCGACTAGAGCGCCTGTCCTCTCACCCGGAGCCGCAACGTGCTGAACTGGTTTCAGGCCGTCATGCCGAAGGAAGATCGCTTTTTTGATCTGTTCGAGGCGCACGCCGCCACCCTGGTGAAGGGCGCCGATGCTCTCCAGCACCTGATGCGCGGCGGCGATGAGACGCCGGAGTGGTGCCGCCGAATCGTCGAGCACGAAAACGAGGCCGACGACGTCGCACGCGAAGTGCTGCACGCCGTTCGCCGCAGCTTCATTACCCCCTTCGACCGGTCCGACATCCGCGGCCTGACCAATTCGCTCGATGACACCATCGACCAGATGCAGAAGACGGCCAAGGCGGTCACCCTTTACGAGGTCCGCGCGTTTGAACCGAAGATGGCAGAACTGGCCGCCATCGCCGTCCGTTGCGCCGCCATGACCGCGGAGGCCGTGTCCCTGCTGTCGGCCATGCGCAAGAACCGGGACCGGCTCAACGCCCTGACCGAACAGATCACCCGCCTCGAGACCGAGAGCGACACGGTCTACGACGAGGGCATGAAGACCCTGTTCCTGGCCCACCGGAACGGCGACGCCCTCAACTTCATGATCGGGGCCGAGATCTACGATCACCTGGAGAAGGTGGTCGATCGCTTCGAGGACGTGGCCAACCGGATCAACGGCGTGCTGGTCGAGCACCTCTGATAATGGACATGGGTCTGGTCATCCTGGTCCTGCTGATCGGGGTCGCGCTCGCCTTCGACTTCATGAACGGCCTGCACGATGCGGCCAATTCCATCGCCACGGTGGTGGCGACGCGCGTCCTGCCGCCTGGCCTGGCGGTCATCTGGGCGGCGTTCTTCAACTTCGCGGCCTTCTTCGTGTTCGGCGTGGCCGTGGCCAACACGATCGGCAAGGGCATCATCTCGCCGGAGGTGATCTCGGACGCGGTCATCTTCGGCGCCCTGATCGGGGCGATCACCTGGAACGTCATCACCTGGCGGCTGGGGATACCGTCGTCGAGTTCGCACGCCCTTGTGGGCGGATTGCTGGGGGCCGGCATCGCCAAGGCGGGGCCGGGGGTGATCGTCCTGGCGGGCGTCACCAAGACGGTCTCGGCCATCTTCCTGTCGCCGATGGTCGGCTTCGTGCTCGCGCTCGTTCTGGTGCTTATTGTCTCGTGGCTGTTCGTGAAGGCGAATCCGGCGCGGGCCGACTGGATCTTCCGGAAGCTTCAGCTCGTTTCGGCGGCGGCCTATTCGCTCGGCCACGGCGGCAACGACGCCCAGAAGACCATGGGGATCATCGCCGTACTCCTCTATTCGCGGGGCCTGTTGGGCGACGAGTTTCACGTGCCCTTCTGGGTAGTGATCACCTGCTACCTGGTCATCTCGCTCGGCACCCTGATGGGCGGCTGGAAGATCGTCCACACCATGGGCTCTCGCATTACGCGGCTCAGCCCTCAGCAGGGCTTCTGCGCCGAGACCGGCGGGGCGATAACGCTGTTCATGGCCACCAGCCTGGGCATCCCGGTCTCGACCACCCACACGATCACCGGGGCCATCATCGGCGTCGGCGCCTCGCGGCGGGCTTCGGCGGTGCGCTGGGGCGTGGCGCGCGGCATCGTGATGGCCTGGTTCATCACCATCCCGGCCTGCGCGGCCATGGGGGCGGCCTTCTTCTGGTTCGGCCGGCTGTTCCTGACATGACCGCGCGCACCGACAGGCTCGACCGTCCCAAGCGCCGCCAGGTGGGCGCCCTGTGCTGGCGGCCGGGCCCCGAAGGACCCGAGATCCTGCTGATCACCTCGCGCGACACCGGCCGGTGGGTGACCCCCAAGGGCAATCCGATGTCGGGGGTAGGCGACGCCCGCGCGGCCGCCCAGGAAGCCCTGGAAGAGGCCGGGGTGGCCGGCGAGTTGCACGAGACCTCGCTTGGCGTCTTCCACTATCACAAGCGCCTGTCGGGCAAGGCGAGACGCCTGACAGCCGTGGATCTCTACCCCCTGAGGGTCACCGCGGAACTCGACACCTGGGACGAGGCGCATCAGCGCGAACGGCGCTGGTTCGCGCCCGAGGCTGCGGCGGCCGCGGTCGACGAACCTGAACTCAAGACCCTGATCCGGGATTTCCGCCCAGCGGATTGATTTCGGCCGCTCAGCGTGTATAGAGCGCCGCTTCCGTCGGAGCCTTCGGGCGTCGGCGGTCCTGTCCGAGAACTTCGGGGTCCAGGGGTCACCTGGATCGTAAACGTCAAAGAGCCCTTTGACGCCGTGGGGAGACGGGGAAAGTCCCGAACCGGTCCAGGCCATCAGGCCGGACGGCGACGGGCGTTCCTTCGGACAGTTTTCGCGGCTCGCCGCCTCAGGGACCTCCCCGGGGCGAACGGGCCGTTCGGCGTCCGCAATCCCGCGGGCGTCACTTCGTAGGAGACCGCAATGGACCGCGCACAAAAGGCCGCGTCGATCGAGGACCTCAAGGGGGTTTTCGCCGAGGCCGGCGCCGTGGTCGTGACCCACAACCTGGGTCTGACCGTTGCGGAAATGACCG
>CAMPGL010000057.1 GCA_946885435.1 uncultured Brevundimonas sp. | reverse complement strand
TGGCTGATCCGCCCCGCCCAACTGCCCGCCCTGCCGGAGGCGCTGATCCTGATCGGCGTGACCTTCGGCGGCAGCTTCCTTGTCTATGAGATCGTGCGGCGCATTCCCGATCTGAGACCCTGGTGGGGCCTGAAGCCCGTCGCGCGGGAACTGCGGCCGTACGACCGGCGCCGGGCCCTGCTGAGGATGGGCGTGGCGGCTCCGCTCCTGACGCTCATCACCTTCCTGGCGGCGGTGGCCGCCTACCCCGGCTTCGACCACGCGACCCAGTATCTCAGCGAGCTGGGCGGCGCGACGGCGCGGCTGCCCGAGATCTTCAACATCGGGGTCTTCGTCGCGGGGGTCATGGCCGGCCTCACCGGCCTCGGCTTCGCCCTGGCCCTCACGGCCCTGGCCCGGGCCTGGATCACCGCCAGTCTGACGGCGGGCGCCTTCATTCTCGCCGGCGTCGGCCTGGCGGGCTCGACCTTCTATCCGTGGCCGGACGAGCGGCACATGATCATCAGCCTGGCGCTCGGCATCCAGATCGCGCCCCTGCTGCTGCTCTGGGGCCTGCGCGAGCGCCGGGATCTGACGCGCCTGAAGATTTTCCTCGCCGTCGTGTTCGTGGCCATGGCGGTGCTGACCCTGTTCACCAAGCATCTGGTCCTGCCGGGCACCGTGAACGACGCCAATGTCGGCTGGTGGGAGCGAGCCTATGCGGTGGTCCTGATCGGCTGGGCCGGCGTCGCCGCGCTGATCCTTGAGCGCCGGCTGCGCCACGAGGCGAACGCAAGCCCGACGCGCGCCTGACATTTTTACGTTCCATCACGATTCCGTGATTGAAAATCACGCCGTTGTGAACGATGCTGCTCGCATGCTGCGCCGCAGCACTGGCCCGTCTCCCCTCCCCGGTCGGAGGCGGTCCGGATCGAGGGAAGAGTTGGACATGGGCGATCTTGCGATCCGCTTCGACGGAACGTCCGGCGCTGCCGGCGACCCGCTCGTGTGGCTGCCCGAAGAGGCGCCGCTGGCCATGCCGCGCCAGTCGCTGGAAGACGCCCCCGTGTCGCATGAGGGCGCGGCCGCCACGCGTCCGGCCGACCTGGTCATCCGCCGCCTGGCGCTGCTGACCGGCACCCTGTTCATGACCTTCTGCGTCTCGGTCGGCCCCGTGATCATGTACGCGCGGCACGGCCTGACGGCGCTTGAACTGGCCGGCATGGCCATCCTGCTGGTGCTGGTGACCGCCATCTCCTGCTGGTTCACCAGCGCGGCCATCGGCCTGTGGGTTCTGATGACCGGCCGTGAGCAGGAAGATCTCGCTTTCGCCGCGCACCCGCCGGCGCCGAAGACGCGCACCGCCATCCTGATGCCGATGTACAACGAGGACGCCGCGGCGGTGTTCGCCCGGCTGGCCGCGCTGGACGCGTCACTCGTGCGGCTGGGGGCGGCCGAGCATTTCGACATCTTCGTCCTGTCGGACTCGACCAAGCTCGAGACGGCCGCGGCCGAGGCCGCCGCTTATGTAGGTTTCCAGGCCCAGGCCGGCTGCCGCGTCTTCTATCGCCGCCGCACGGCCAACACCGAGCACAAGGCCGGCAACATCGCCGAATGGACCCGCCGGTTCGGCGGCGCCTATGACTTCATGCTGGTGCTGGACGCCGACAGCGGCATGGCCGGCGAGACGGTCGTGCGCCTGGTGGACGCCATGGAGCGCAACACCGGCGTCGGCCTGATCCAGACGACCCCCACCATCATCAAGGCCTCCACCCTGTTCGCGCGCGTGTCGCAGTTCAGCGTGCGCCTGTACGGCCGCGTGGCCGCCGCCGGCCTGGCCTACTGGTCCGGTTCGGACGCCAGCTACTGGGGCCACAACGCCATCATCCGGGTAAAGGCCTTCGCCGCCTGCGCCGGCCTGCCGATCCTGCCGGGCGCCAAGCCCTTCGGCGGCAACGTCCTGAGCCACGACGTGGTCGAGGCCGCCATGCTGCGCCGAGCCGGCTGGGGCGTGCATGTGACCGCCGCGCTCGACGGTTCGACCGAAGAGACGCCGCCGACGGTCACCGACTTCATCCGCCGCGACCACCGCTGGTGCCAGGGCAACCTGCAGCACCTGGGCCTGCTGCGCGGCAAGGGCTTCAACCGGATGAGCCGCCTGCAGTTCGTGCTGGGCTGCATGGCCTATGTCTCGTCGCCGCTCTGGCTGGCTTCGCTGGCCACGGGCCTGGCCATCCAGCTGCAGTTCCCGATCGACTGGGCGTCCTTCTGGTACTTCCTGAACCCCGAGTTCTCGCCTTTCATGCTGGCCTCGGCGGCCTCGGCCATCCTGTTGATCGGACCCAAGCTGATGGGCGGAGCGCTGGTGCTGAGCCGCCCGGGCGAACGCCGCGCCTTCGGCGGGACGAAGCAGGTGGTCCGCGGCATGGCGGCCGAGGTGGCCGTCTCGGCCATCCTCGCTCCGATCCTGATGGTCGCCAACACCAAGGCCGTGCTGCAGATCGTGCGCGGCCAGGACGCCGGCTGGCAGGCGCAGCAGCGTGACGTGGACGGCCTGTCGTTCCGTGACGCCTTCCGCGCCATGGGCTGGCAGATGGCCACGGGAGTGGCTTTCACCCTGGCGCTCTGCTTCCGGCCGGACCTGACCGCCTTCTTCGCGCCGATCGTGCTGCCGCTTCTGCTGTCGCCGTGGATCGCCGTCTGGACGTCGAAGCGCGCCAGCGGCGACGCTTTCGCGGCCCGCGGCCTGCTGGTCATCCCGGACGAGAACGCGGTCACGGCCACGACCGCGGTGCTTCCGAGCCGCCCGGTCGAGGAAGAGCGGCGTCCGGTCTGGGAAGAGGCCGCCCTGCGCCCCGCCATCGCGGCTATGGCCTGAACCGGACGGAACCGGTTTCCCGGCCATGGTTTCTACCTCCGCATTCGCGGAGAGACAGACCATGGCCCAAGCTGAACCCATCGACGCCGTCGCCCTTCTGAAGGCGGACCACCGCAAGGTGGAGGACCTGTTCGAACAGTTCGAGAAGGCGCGGTCCAAGGACCGCAAGGAAGCGCTGGCGCATGAGATCTGCACCGAGCTGAAGGTGCACGCCATGATCGAGGAGAAGGTCTTCTATCCCGCCTGCCGCGGCGAGATCGAAGAGGACCTGATCGACGAGGCGATCGTCGAGCACGACGGCGCCAAGGTCCTCATCAACGAGATCGAGGCCGGAGGTCCCGACGAGGAATTCTACGACGCCAAGGTCAAGGTGCTGTCCGAGATGATCGAGCACCACGTCAAGGAAGAGGAACAGCGCGTCGAGGGCATGTTCAGCCAGGCGCGCAAGGCCGGCCTGCCGATGGATGACCTCGGCGAGCGCATGCTGGCCATGAAGGAACAGCTGATGGCTGAGGCCAAGGCCAAGGGCGGCCTGCCGCCTGCCGAAACCACGAGCATGTAGGGCGCTCGGCGCGCCGGGAGCCCCCCGGCGCGCCCATTTCCCACGGCCTCGCTTGCTTTGGAACAAACCGCGAACGACAATGCGGCATGGACCTCAGTCGCAAGCTTTCCATCCTCGCCGACGCCGCCAAGTATGATGCGTCGTGCGCCTCTTCCGGGACCAACAAGCGGGACTCGCTGAACGGCAAGGGCATCGGTTCGACGGAGGGGGCGATCTGCCACTCCTACGCGCCGGACGGGCGGTGCATCTCCCTGCTGAAGATCCTCCTGACCAACGCCTGCGCGTTCGACTGCCTCTATTGCGTGAACCGGGCCTCCTCGAACGTCCCGCGGGCGCGGTTCAGCGTGAAGGAGGTCGTGGACCTGACGCTGGACTTTTACCGGCGCAACTACATCGAGGGTCTGTTCCTCTCCTCAGGGATCATTCGCTCACCGGATTATACGATGGAGCAGGTCGTGGCGGTGGCCCGGTCGCTGCGGCTCGAGCACGACTTCAAGGGCTACATCCACCTCAAGACCATCCCGGATGCATCGGAGGAGCTTCTGGCCG
The DNA here is from genome assembly GCA_946885435.1 of uncultured Brevundimonas sp. The sequence goes on along the minus strand of CAMPGL010000057.1, from coordinate 7,417 downwards.
AGGCCGGCCTCTACGCCGACCGGCTGTCGATCAACATCGAGCTGCCCAGCGAGACGGGGCTGAAGACCCTGGCGCCGGAAAAGGACGTGCGCGCCATCCGCCGGTCGATGGGCCGCATGCGCAGCCGCATCGACGAGGCCAAGGCGGAGAAGAAGTCGCCGACCTTCGCGCCGGGGGGCCAGTCGACCCAGATGATCATCGGGGCTGACGCCACCGACGACCGAACCATCCTGCAGACGAGCACCAACCTCTACAGCAACTACCGGCTCAAGCGCGTCTACTACTCGGCTTTCAGTCCGATCCCGGACGCCAGCCGCATCCTGCCGCCGCAGGCGCCGCCGCTGGTGCGCGAGCACCGGCTGTACCAGGCCGACTGGCTGATGCGGTTCTACGGCTTTGACGCCTCCGAGATCGTCGAGGGTGATGAGGGCAACCTGGCGCTCGACATGGATCCGAAGCTGGCCTGGGCGCTGAGGCACCGGGAGCTGTTCCCCCTCGACGTGAACCGGGCCGGACGGGAAATGCTGCTGCGCACGCCGGGGCTGGGCCAGAAGGCGGTCGACCGCATTCTGTCGGCCCGGAAGGTGCGCGAGATCAGGGTCGACGACCTGAAGCGGCTGAACGTGCCGGTGAGGAAGGCCCTGCCCTTCCTGGTCTTCCCCGACCACAGCCCCGGCGGCCTGATCGACCGTCTGGACCTGAAGTCGCGGCTGGTCCCGCAACCGGCGCAGCTCAGCCTGGCGTTCTAGTGCTCGGCGTCGTCCTGAAGAGCGAGACCGACTTCGACGGCTGGCGGGCCGAGGCGCGCCGGCTGCTGATGGCCGAGGTGCGCCCGCAGGATGTGGTCTGGTCGGTGGGCGGCGCGACGGACCTGCTGGCCAGCTCGGCCACGCCGCCGCCCGCCTCGACCTCGCCCTTCACGGTTCCGCGCGCCTTCATCGAGCTGGCCGAGACGGCGATCCTGCACAGCGATCCGCAGCGGTTCGCTCGGCTCTATCGCCTGCTCTGGCGACTGAGGGAAAAGCTGGGCCTGCTGCAGGTCTCGGTCGATGCGGACGTGGCGGGCGTCGAGGCCATGGCCAAGTCGGTGCGCCGCGACATTCACAAGATGCGCGCCTTCGTCCGTTTCCGGCAGGCCTGGATCGGCCAGGACGAGTGGCACGTCGCCTGGTTCGAGCCGGAGCATCACATCCTGGAGCGCAACGCGCCCTTCTTCGTGCGGCGCTTCGCCAACATGCGCTGGTCGATCCTGACGCCCGAGGCCAGCGCCCACTGGGACGGCGAGACCCTGGCCATCGCGCCCGGCGCGACGCGCGACCAGGCGCCGACCGAGGACGCCATGGAGGACCTCTGGCGCGACTACTACGCCTCCATCTTCAACCCGGCCCGGCTGAAGATCGGGGCCATGCGCTCGGAGATGCCGGTCAAATACTGGCGGAACCTGCCGGAGGCGCGGCTCATTGCTCCCCTGATCGAGGACGCCCAGAGGAGGAGCGACCAGATGGTGGCCACCGGGACCACCGCCCCCAATGCGCGGCCCCAGCGCCTGCCGCGCGGTGCCGACATCTCTGCGCCCCAGGCCGGGACGCTGGAGGCCCTGCGAGCCGAGGCCATGGACTGCCGCGCCTGTCCGCTGTGGGCGCCGGCGACCCAGACTGTCTTCGGCGAGGGCCCGAGCAACGCCCGCGTGGTCATCGTCGGCGAACAGCCCGGCGATCAGGAGGACCTCGTCGGCCATCCGTTCGTGGGGCCCGCCGGCAAGATGCTCGACAAGGCCATGGCCGAGGCCGGCGTCGATCGCACGAAGGCCTATGTCACCAATGCTGTGAAGCACTTCAAGTTCGTCCCGCGCGGCAAGCGGCGCATTCACTCCAAGCCCGATGGCGGCGAGATCCGCGCCTGCCGTCCCTGGGTCGAGCGGGAGCTGGACCTGATCAAGCCGGACCTCGTCATCGCCATGGGAGCGACGGCGGCCCAGTCGCTGTTCGGCCGCGCCATGCCGATCGGCAAGAACCGCGGCCGGGTGCTGGGTTTCCAGGAGGGCGGCGCCCAGGCGCTGATCACCGTCCACCCGTCCTATCTGCTTCGCCTGCCTGACGAAGACGCCAAGGCGGAGGCCTACGCGCAGTTCGTGCGGGACCTGAAGCTCGCACGGCCCTTCTTCGCGCAGGCGGCCTGAGGCCCTAGAAGCGGCGGATGAGTTCATCTCCCTTGCGTCTCGGAATCGACCTCGGCGGCACCAAGATCGAGGCCGCGGCCGTCGCTACCGACGGCGAGGTCGTCGCCCGAATCCGTCGGCCCAATCCCGGCTCCTACGACGCCCTGCTCGAAACCGTCGCCACGCTCGTGGAGGCGGTCGAGGCGGAGACGGGCCAGCGCTTCGCGCGCGTCGGGGTCGGCGTGCCCGGCTCGATCTCGCCGGTGTCGGGCCTGATGCGCAACGCCAACAGCGTCTGGCTGAACGGCCTTCCGCTGCATGACGATCTGGAGCGGCGGCTGGAGCGTCCCGTGCGCGTGGCCAACGACGCCAACTGCATGGCCCTGTCCGAAGCCATGGACGGCGCGGGCGCGGACGGCGCGGTGGTCTTCGCCATCATCCTCGGCACCGGCTGCGGCGGGGGTCTGGTGGTCAACGGCGGGCTGATCCAGGGCCGCAACGGCGTGGCCGGCGAGTGGGGCCACACCCCCCTGCCCTGGCCGCGCGAGGACGAGGTTCCGGGGACGCGCTGCTGGTGCGGCCACACGAACTGTCTGGAGACCTACCTGTCGGGATCGGGCCTCGAACGCGATTTTCGCGAAGCCTCAGGCCGTACGCTGAAGGGCGACGAGATCATCCGCGAGGCGCGCGCGGGGGACGCGGACACCACGGCCGCCCTGGCCCGGCACCGCGACCGACTGGGCCGGGCGCTGGCCAATGTCGTGAACCTGGTCGATCCGGACGTCTTCGTCATCGCCGGCGGCCTTTCCAACGTGCCGGAGATCATCGACGGCGCTGCCGAAGCGATGCGGCCGTACGTCTTCTCCGACACCCTGACCACGCCCGTGCGGCGCGCGGCCCACGGAGATTCGTCAGGCGTCCGCGGCGCCGCTTGGCTCTGGCCCCTCGAGGGCTGACGCGCCCTCGGACTTCAGGGTCTCGACGAAGTCGTCCCGCCACCAGCGCACGTCTTGGGTGCGCACGTTTTCGAGCAGGGCCGCGTGCCGGTCGCGGCGTTCGTCCAGCGGCATGTCGATGGCGCGATGCAGCGCATCGGCGATATTGTCCGGGTCGTACGGATTGACGATCAGCGCCTCGCTGAGCTGCGCCGCCGCGCCCGCGAAACGGGACAGAATCAGCACCCCGGGATCGTTGGGGTCCTGAGCGGCGACATACTCCTTGGCGACCAGGTTCATCCCGTCGCGAAGCGGCGTGACGATGCCGACCTTGCAGGCGCGATAGACCCCGGCCAGCTCGGCCCGGGTGTAGCCTCGGTTCACATAGCGGATCGGGGCCCAGTCGACGTCGGCATAGCGGCTGTTGATGTCCCCCACCCGAGCCGCGATCCGGTCGCGAAGGTCCTGATAGGCTTCCACCGTTTCACGCGAGGAGGGCGCGATCTGCAGCATCATCACCTGCCGCGCCTGGTCCGGATATCGCTCGAGGAACCGCTCGAAGCCGCTGAGACGCTCGTCGATCCCCTTGGAATAGTCGAGCCGTTCGACGCCGACGATGAGCGTACGGAAGGCTCCGTGCGCCGCCATCCGATCGTAGGTGCGGATCGCTGGGCGCGAGGCGGCCTGCGCCTGGAAGCCCTCGAAATCCAGGCCGATCGGAAAGGCCTTCACCCGCACCTTGCGTCCGAAGCAGGCCAGCCGCCCGTCTGCCGCGACCGAGCCGCCGGCTTCCTCCAGCACATAGCCCTGCAAGGCCTCAACGGAGTCGTCCGTCTGGAAGCCCACGAGGTCATAGGCGAACAGCGCCTTCACCAGGTCGCGGTGTCGCGGCAGGGTCGTGAACACCTGGTGGGCCGGCCACGGAATGTGGAGGAAGAAGCCCATCGGGTTCTCGGCCCCGAGCGCCCTCAGCTCCTCGGCGATCGGGATCAGGTGGTAGTCGTGCACCCAGATCAGGTCGTCCGGCTGGATCAGGGGAAACAGGGCCTTGGCGAAGGCGCGGTTGACTCGCTGATAGCCCTTGTCGAAGGCCCGGTCGTAGGCCGTCAGGTCGATGCGATAGTGGAACAGCGGCCAGAGGGTCGCATTGGCGTACCCGTCGTAATACTCCGCCACGTCCTCGGGCTCGAGGTCGACCACCGCCGTCGTCACGCCGCCGGCCTCTCGGATTCGGGCCTGGCCGGTGAACACCTCGGTCGTCTCACCGCTCCAGCCGAACCAGATGCCGGAATAGGCTTTCAGGGCGGCGGTCAGGGCGACGGCGAGGCCGCCCGCCTTGCCTTCGCCGTCAGCGGGAGTGACGCGGTTGGAGATGACGATCAGCCGGCTCATCGCGCCGTGCTCCACGGTCGCGACAGCAGGCTCGCGCAGTTGATCAGCCCGACCAGCGAATAGGTCTGGGGGTAGTTCCCCCACAGCGTGCCGTCTTCGAGGCTGATGTCCTCCGACAGGAGGCCGACCGAGTTGCGCCGGGCCAGCATCTCCTCGAACAGGCTGCGCGCGGCCTCCGTCTGGCCATCGCGCTGCAGCGCCTCGATGTACCAGAAGGTGCAGAAGTTGAAGGCCGCCTCGGGCTCGCCGAAGTCGTCCGGGGTGATGTATCGGAAGAGGTTCGAGCCTTTCTTCAGGCCCTTCTCGACCGCCCGAAGGGTGCCCCGGTGGCGCGGATCCTCCGGGCTGATGAAACCCAGGTCGACCAGCTGGAGCAGGGAGGCGTCCAGTTCGTCGACGTCGAACATGGCCGAGAACTTGTTCTCCCCCTCGACATAGGCGCGGGCCTCGATGGCGGCGCGCACGGTGGCGGCGCGGCCGCGCCAGTGTTCGGCCCGGTCGGGCAGCTCCAGCCGGTCCGCGGCCTTGGCCAGCCGGTCGCAGGCGGCCCAGCACATGGCGGCGCTGTAGGTGTGGATATGGGCCCGGGTCCGCAGCTCCCAGAGACCGGCGTCGGGGCTGTCATAGAGGCGGAAGGCCTGCTCGCCGACCCGCTCCAGCGAGACGAAGTCCTCCAGGTTGGCGGGACGCAGCAGGCGTTCGTCGAAGAAGGCCTGGATCGTCGACAGGACGATCTGTCCGTACACGTCGTTCTGGATGTGCTCGTGCGCCTGGTTGCCGATCCGGACCGGGCCCATGCCGCGATAGCCGGCGAGGTGCTCGGCCTCCCGCTCCGTCAGTTCGGCCTCCATTCCGACGCCGTAGAGCGGCTGGATATGGCCGCCGTCGGCCGCGTCGATGATGTTCCTCAGATAGGCGAGGTAGTTCTCCAGGATGTCCGCCGCGCCCAGCCGCGTCAGCGCCTGGACGACGTAATAGGCGTCGCGGATCCAGCAGTAGCGGTAGTCCCAGTTGCGCCCACTGTCAGGGAACTCGGGGATCGAGGTGGTCATGGCCGCGACGATCGCGCCAGTCTCCTCGTAGACGCAGAGCTTGAGCGTGATGGCCGCGCGGATCACCTCGGCCTGCCAGTCCAGCGGGATGGCCAGGGTGCGGACCCACTCGCGCCAGTACTGCTTGGTCTCCGCCAGGAACCGCTCCACGCCGGACAGCACGTCGCCGTCGAACGGCTCGTCGGGCCCGAGGTAGAGGGCGAGCGGCTCCTCCAGCCGGAAGACACGCTCCTCCAGGATGGCCGAGACCGACCCGGAGGTGTTCAGGCGCACGGCCATGTCGGCGCCCTGGTAGCTGATGTGGTTCGATCCGGCGCGCGCCGGGGCTGGGCCCTCGCCCCAGTTCTGCGTGGGCCGCATGCGCACCCGGATGCGCGGCGCCCCCGAGACCGGGCGGACCAGACGCGCGAAGGCCGGCGGCCGGAAGGTTCGTCCGAACAGCTTCAGGCGCGGCGAGAAGTCGAGGATCTCGAACGATGCTCCGGTCTCGTCGGTGATCAGCGTGCGCAGCACGGCCGTGTTGCGCAGATAGGTCTGTTCGCATCGCGCGGGCCGGACGGCCTCGACGGCCCAGAGCCCCGCGGCGTTCTCGCCGGACGGTTCGATCCCGTTCAACAGGCTGGAGAAGAAAGGATCGGCGTCGACGCGCGGCAGACAGGCCCAGACCATCCGGCCGCCGGAGTCGACAAGCCCGCTGACCGCGCAATTGCCGATCGGCGCCAGGTTCAGGTCGATGCTCACGCCACGGCCTCTTCAAGCCACGCGAACACCGCCTCGACGTCGGCCAGGCCGTAGTCGGCGCCTGACGGCTCCCGAGGCCCGACCAGCACCGCATAGCCGCCCAGGTCCTGGGCCGCGGCGAAGCCGTCCTCGTCCGTCAGGTCGTCGCCGACGAAGATGGGTCGCGCGCCCGCGAACTCATCGAGCGCCATCAGCCTGCGCACCGCCGAGCCCTTGTTCGCGCCTGGCTGGCGCAGCTCGAACACCATGTCGCCGGGCTGGGCCGAAAGACCGTGTCGTTCGGCCAGATCGTGTCCGAGGCGCTCCGCCTCGCCTTGCAGGTCAGGCGCGGCCCGATAATGGAGGCCGACGCTGACGCCCTTGTCCTCCACCAGCAGGCCGTCGTGGCCCTCGGCGAAGTCAGTCAATGCCTGGTGCGCCTGGGCGACGGCGGCCGAGGCCTCGGGCGCGTCCAGCGCGCCGTCAGGACCTCGCACCACGAGGCCATGCACGGCGGCGAGCGGACCGCAGGCGCCGTCCAGGATGCGGTCGGCCTCTTCCAGCGAGCGGCCGGTGACCACGGCCACCCGGCCGGACAGGCGTTCGCCCAGCCGACGCATCAGCTCCGTGCGCCGCGCCTCGGGGCCGACGTCTCCGGGGTGGGGCCGAATGGCCGCCAGCGTCCCGTCCAGGTCAAGGAACAGGGCGTCGCGTCCGGGCTCGATGGCGGGGGGACGCGGCCGTGTCGACGCCGGGCCCTCGCCCTGCGCCGTTGGTTCGATCAATTTGTGCATGTCCCGCAATTCAAGGCTCCGGGGCTTAACCTGTCAAGCTTGGCTCCGTTCCCGCCCTGGGAAGCGAAGTTTCGTCTCGGGCGTTGGACCGTCGGAGGACCCTCATGGCGGCGCGCGGCGAGCTCGACACCTATCAGCGGATGCGGAACTTCGGGGACACCCCCGAGCCCAAGGGCCGCAAGACGCCGCGCAAGGCGCTTGGCGGCAGGTTCCTGATCCAGCGCCATGCGGCGACGCGGCTGCACTACGACTTCCGCATCGAGCACGACGGGGTGCTGAAGTCCTGGGCCGTAACCAAGGCGCCGTCGCGTGATCCGGCGGTGAAGCGGCTGGCGGTCGAGGTCGAGGATCACCCGCTCGACTACG
>CAMPGL010000056.1 GCA_946885435.1 uncultured Brevundimonas sp. | reverse complement strand
GCCGGGTCCGGATCGACGACTACCAGTGGATGAAGGACGACAACTGGCAGGCGGTCCTGCGCGACCCTTCGCTGATCAAGGCCGATGTCCGTGAGCACCTGGAGGCCGAGAACGCCTATCGCGAGGCGGTCCTGCGCTCGACCGAGCCGCTACAGGAAGCGATGTTCAACGAGATGCGCGGCCGCATCAAGGAGGACGACAGCTCGGTCCCGGCCGCCTACGGGCCGTGGGAGTACTACACGCGGTACGAAACCGGGGCTCAGCATCCCTTCTACTGCCGCCGCCCCATGGGCGATGCGGCCGGCGAACAGATCCTGCTGGACGCCAACGCCCTGGCCGCGGGCAAGGACTACTCCTCGGTCGGCGCCACCTCCCCCAGCCCGGACCACCGCTACTTCGTCTACGCCGAGGATGACCAGGGGTCCGAAGTCTACAAGGTCTACGTCAAGGACTTGACCACCGGCGAACTGGTCGGCGAGGCGATCGACGAGACGGTCGGCGACTTCAGCATTTCGCCCGACAGCCGCTGGCTGTTCTGGACGAACCGCAACGACAATGGCCGGCCGGACAAGATCTTCCGCCGCCCGATCACGGGCGGCGACCGCGCCCTTGTCTATGAGGAGGCCGACGAAGGGATGTTTATCAGCGTCGGTCGCACGTCGGACGACCGCTTCATGCGCGTCTCCATCGGGAATCAGGAGACCTCCGAGGCCCGCATCATCCCGGCGGATGCGCCGGAGAGCGCGCCCGTCCTGGTCGAGGCCCGCCAGGAAGGCGTGATCTACGACCTGGATCACTGGTCCGACCGCTGGGTCATCCGCACCAACGCCGACGGGGCCGTGGACTTCAAGGTCGTCGAGGCGCCCACCGCCGCGCCGGGCAAGGCGAACTGGACGGAGATCGTCCCCTTCACCGCCGGCCGCATCATCGAGGGCGTGGGACTGTTCCAGGACTGGCTGGTCCGTCAGGAGCGCGCCGACGCCAACACCCGCATCGTCATCCGTAACCGCGGCGGCGAGGAGCACGCCATCGGGGTCGAGGAGCCGGCCTATGCGCTGGGGATGATGGGCTCCTACGAGTACGCGACCAACAACCTGCGCTACACCTACAACTCCATGTCGCGGCCGACGGAGACGTACGACTACGACATGGCCTCGCGCGAACGGACCCTGCGCAAGACCCAGGAGATTCCGTCGGGCCACAACCCGTCCGACTATGTCGTCGAGCGCATGGAGGCGCAGCACGAGGACGGGGCGATGATCCCGATCTCGATCCTGCGCCGGGCGTCCACGCCGGTCGACGGGTCCGCTCCGCTGCTGCTCTACGGCTATGGCTCCTACGGGATCCCGATGTCGGCGAGCTTCAACTCGAACCGGCTGTCGCTGGTCGACCGCGGCTTCATCTACGCCATCGCCCACATCCGCGGCGGCTCGGACAAGGGCTGGAACTGGTTCCTGGCCGCGCGCCGCATGACCAAGAAGAAGACCTTCGAGGACTTCATCGCCTGCGCCGACCACCTGATCGCCCACAACTACGCGCGCTCCGGCAATATCGTGGCGCACGGCGGCTCGGCCGGCGGCATGCTCATGGGGGCCGTCGCCAACATGCGGCCCGAGCTGTGGGCCGGCGTCCTGGCCAACGTCCCGTTCGTGGATGTGATCAACACCATGAGCGACACCTCGCTGCCGCTGACGCCGCCGGAGTGGCCCGAGTGGGGCAACCCCATCGAGGACCCCGAGGCGTACGACTACATGTACAGCTACAGCCCCTATGACCAGGTCGAGGCCAAGGCCTATCCGGCCATCCTGGCGACCGGCGGCCTGTCGGATCCGCGCGTCACCTACTGGGAGCCCGAGAAGTGGGTCGCCAAGCTCAGGCCCGCGACGACCTCGGGCAAGCCGGTCCTGCTGAAGATCAACATGACGGCGGGCCACTTCGCCTCGTCGGGGCGGTTCGACTATCTGCGCGACATCGCCCACGACTACGCCTTCTGCGTCTGGGCGGCCGAGCGGGGATGGGAACAGTCGGCCTGAGCCGAACTGGCGGGACCAGGCGGATCGGCCTATCTAGGGCCGCGATGCGCCTGGTCCTGTCGTTCCTGATGGCCCTGTCCGCCGTCGCCGTGCTCCTGCTCGGCGCCGCGCCGGCCTCGGCCATGGACGGCGGCTGTCATGAGAGCGTGGCGACCGCCACCGGCGACCACGGCCGCGGGCACGAGGCCCCTGCCACGACCGACAGCCAGATGATGCACTGCTGCATCGCCTGCACGCCTCAGGCAGGCCTGCCCGTGGCGTCGCCGGCGAGGCTCGCGCTCGCCGCGCCTGTCGCCGCCCGGCCGTTCGACCTGCTCGGACGCTCGACCGCGCCGGAACCCGACCCTCCACGAAGCTGAAGGCGACCGCGGGGACCCCGCGCCCTCCCCTTTCAGCTTTCAATGGAGACGCCAGTCATGGCTCGACCTTTCACGCATGTCCTGCTCGCCGGGACCGTTCTCGCCTGGCCGCTCGCGGCCCAGGCCCAGGATCATGGCGGCCACGCCGGACACCACCCCGCCGCCGAGACGCCGCCGGCCACCGGTCACGACGACCACGCCCATCACCAGACCCAGCCCGCTGAAGACCACGCCGGGCACGACATGAGCGGCCACGTCATGACCGGCGCGCTCGGGTCGCATCCGATGAGCCGCGAGGCCTCAGGCACCAGCTGGCAGCCCGACGCGGCCCACCACGGCGGCGTGCACCGCCAGGCCGGCGACTGGACCCTGATGGGCCACGCCGAGCTCAGCCTGGTTCACACGGACCAGTCCGGCCCGCGCGGCGACGCCATGACCTTCGTGGCCGGAATGATCATGGGCTCGGCCCGCCGCGACTTCGACAACGGTTCGACCCTGAACCTGCGCGCGATGCTCAGTCCCGATCCGCTGATGGGCGACGAGGGCTACCCTCTGCTCCTCGCGGCGGGCGAGACTGCGGACGGCGTCCATCCGCTGATCGACCGCCAGCATCCGCACGACCTCTTCATGGAGCTGTCGGCCAGCTACGCCTGGCGGCTGTCGGACCGCGACAGCCTGTTTGTCTACGGCGGCCTGCCCGGAGAGCCGGCCTTCGGCCCGCCCGCCTTCATGCACCGCCCGGCGGCCATCGCCTCGCCCGAGGCGCCGATCACCCACCACTGGCTCGACTCGACCCACATCACCTTCGGGGTGCTGACCGCCGGCTGGATTCATGACGGCTTCAAGCTGGAGGCCTCGACCTTCCGCGGGCGCGAGCCGGACGAGGAGCGCTACGACATCGAGACGGGCGAGCTCGACAGCTGGTCCGTCCGCGCCTCGTGGAATCCGACGCCCAACTGGGCCCTGCAGGTCAGCCGCGCCGACGTCACCTCCCCCGAACAGCTCGAGCCGGACGAGGACGAGGTCCGCTGGTCGGCCAGCGCGCTTTACACCGCTCCCTTCATGGACGGCGACTGGAGCCTGTCGGCCGCCTTCGGCCGCAAGATCGACGACCACGACGTGGCCCGCGACGCCTGGCTGCTGGAGGCCTCGGCCTCGCCGGACGGCCGCTGGACCGCCTTCTCCCGCGTGGAGCGGATCGAGACAGCCGAGCTTGAGCACTCCCATGGCGGCGGCCACGGCCCGACCTATACGGTCGGCCGCGCCACCGTAGGACTGGTGCGCGACTTCCAGCTGAACGGCACGACCACGATCGGTGTCGGCGGGTCCTGGGCCTTCAACTTCGTTCCCGACTCGCTCGAGCCGGAGTACGGCGGCGATCCCGACGGCGCCCTGGTGTTCGTCCGGCTCCGCATCCAGTAGCGAAGCGGCCCCGCTCCATGCCAGAACGGCTCCAGCCCCCGGCCCGCGCCGCAGGGCTGGAGCCGAGCATGCACCCTGCTGTCCTGCGTGACGCCACGCCTGACGACATGACCGCCGTGGCCGCCCTGTACGCCCGGGAGGTGCTGGAAGGGACCGCCACCTTCGAGGAGACGCCGCCTACGCCGGCGGTCATGCGCGAGCGTCTGGAGGGCGTGCGCAGCCACGGCCTGCCTTGGCTCGTCGCGGAGGAGGACGGCCAGGTCGTGGCCTGGGCCTACGCGTCGCCCTTCCGCCCTCGCGCGGCCTACCGCTACGCGGTCGAGAGCTCGATCTACGTCGCTGATGGTTTCCAGGGCCGAGGGCTCGGCTCCGGCCTGATGCGCGAGGTGATCACGCGTTGCCGGTCGCTGGGCCTGCGCCAGATGATTGCCGCCGTCTCCAACGACGCAAGCCGCGCCTCCGTCGAACTGCACCTGCGGCTGGGGTTTCGCGAGGTCGGGACCTATCGCAAGGTCGGCTGGAAGTTCGGCCGATGGCTGGACGTCACGCTTCTGCAGCTCGCGCTGGCTGACGACGCGTCGCCCCCGGCCGGCGCCGGACTGGACCTCGCATGAGCCCCACCGCCCGCGTCAACCGCATCTCGACCTGGCTGCACAAGTGGATCGGCCTGATCGTCGCGATCCAGGTGGTCTTCTGGGTGCTGGGCGGGCTGATCATGGTGGCCCTGCCGATCGAGCGGGTGCGGGGCGAACACCACATTCCGGAGGCCGAGCCGGCGGCCCTCGACGTTTCTACGTTAGTTCCCCTCGATCAGGCGGTGTCGGCCGCCGGCGGGGCGGCGGCGCAGGCCAGCCTCGTCGCAACCCCCCGCGGCCCGGTCTGGACCGTCACCCCGCCCGGCGGAGCGCCGATCCGCCTGTCGGCTGAGACCGGCCGCCCCCTCCCCCCCATGGAGCCGGGCGAGGCCTCGGGGATCGCGGCCGGTCAGTATGCGGGACCGGGGCGCCCGATCGGAGCCGAGCTGCTGCCGGACGCGCCTCGCGAAACGGGGCGGGACGGTCCGCTGTGGCGGGTCAACTTCGACGATGCAGAGGCGACACGCCTCTATCTCGACCCGGAAACCGGCGCGGTCGTGAGCCGTCGGTCGGACCTCTGGTCGTTCTTCGACCTGATGTGGCGGCTGCACATCCTCGACTTCGACACCGGCGAGAACATCAACAGCTGGTGGCTGCTGCTGATCGCCGCGGTGACGCTGATCCTCGTGATCACCGGCCTTGTGCTGCTCTGGATCCGCATCGCGGGCGACCTGAAGCGGCGGCGTCTTCGACCTCAGTGACGCGGCAGGTGCGTCGGGACGTCCGCCAGCCAGGGCGCCAGCCTGAGGCGACCCGGCGGATGGTCCGTCGCCTTCTCCTGGCGGAAGCGCGCCGCGAAGGCCACCACGGCGCGGATGGTCTGATCGTCGAACGGCTTGGTCAGGGCCCCGATGGCGCCTGAGAAGCCTTCGGGAATCTGCTCGGGATTGGCGGTCAGGAAGACGACGACCGACTGGTGGGCCGCCACCAGGGCGCGCGCGACGTCGGGCCCGGTCGGACCGTCGCGCAGATTGACATCCACCAGCGCCACATCCGGCGGCGCATGCTCGGCAAGCGACAGGGCTTCGACCTGATCCATGGCGCAGCCGACGACCACATGCCCCGCATCGGTCAGCACGTGCTCCAGCTCCATGGCCAGGATGGCCTGGTCCTCGACAATGAGAATACGCAGCGGCTGGGCCACACCCCGCCCTCCGAGAAAATCCATCGACCCCCGCCGCTTAACCACGAATGTCCGAAACCGCACGTAGCATAACTCTTGCGGAAGTTCTTTGGTTCGCCGAGTTTGGCGAAATCTCTTGGGGCGGGAATCTCTGACGATGAGCACAGGCCTGGAAGCCAGACCTGACGATGCGGACGCGCGGCTCGTCGGCGTCCTGCGTCTGCTGAACGCCCTGATCGGCATCCGTCTGCGCAGCGTCTCCGACCCGGAGAGCCGGCGTCACCTCATCTGGCTGAACGACATCATCGCCGCCGTCGGCCTGCTGAGCCAGCGGCTGGCCTCGGGCCGCCTGACTGACTTCACCGTCTATCTGCAGTCGGCCGCCGACTTCTGGCGACGCACGGCCACCGATCGGGAGATCACCCTGGAAGCGCCGGCCCAGCCGGTGAGCCTCAGCAACCTGAGGGCCGCCTGCCTGGCGATCGTAGCCCATGAACTCCTCGGCGCCGCCATCGCCCGCGTCGCCCGGCCAGGCGGAGGCCAGATCTCGGTCCGGCTGCACGACGACGCCGAGGGCATCCGCCTCACCGTCGAGGACGACGGCGCGGCCGAGAACACCGCCGCCGCCGAGGAAAGCCTGGATCTGGTGCGCGGCATGGCCGAGCACCTGGGCGGCGCCGTCGAGGTCACCGCCAACGGCCGGCGCACGGTCACCATCCGCCTCGCCCCCGACCGGCGCGTCACGCATCGCCACTGATCGGTCCAGCGCTAAAGCTTCCTTTACCGTGATCAGCGCCCTTTAGCCCCTCGAGTATTGGGGATTGGGGCGATGGGCCTGAAGCCGGACAGCATCCTGGTGGGCGACTGCATCGAGCAGCTGCGTTCGCTGCCCGACAAGTCGGTCGATCTGGTCTTCGCCGACCCGCCCTACAACCTCCAGCTCGGCGGCGAGCTGCTGCGGCCGGACAATTCGAAGGTCGACGCGGTCGACGACGAATGGGACCAGTTCGAGAGCTTCGCGGCCTACGACCGGTTCACCCGCGAGTGGCTGACCGAGTGCCGCCGCGTCCTCAAAGACGAGGGCGCGATCTGGGTGATCGGCAGCTATCACAACATCTTCCGGCTCGGCGTGGCGATGCAGGACCTGGGCTTCTGGGTGCTGAACGACATCATCTGGCGCAAAGCCAACCCGATGCCGAACTTCAAGGGCACGCGGTTCACCAACGCGCACGAGACCCTGGTCTGGGCGGCCAAGAGCCGCGAGCAAAAGCGCTACACCTTCAACTACGACGCGCTGAAGGCCTTCAATGAAGACGTCCAGATGCGCTCGGACTGGCATCTGGCCCTGTGCACGGGCGAGGAGCGGCTGAAGGACGCCGAGGGGAACAAGGCGCATCCGACGCAGAAGCCCGAGGCCCTGCTGCACCGGGTGCTGCTGGCCTCCTCCAAGCCGGGCGACATCGTGCTGGACCCCTTCTTCGGCACCGGCACCACGGGCGCAGCCGCGCGTCGCCTGGGGCGTCACTACATCGGCATCGAGCGCGAGGAGAACTACGCTCGCCTCGCTGAACAGCGCATCAAGGCCATCGTGCCGGTCGCGCCGGAGGATCTGCAGGTCATGGGCTCCAAGAAGGCCGAGCCGCGCGTCGCCTTCGGTTCGCTGGTCGAGGCCGGCCTGCTGCGGCCCGGCGACCGCCTGTTCTGCCCCAAGGGCGAACGCGAGGCCCGCGTCCGCGCCGACGGCTCCCTGGTCGCCGGCGAGTTCACCGGCTCGATCCACAAGCTCGGCGCCATCCTCGAGAACGCCCCGGCCTGCAACGGCTGGACCTACTGGCGCTTCAAGTCCGACCGCGGCCTGCAGCCGATCGACGTGCTGAGAGCGCAGGTCCGGGCGGGGATGCAGTAGGCGCCGCCAACCTCGCCGCCTTCAGAAACACGCTCGGCAGCACCGATAGGTCGCGGGTCCAAGCGGCGCCTTCGAGTTCGCCCTCCGCCGCCCAGACTTCCAGCGTCAGGGCGAAGTGGGTGAAGACGTGCTCGATCTCGCCGACGCGCTTCCAGTCCGCCATCGCCGGAGCATTGGCGAGCGCGTCTTGACGCTCGGCGGACCAGACGGTGGTCGGCAGGCCGAGCATGCCACCGAGCAGTCCCTTCGGAAGCCGCCGGACCAGTGCGACCTCTTCGCCGCGCCTGAGCACATAGGCCGCACCGTACCGCCTCGGGCGCGCGGCCTTGGGCGCTTTCTTCGGGAAGGCCTCCTGCGTGCCAAGCTCCCGCGCGTCGCACCACGCCGCCACCGGGCACCGGTCGCACAGCGGCGCCCTGGGCCGGCAGATCATCGCGCCGAGGTCCATCATGGCCTGGGCCCAGTCGCCGGGCCGCGCCGGATCGGTCAGGCGCTCGGCCAGACGCGTCAGTTCCGGCTTGGCCTTCGGGAGCGGCGTCTCGACCGCGAACAGTCGGGAAATCACCCGCTCGACATTGCCGTCCACCACGGTCGCCGGCCGATCGAAGGCGATCGCGGCCACCGCCGCCGCCGTGTAGGGCCCCACGCCCGGCAGGGCCCGCAACCCAGCTTCGCTGTCGGGAAACACGCCGCCGTGTTCGGAAGCCACGGCGCGGGCGCAGGCCAGCAGGTTGCGGGCGCGGGCGTAGTAGCCAAGCCCCGCCCAGGCGGCCATGACCTCCTCGTCAGGCGCGGCCGCCAGATCCGACACGGTCGGCCAGCGCTTCAGGAACTCCAGCCAGTACGGCGTCGCGTGCGGCACGGTGGTCTGCTGGAGCATCACCTCCGACAGCCAGACGGCGTACGGGTCCGGCCGCCCTCCCCGTACCCGCCAGGGCAACTCGCGCGGGGCGCTGTCGTACCAGGCGAAGAGCGCGCGCCGGAACGCGCCGGGTTCGGTATCCGGTGTCAGCTGGCCGCCTCGACCCGCGCCAGCACCGCGCCGTCTGTGACCTGATCGCCTACCTTGGCCGGCAGATCGGCCAGCACCCCGTCGAAGGGCGCGGTCAGGGCGTGCTCCATCTTCATGGCCTCGAGCACCACGATGGGCTGGCCCAGGCTGACGGCGTCGCCGGCCTTGGCCTGCACCGCCACGATCTTGCCCGGCATGGGCGCCCGAAGCGCCCCGTCGGAAGCCGCCCCGGCCGCTGCCGCGCCCGCGAAGTTGGGGGTGCGGAAGACGAAGGCGTCGCCGTCGACGAAGGCCACGCGGGCCTCGCCGCGCTGGATGACCGTCACCTCGTCGCCATCGACCATGACGCTCGCCGCCGAGGCGTCGCCAACCGCGAAGTCGCGACCGGAGAGCGTCAGCATCAGGTCGCCGTCCATTGGGTGGCCGCCCGGCGCCGGAGCGGTCGAGGCCGCAACCACGCCATCGGGTCCGTCCAGCCTCACTTCCGAGCGCCGGGACGCATTCAGGCGGAAGCCGAACAGGCCGCTTCCGTCGCCGTTCCATGGCGAGGCGGGGGTGAAGGGATCCTCGCCTGGCGCCTTGCGCCAGGTGGCCTCGATCGCCTCGACGCCAAGCGCGGCTGCGGTGGCCAGGGCCGTGTTTTCGGGCGTGGTCAGCTCGGCCTCGCGCGCCGGGATGAACCCCGTATCCACCTCGCCTGACAGGAAGTCGGGGTGGTCCAGGCAGCGCACGAGGAAACCGGCGTTTGTCCTGACCGGCCAGACCTCGACGCGTGAGCAGGCGTCGGCCAGGCCAGCGGCGGCGGCCTCGCGGTCCTCGCCGTGGACAATCAGCTTGGCGATCATCGGATCGTAGTGCTGGCTGAGCTTGCCGCCCTCTTCCACGCCGGTGTCGACGCGGACGCCCTCGTCGTCGTCCGGCAGGCGGAAGTGCTCCAGCGGCCCGATCGACGGCAGGAAGCCGTTCGCCGGATCCTCGGCGTAGAGGCGGGCTTCCATGGCCCAGCCGTCGAGTTCGATCTCTTCCTGCTTGAGCGGCAGGGGCTCGCCCGCGGCGACGCGCAGCTGCCATTCGACCAGGTCCTGGCCAGTCACGGCCTCGGTCACCGGGTGCTCGACCTGCAGCCGGGTGTTCATCTCCATGAACCAGATACGGTCGGCCTTCAGGCCTTCGGACGCATCGGCGATGAATTCGACCGTGCCCGCGCCGACATAGTCCACGGCCTTGGCCGCGCGGATGGCCGCATCGGTCACCGCCTTGCGAGTCGCCGCGTCCATGCCGGGCGCCGGGGCCTCCTCCACGACCTTCTGGTGGCGGCGCTGCAGCGAGCAGTCGCGCTCGAACAGGTGCACCACGTTCCCATGCGTATCGCCGAAGACCTGGACCTCGATGTGCCGGGGACGGGTGACGTATTTCTCGATCAGGACCCGGTCGTCGCCGAACGCGGCCTTGGACTCGCGCTGCGCCGAGGCCAGGGCCGAGGCGAAGTCTGCGGCCCGCTCGACCTTCTTCATGCCTTTGCCGCCGCCCCCGGCCACGGCCTTGATCAGCACGGGGTAGCCCGTGCGGTCCGCGGCGGCCTGCAGCGTCTCCAGGCTCTGGTCCTCGCCCAGGTATCCGGGCGTGACCGGCACGCCGGCCTTGTCCATCAGGTCCTTGGCGGCGTCCTTCAGGCCCATGGCGCGGATGGCCGCGGGCGGCGGTCCGATCCAGACGAGCCCGGCGGCCATGACGGCCTCGGCGAACTCCGCGTTCTCGGACAGGAAGCCATAGCCGGGGTGAATCGCCTCGGCTCCCGTCTCCTTCGCAGCGGCCAGCACCTTCTGCGCATCCAGATAGCTCTCGCGCGCAGGGGCGGGTCCGATCAGGACGGCGCGGTCGGCCATGCGCACGTGCGGCGCATCGGCGTCGGCCTCGGAGTGCACGGCGATAGTCTCGAGCCCGAGGCGGCGGGCGGTGCGAAACACGCGGCAGGCGATCTCGCCACGATTGGCGACCAGAACGGATCTGAACATGGCGGCGGTTCTAGCGCGGCCCGGCGGCGGCGGCATAGTCCGTTCAGGACGGCGCGGCGAACCTCAGCTGGTGAAGGGCGATGGCCGCGGCGGTCGCGACGTTGAGGGAGTCCCACCCTGTCGCCATCGGTATGCTGACGCGTCGGCAACGGGCCATCAGGGTCTCGGACAGGCCTGGCCCCTCGGCGCCCACCACGACGGCAGCTGGGCCGTCTCGCCTCAAGTCCGCCAGTCGCTCGCCGCCCTCGGGCGACAGGGCGAGCGGCTGGTAGCCCAGACCGATGAGGACCTCGGCGATGTCCGCGCCCGACTCGAGCCGCGCGAACGGGGTCGTCAGGGCCGCGCCGACCGATACGCGGATGGCCTTGCGATAGAGGGGATCGCAGCAGCCCGGATCGAGCAGCACCCCGCGCGCGCCAAACCCGGCCGCCGCGCGGAACAGGCCGCCCATGTTGTCGTGATTGCCAACGCCGACGACCGCCAGGGCGATGTCGTCCCGATCCGGCTCTGCGAGCATGTCCGCTGCCGCCAGGGGCTCGGCCCGGCGGCCCATGGCCAGGATCCCCCTGTGGATGTGAAAGCCGGCGACGGCGTCCATCACGTCCTGGCCGGCGGTGAAGACCGGCGCCCGGCTCGCCTCCAGCGCATCCGCCAGCCTGGGCCAGCGCGATTCGGCGATCAGCACGGCCTCGGCCTCGTGCCGGGACGCGTCCGACAGCAGGGCGCGCAACACCACCTCCCCCTCGGCCACGAAGCGGCCCTGCCGGCCCACGAGGTCGCGCTCTCGCACCTCGCGGAAGGCTGCGATTTGAGGGTCGCCGGGGTCAGTGATCAGGATGGGCCGCATTCACGTCCGATTAACCAAACCAGCCCACGACTGGCGATGTCTTCTTCTCTCTTGGAGACACCCCATCACCAGACTCAGTAAAGCCCGGCGCTCGTCGCCGGGCTCTTTTTTCATCCGCGCGGGGGCAGCGCTTGCGCCCGCGGGAATCCCCCTGCTATAGGCGCAGCCCCGATGAGCCCTGTTCCGCGGTAGCTCAGTGGTAGAGCAGCCGACTGTTAATCGGCTGGTCGTAGGTTC
>CAMPGL010000055.1 GCA_946885435.1 uncultured Brevundimonas sp. | reverse complement strand
CAGAATGGTCTGGTGCGCCAGATAACAGGGGAAGACCGCGTCGGTCAGATACCGCAGCACCGGCCCGTCGGCACGGCGCAGGTGCTTGCTGCCGAAGCCGAGGATGGCGGTGATGACCGCCCACTGGTCCAGCCCCTGGACGAGATGCTTGGGCACGCCGAGGAAGGCCCCGCCGCCCGGATGGGCCCACTGCACGATCATCAGCGGCAGGAGCACCGCGGCGGCGCCGAGCGACACCCAGCGGTAGCGCTCCAGATCCGCCCAGACGCTCTCGCGCCGGGCCAAAAGGAAGCCGAAGAGGAAGGCGCCCAGCGACAGCAGGTGGTTGTACGGGTCCCAGAACAGCCCGTTGGTGATGCCGAACACCGGAAACAGCGTCACCCGGATCAGCGCCAGATAGGCCGCCGGGACCACGAGGACGCGCCAGCCCCCAATCACGCCGGACAGCCTCTCTTCCAGGCGCGGAACCAGACCCTCGCGCCGCATGAGCAGCACCGCCACCAGGCTGTAGGCCCCGATGTACAGGACGAACCACAGGTGGTTGACCGGCACGCCGTTGAAAAGGCCGGGCCCGAACTCTCGCGCCACCCAGGGAAGGTAGCCCTGGCTCCACCAACCGTTATCGAGCGCCTCGATCCACGACTGCAGAGAGACCAGCACCACCACGCCCATCAGCAGGGGCGGGCCCAGCCGCTCGAGCCTGGCCTTGGCCACCTGACGCGGCGTCCGCCGCGCGGTCATGAACCTCAGCGCCGCGCCCGACACCAGAAACAGCAGCGTCAGCCGCCACGGGCCGGTCAGCAGCAGCGCCTCCGGCATCCATCCGAACCGGTGCTCCGACTGGATGTGCCAGTCGTACGGCGCATAGACGAGGGCCGTGTGGAACAGGATGAGCAGGCCAAAGGCGATCACCCGGATCCAATCCAGGTCCGCCCGACGGCCGTTCACGAATGTGTGATGTGCGCTCACGGCGCGCGCTCTAGTGTGGGTGACCCGCCCTGTCCATGACCTATATCGCCATCTGGCCTATCCGGGCCGCGGCATGGGCGCGCAGCCCTGCGGGCACGCTTCTGCTATAGGGCCAAGCGTTGGCAGCGGACAGCCGCGCGGCTACTCGCTTAGCGAGTATTTGATCGTTCTGCTACCGATCATCCAAGTATAGATCGGGAACGCTTCAGGTTACCCCGACGTTAACCGCCTCGCGCGTCTCCCCGAGGGCCGCCGAGGGCGGCGGCCGAAGGCGCGCTGGGAGGACCCATGGCCCGCTTCTCGATGTTCGCCGCGTATCGCGCGGCCGTTTCCGATGACATGTTCGATCTCGCTGGCACGCCGGGCGCGCGCCCCTGGAGCGAGACCGCGAGCTTCGCGCCTCGAAGCCAGTCGTTCCTCGACCGGGCGTCCGAGACGTCCTACCTGGCCCCCGCGCCGATCCCGGACGCGACCTTCGAGACCACGCCGCTGATCCTGCCGGCCGAGGCCGGCTCGACCCTTTCGCTGGCCTGCGGCTGCAGTTCGTGCGCCAAGGCCTCGGCGCCGCTCGATCCGGATGCGCCCCAGTCGACGGGCCTGCTCGACCAGCACGGCGACACCATCGCCACCGCCGGCTCCATCACCGTGGACGGCCCGCACATCATCGCCTCGCTCGACGCTATCGGCGATCAGGACTTCTTCGCCGTCACCCTGACCGAGGGTCAGTGGTACAACATCGGCCAGTACCTGACCGTGGGCGGCCCCAGCCTGATCCCCCTCGCGGACGCCTACATCGAGCTCTACGACAGCGCCGGCAATCTCATCACCAGCGCCGACGGCGGCGGGCCCAACACGCCGTCGGGGCTGGACGCGCTCCTGACCTATCAGGCGGATTACACGGGCACTTATTACATCAACGCCCGCGCCTACGATCAGGACTCGACGAACGGGACCACGGGCGACTTCGTCGGCGACTACGAGCTGTTCGTCGACACCACCGACCTGGAGGCCAACCCCTACGCCTACCGGCCGTTCTACGACACCGACAGCCCGCTGCATTCGCTGGACTGGGGCAGCCAGGTCGACCGGACCTCGCGCAATCCCGACGGCGACAACGGCACGCGGCCCAACCCGCTCGCGCCCGACGGCAACGGTCCGATCATCACCAACCAGTTCGGGATCGAGGGCAAGAACGTCATCACCTACTACTTCGCCAAGCAGGGCGACGTGTTCGTGGACGAAGACCCGCTCAACCCGGGTCTGGCCACCATGCTCCAGGCCCAGAACATGGAGCAGTGGGAGAAGGACGCCTTCCGCCAGGCCCTGGACCTCTACGAACAGGTGGCGGACGTCGTCTACATCGAGGTCGACAACCGCAACGAGGCGGACTTCAAGTTCATCACCTATGAGGGCACGCCGGGCGTGGGCGCGAGCCTGCTGGGTCGGATGAGCCCGCCCAACGAGGCCAACGAGGGCCAGACCGAGTTCAACGCCGGCGACGTGCGCTGGACCGAGGAGGGCCTGCAGCAGGGCGGCTTCTACTTCCCGACCCTCGTCCACGAGCTGGGCCACGGCCACGGCATGTCTCACCCGCACGACAACGGCGGTCGGTCCTCGATCATGCCCGGCGCCGACGGCGGCACCGGTGGCCTCGGCGGCGGTTATGGGGACTGGGGCCTGAGCCAGCAGGTCTTCACCATCATGTCCTACAACGACGGCTGGACGCCGGACGCGCCCTACAACGGCGCCCCCGCCGGCCACGGCGGTCCGCGCTCGGGCGGCATCACCGGGACCGAGGTCGACCACTTCGGCTGGCAGGGCACGCTGGCCGCGCTCGACATCGCCGTGATCCAGGACAAGTACGGCGTCAACGAGGAGTGGGCGACCGGCGACGACCTGTACGAGATCAAGGACTTCAACGGCGCCGGCAACTTCTACTCCACCATCTGGGACGGCGGCGGGACCGACGAGATCCGCTACTCCGGCTCGGCCGACGCCACGATCGACCTGCGCGCCGCGACCCTGCGCTACGAGGAAGGCGGCGGCGGCCGCGTCTCCTACGCCTTCGGCCTGTGGGGCGGCTTCACCATCGCCAACGGCGTGACCATCGAAAACGCCACCGGCGGCCGCGGCGACGATGTGCTTAACGGGAACGATGCAGCCAATGTGCTGAGCGGCGGCGGCGGTGACGACGTGCTGCAAGGCTTCGGCGGGGCGGATACCTTCCGCGGCAACGGCGGTATCGACACGGTCACCTATGCCGCATCAACCGCCGGCGTGACGGCCCTGTCATGGCGAGCCGGCGCAGGCGGAGACGCTGAAGGCGACACCTATTCGAGCATCGAAAACTTCATCGGCTCCGCGTTCGAGGACACGCTCGGCGGCAACTCGGCCGTCAATCGCCTCGAAGGCGGAGACGGCGATGACATCCTGCTCGGCCGCGGCGGCGCCGACGTGCTCATTGGCGGCGCGGGCTCCGACACCGTTTCGTACATCCACTCGACGGAACGAGTTACGGTGCGACTGCGCGATGGCGGGCTCAACCAGTACGGAGAAGCGGAGGGCGACGTCTTCGACAGCATCGAGAACGTGATCGGCGGCGCCTATAACGACGCCCTCATCGGGTCTTCCGACGATAACGCCCTGGAAGGCCGCGGCGGCGGCGACTTCCTCCACGGCGCTTCAGGCGACGACCTGATCGACGGAGGATCCGGTTATGACAAGCTGATCGGTGGCGATGGCGACGACACGCTCACTGGCGGCACCGGGTCCGACACCTTCATCTTCGCGGGCGCCAGCGGGGCGGACGTCATCACGGACTTCCAGGCGGGGTCCGTGCTGTCGGACGTGATCCAGCTCGATCCGTCGCGCTTCTCCGATTTCGCCGACGTCCTGGCGCATACGTCCGACGACGGCGCCGGCAATACGGTTATCTCCAAGAGCGGCGTGACGATCACGCTCCAGGGCGTGCTGAAGGCCGAACTGCACAGCAACGACTTCGCCTTCGCCTTGTCCGCACCCAGCCAGGGAAGCACGTCCAAGGACCTCGGCCCGCAGGTGCTGCCTGCCGAGCCTGACGACAAGGACCCTGGCGCTCAGGTGTTGCCGTCGCTGTTCGACGACGGCGACGCGATCATCTGTCCGGTTCTGTCCGAGGACAAGGTGGCGCCGTCGGCCGACGACATGGATCCGCTCGTTCTTCCGGCCGAGGCCGGCCCCAAGCTGGCGGACGAAGCGCCGGTCATCTGCCAGCCGGGCTCGGACATTCTCGACCTCGAGGCCGCGATGCCTTCGCTTTGGGATGACATAGGCCGCGCGCCGCACCATCGCGCGGCCCATTCGGACTGGGCCGTCCTCGTCTGACCCGCCTTGGCGGGCGTCGCGGTCAGGCCAATTGGCCGAAGATCACGGCGCCCGCCAGCAGCGTCGCGGCCATGGCGCAAAAGCCGGCGGCGAACAGGGCGCCGACGAGGCCGTCGCCGGACTTCGGATCGGCGAGCAGCGCCTTGGCCTGGTGGATCGCTTCGAGCATGGGGCGATCTCACCCCGACATGGTTAACGATCTCCTGCCTTGGCGCGGCCCGGGTCCGGCCCTAGAAGCCGGGGCCATGATCCTCGTCGTCGATAACTACGACAGCTTCACCTACAACCTCGTCCACTACCTGGCCGAGCTGGGGGCGGACGCGCATGTGATCCGCAACGACGCCATGGGCGTCAACGAGGCGCTGGCTCTGGGGGCCGAGGGCGTGCTGCTGTCGCCTGGGCCGTGCGCGCCGGATCAGGCGGGGATCTGCCTCGACATGATCCGCCAGGCCCCGCCGCACCTGCCGATCCTGGGGGTCTGCCTGGGCCATCAGGCCATCGGCCAGGCCTTCGGCGGCGAGGTGGTGCGCGCCAAGCAGTTGATGCACGGCAAGACCAGCCCGATCCGGCACGAGGGCCGCTCGGTCTTCGCCGGCCTGCCCGACCCGTTCACGGCGACGCGCTATCACTCGCTCGCGGTCCGACGCGAGAGCCTGCCCGAGTGCCTTCAAGTCACCGCCTGGACCGAGGACGGCGAGATCATGGGCCTGGCCCACCGCGAGCGGCCGATCCACGGGGTTCAATTCCACCCGGAATCGATCGCCACCGAGCATGGCCACGAACTGCTCGACAACTTCCTCAAGCTGGCGCGGCCTCAGCCGGCCCGCGCGGCGTAAGGCTCGGCCGCGATGTCCGACGCCTTCAAGCCCCTCCTGTCGCGCCTGGCCGAGGGCCGGGTGCTGTCCGAGGACGAGGCGGAGGCCTTCCTCGCCGCCTGCCTGATGGGTGAGGCGACGCCGGCCCAGCTGGCCTCGGCGCTGACGGCGCTCCGGGTGCGCGGCGAGACGGTCGGCGAGATCGCCGCCTTCGTGCGCGCCATGCACGGGGCGATGATCCGGCTGGAGCATCCTTACGACGCGGTCGACACCTGCGGCACCGGAGGCGACGGTCAGCACACCTTCAACGTCTCGACGGCGGCGGCCTTCGTGCTCGCGGGCGCGGGGGTGAAGGTCGCCAAGCACGGCAACCGGGCGCTGAGCTCGAAGTCGGGGTCGTCGGACGTGCTGGGCGCCGTGGGCGTGAACCTGCAGGCGACGCTCGAGCAGCAGCGACGCGCGCTCGACGAGGCCGGGGTGTGCTTCATGTTCGCGCCGGTCCACCACCCCGCCATGCGCCATGTCACGCCGGTCCGGGCCGAGATGGGCTTTCGGACCGTCTTCAACATCCTGGGGCCCCTGTCGAACCCGGCCGGCGTGCGCCGCCAGGTGATGGGCGTCTATGACCCGCGCTGGCTGCAGCCGATCGCCGAAACCATGGGCCGGCTGGGCGCCGTGCGCGGCTGGACCGTGCACGGCCAGGGCCTGGACGAGCTGACCACCACCGGCGAGACCGAGGTCTGCGAATGGCGGAACGGCCAGGTTCGCCGCTTCACCGTGACGCCGGAGGACGCCGGCGTGGCGCGCACCACCATCGAGGCCCTGCGCGGCGGCGCGCCGGAAGACAATGCGCGCGCCCTGCTGGAGCTGTTGGACGGCGCGGTCGGGCCTTATCGCGACATCGTTGTGCTGAACGCCGCGGCCGCCCTCGTCGTCGCTGACCGGGCCGAGACCCTGGCCGAGGGCGCCGAGCTGGCCCGCCAATCGCTGGACGCCGGCGCGGCGCGCACCGCGCTCGACCGGCTGGTCGCCGTCACCAACGAGCCTGTGGAATGAGCGACATCCTGGAGCGCATCGCCACCTACAAGCGCGAGGAGGTCGCCGCCCGAAAAGCCGCGCGGCCCCTCGCCGAGGTCGAGGCCGCCGCGCTCGCCGCCGATCCGCCGCGCGGCTTCGCGCGCGCCCTGGCCGAGCGCACCGCCCCGGGCCGCCCGGCCCTGATCGCCGAAATCAAGAAGGCCAGCCCGTCCAAAGGCCTGATTCGCGACGACTTTGACCCGCCGGCGTTGGCGCGCGCCTATGAGGCGGGCGGAGCGGCGTGCCTGTCGGTCCTGACCGACGCGCCGAGCTTCCAGGGCGACGACGCCTATCTCGTCGCGGCCCGGGCGGCGGTCGGCCTGCCCTGCATCCGCAAGGACTTCCTCGTCGACCCCTGGCAGGTGGCCGAGAGTCGGGCCCTGGGCGCCGACTGCATCCTGGTGATCCTCGCCATGGTCGACGACGCCCTCGCCGCCGACCTGCTGTCCGAGGCGAAGCGCTTCGGCATGGACGCCCTGGTCGAGACCCACGACGCGGCGGAGATGGAGAGGGCCGGGCGGCTCGGCGCGTCGCTGGTCGGGGTGAACAATCGCAGCTTGCGCACCTTCGAGGTCGATCTCGCCGTAACCGAACGCCTGTTCCCGCTCGCGCCTGAAGGCGCGCTGCTGGTCTCGGAGAGCGGCCTGTTCACGCCCGCCGATCTGGCGCGCGTTTCGGCGGCGGGCGCCTCCGCCGTGCTGGTGGGCGAGAGCCTGATGCGCCAGTCCGACGTAAAAGCCGCGACGCGGTCGCTCCTCGGGTAACGCCTCCTTAACCGGAACACCACAGGAACAGCCTGTGGACGTTTGCGGTTTGTTCCGCTAGGTTCCACGAACTGGATTCGGTTTCGAGGACCGCCATGCTGACGCGCAAACAGCACGAACTGCTCATGTTCGTGCATGAACGGATCAAGGAGACCGGGGTGTCTCCCTCCTTCGACGAGATGAAGGAGGCGCTGGACCTGGCGTCCAAGTCGGGCATCCACCGGTTGATCACGGCGCTGGAGGAGCGCGGCTTCATCCGCCGCCTGGCCCACCGCGCCCGCGCGCTGGAAGTGGTCAAGCTGCCGGAGGAGGCCTCCATGGGCGGCCGTCCGCGCGGGCCTTTCCGGCCGCAGGTCGTCACCGGCGGTGGCACGTCTCAGCCCGCCAATGATGTTCGCGAACTGCCCGTGCTCGGCAAGATCGCGGCGGGCACGCCTATCTCGGCCATCCAGCACGAGAAGGACCGCATCCCGGTGCCGGAGGCCCTGCTGGGTTCGGGCGAGCACTATGTGCTCGAGGTCTCGGGCGACTCCATGATCAACGCCGGCATTCTCGACGGCGACATGGCCCTGATCCGCAAGTCGGACACGGCTTCGTCGGGTGAGATCGTCGTGGCCCTGGTCGAGGGCGAGGAAGCCACCCTCAAGCGCCTGCGCAAGCGCGGGGCCTCCATCGCGCTGGAAGCCGCCAACCCGGCCTATGAGACCCGCATTTTCGGGCCTGACCAGGTCGAGGTGCAGGGCAAGCTGGTCGGGCTGATCCGCCGCTATCACTGAACCCAGGGGCGATCGCCCCTGAGGTCGTCCGTCCAGACGCCGCGCCAGCCGCCGTCCCCCCGCCACAGCTCGACCGAGCCGCGGGTGAAGTCACGGCCGTCCAGAACCAGCCGCCCATCGCAGGCCGTCGGCAGATCCGCGACCGGCGCGCGGATGGCTACGACTTCGCCGGCCGCACACAGCTCTGACAGCTGGGCGTCGTCCGGCGCCCTGCGCCCGAACCAGATCGCCGCCGAACCGGTCTCGGAGGTCAGCGCGCACCACGACCGTCGGCACACCCGCTCCGCCAGCTCGGGCGACGCCGGCTCCAGGCCCCGTCGGCGGGTCCACAGGTCGACCGCGAACAGCCGCACATTGGGCCTCACCACCTGCACTGCCTCGCCCGCCCGCAGCGCCGCATTGGTTCCCTCCGGCCCGATCCACAGGTCGGGCGCGGGCGGTCTTGGCCAGATCAGGACCGCGCAGGCGAAGGGCAGGCCCAGCCACCGCAACCGGCCCCGCCACAGACAGACGAAGAGTATGCCGAGAAAGGCGACCGGCAGGGCGACCGCCGGCGCGCTCGGCACCGTCACCACCGCGCCGGGCAGGTTGGCGGTGAACCGGCCGATGGCCATCATCCAGTCAATGGACTGACCCGCGAGCCACAGGATTGGACCGCCCCAGCCTGCCGCCTCCATGGCCGCGCCAACGGCCAGCGCCGGCATCATCACGAAGCTGGAGATCGGCGCGACCGCGAGGTTGGCGGCCAGGCCGAACACCGCCGAGCGGTTGAAGTGGTGCATGGCGAACGGCCCGGTCGCCAGACCCGCCACCAGGCTCGCCATCAGCGCCACGAACAGCCACGACCTCGCCCGTTGGAAGGCGACGATGGGCCAGGGCGCAGAGATCTCCTTCAGTCTGGGCGGCGAGGCCTCGGCGAGCGCCACGAGCGCGGCGGTGGCGGCGAAGGACATCTGAAAGCCTGGCTGCACCACCGACTCCGGCCGACGCAGCAGCACGATCAGGGCGGCGAGGGCGAGCGCGTTCATGCTGACCGCCCGTCTGTCCAGCAGGATGGCGGCGAAGGCGACCCAGGCCACGATGGCCGCCCGCTCCGCCGGTGGCGGCGCGCCGGAAACGACCAGATAGATCCCCACGGCCACGGACCCCGTCAGAGCCGCGATCTTCTTGCCCGGCGCGCGCAGAGCCAGCCACGGCCAGGCGGCCACCATCAGGCGGATGACGAAGAAGACGAAGCCGCCCACGATCGCCATGTGCAGTCCGGAGATCGACAGGATGTGCGCCAGGCCGGAATCGCGCATGGCCTGCTCGTCCGCCTCGGCGATCCAGGCCTCATGGCCGGTGGTCATGGCCGCCGCGATCCCGCCGGACGGCTGGCCCAGGCGCTCGACGATGCGACGGCCCAGATCGAACCGTATGCCGTTGATCGCCATCTTCAGCCGTAGCGGCCAGGGCGGCTCGCGCAGGATCACCGGCCGAGGCTGGCTGATGCTCAGCACCGTCCCCCCGACGCTCTGGAACCAGGCGTTGCGTCCGAAATCGAAGGCGCCCGGACTGGCCGGCTCGGGCGGCGGGTTCAGCACGCCCCGGATCGAGACGGCCTCGCCCGGCCGCATGGCCTCGCCGCGCAGGCTCACCGTCAGCCGGTGCGGGATCGCCCCTGCGTCCAGGCCCTCGATCCAGGTCGGCGCCAGCACCACGCGCGCACCGCGCGTGCCGGGACTGGAGACATCGACCACCCAGCCCTCGATCCCGACGATCCCCGCACCGGCCGGTGCGATCGGCGCGGCCACCGCGTCCGATCTCAGCTTTGCGACGGCCAGTCCGCTCGCGAGAAACGCCGCCAGCGTCAGCGGAATCAGCCAGGCCAGCCCTAGGCGCCGCCACCCCCAGATCATCGCCCCGACCATCAGGACCGCCACGACCAGCAACGGCCACACCGGCGGCTCGCCGGGCAGGGCGAAATAAATCGCGCACCCGCATCCGAAAGCCACCGGCGTCCACAGCCGCCAGCGGTCGGCCTGGGCCGCGACCTGATCACTCAGCCAAGCGCGCGCCCGCGCGGCCAAGCCCGGATTGGCGCTAGGCGCTTCGCCCTCGGGCGTTATAACCCCCGGCGCCATGACCCGCCCTGTCGTCACCCGTATCGCCCCCTCGCCGACCGGCTCCATGCACATAGGAACCGCGAGAACGGCGCTCTTCAACTGGCTTTTCGCGCGTCACCACGGCGGCAAGTTCCTGATTCGCGTGGAGGATACGGACCGCGAACGCTCAACCGACGCGGCAGTCCAGGTGCTGTTCGACGGCTTCGCCTGGCTGGAACTGTCCTCCGACGAGGAGCCGGTCTTCCAGTTCCAGCAGGCCCCGCGCCACCGAGAAGTGGTCGAGGAGCTGCTGGCCAAGGACCGCGCCTACCGCTGCTTCATGTCGGCCGAGGAGACCGAGGCCGCCCGCGACCAGGCCAAGGCCGAAGGCCGCGCCCTGCGCTCGCCCTGGCGCGACCGGACGCCGAGCGTCGACGACCTCGCCCGCCCGGCCGTGGTCCGCTTCCGCGTGCCGGAAGTGGAGCACGTCATCGTCTCAGACGCCGTCCAGGGCGAGGTCCGCTTCGCCGCCAAGGACCTGGACGACCTGGTGCTGCTGCGCTCGGACGGGACTCCGACCTACAACCTCGCCGTGGTGGCCGACGACCACGACATGGGGATCACCCACGTCATCCGCGGCGACGACCACCTGAACAACGCCGCGCGCCAGGCGCTCATCTATGACGCCATGGGGTGGGAGCGGCCGGTCTTCGCCCACATCCCGCTGATCCACGGCCCGGACGGCGCCAAGCTGTCGAAGCGCCACGGCGCCCAGTCCGTCGGCGAGTTCCGGGACATGGGCTACCTGCCCGAGGCCATGCGCAACTACCTGGCCCGGCTGGGCTGGAGCCACGGCGACGACGAGCTGTTCTCCGACGAACAGGCCATCGCCTGGTTCGACCTCGACCAGGTCGGCCGCGCGCCCTCGCGCCTGGACTTCGACAAGCTCGCGCACGTCAACGCCCACTGGCTCAGGCTCGCCGACGACGACCGGCTGGCGAAGCTGACGCTCGAGGCCCTCATGCGCCGCGGCCACGACCTGGCCGAGGGCGACGAGGACCGGCTGACCCGCGCCGTTCCCTTCGTGAAGGACCGCGCCAAGACGGTGCTCGAGCTGGCGGACCAGTGCGCCTTCGCGCTCGTGCGCCGGCCGTTCGCCTTCACCGACAAGGCGCGCGCCGCCTTGACCGACGAAGCGCGCGACCGGCTGTCTCGCCTTCGCGCCCGCCTGGCCCTGTTCCAGAGCTGGGACGTCTTCGCGCTCGAGGCCGAGATCAAGTCCTTCGCCGAGGAGGAGGGTGTGGGGCTCGGCAAGGTCGGCCCGCCGCTGCGCGCCGCCCTGACCGGCGGGGCCGTGTCGCCGGACCTGGCCAAGATCCTCTCCGCCCTCGGACAGGCCGAGAGCTTGGCCCGACTGGACGATGCGCTTTCCAGCGTGGCTTGAGCCGCTATAAAGCCGCCAACATTCGGCCGCTCCCCCGGCCCAGCAGGATTTCACGATGACCGACAAAGCCACGCTGACGTACCAGGACAAGCAAGTCGACCTGCCCATCCTCAAGGGCTCGACCGGTCCGGACGTCATCGACATCCGCAAGCTCTATGCGGAGACGGACGCCTTCACCTACGACCCGGGCTTCACCTCGACCGCGGCCTGCGAGAGCGCGCTGACCTTCATCGACGGTGACAAGGGCATCCTGCTGCACCGTGGCTATCCGATCGACCAGCTGGCCTCGAAGTCCAACTTCATCGAGGTCTGCCACCTGCTGCTGCGGGGCGAGCTGCCGACCGCCTCGGAGTACGAGTCCTTCGAGCGCTCGATCACGATGCACACCATGCTGCACTCGCAGTTCGACCGCTTCTTCGAGGGCTTCCGGCGCGACGCCCACCCGATGTCGATCATGGTGGGCACGGTCGGCGCCCTGTCGGCCTTCTATCACGACAGCCTGGACATCCATGACCCGGTCCAGCGCAACATCTCGGCCATCCGCC
>CAMPGL010000054.1 GCA_946885435.1 uncultured Brevundimonas sp. | reverse complement strand
GCTACCAGGGCGAGTTCCTGACCGACACGCGCGGCTCGGGCGTGCTGAACCGCGTCTTCTCCCATTACGAGCCGCACAAGGGCCCCATCGAGGGTCGCCTGAAGGGCGTGCTGGTCTCCAACTCTGACGGCGAGACCGCGGCCTACGCCCTGTGGAACCTCGAGGAGCGCGGCGTCATGTTCGTCGGCGCCGGCGAGAAGACCTACCAGGGCATGATCATCGGCGAGAACAGCCGCTCGGACGACCTCGACGTCAATCCGATCAAGGGCAAGCAGCTGACCAACGTTCGCGCCGCCGGCAAGGACGAGGCCGTCCGCCTGACCCCGCCGCGCCGCCCCTCGCTGGAACAGGCCATCGCCTACATCGAGAGCGACGAACTGGTCGAGGTCACGCCCAAGTCCATCCGCCTGCGCAAGCAGGTCCTGAACCCGTCCTTCCGCAAGAAGCGCGTCCGCGAGGACTAGAGCTTCATCACCCGGTTGGCGTGGCCCATCTTGCGGCCGGGGCGGGGGTCGCCCTTGCCGTAGAGATGGACGACCGTGTCCTTGCGCGCGGCCAGCTCGGCCCAGCGGCCGGCCTCCTCGCCCAGCAGGTTGGTCATCTCGACCCGGGCATGCGCCGTGGTCGGCCCCAGAGGCCAGCCGGCGACGGCGCGGACGTGCTGCTCGAACTGGTCGCAGAGGCAGCCGTCCTGGGTCCAGTGCCCGGAGTTGTGGACCCTGGGCGCGATCTCGTTCACCAGCAGCCGCCCGCCCGGCATTTCGAACAGCTCGACCCCCATGACCCCGACGTAGTCGAGGCCCTCCAGGATCCGCCGCGCGATGCGGGTGGCCTGGGCCTTGGTCTGGGCCTCCACCCTGGCGGGGGCGAGCGTGGTCCTCAGGATGCCGCCCTCGTGGCGGTTCTCCGACAGGGGATAGACCGCGATCGAGCCGTCGCGGCTGCGCGCGCAGATCACCGACAGCTCGCGCACGAAGTCGGCCTTGGCCTCCAGGATGGCGGGCCGCTCGCCGATCGCGCTCCAGGCCCGCGCCACCTGATTGGCCGCCTTGATCCAGGCCTGGCCCTTGCCGTCATAGCCCTCGCGCCGCGTCTTGAGCAGCACCGGCGCCCCCAGCGAGGCGACGGCGGCCCTGAGCGACGCCAGGTCGTCGATCACCGCGAACGCCGTGGTCGGCACCTTGATGGCGTTGAGGAAGGTCTTCTCCTCGACCCGATCCTGCGCCACCGCCAGCGCCTTGGCGCCCGGCGCCACCTCCGTGCCCGAGGCCACCAGGGTCTCGACCGAGGCGGCGGGCACGTTCTCAAACTCGAAGGTCACCGCCTGGCACGACTTGCCCAGCACCTTCAGCGCGGTCTCGTTGTCGTAGGGGGCGACGATCTGGCCCTGGGAGACGCGGCCCGCCGGGCTGTTCTCCTGCGGATCGAGGATGACCACGTTCAGTCCCAGCCGCGACGCGGCCTGGCTCAGCATGCGGCCCAGCTGGCCGCCGCCGAGGATCCCGAGGGTGGAGCCGGGGGCCAGCGGAAGCGTCACTCAGTCCTCGACCGTCTCGGGGATGGAGTCGGTCTGGCGCTGGCGCCAGTCGGCCAGCCGCCCGGCCAACGCAGCGTCCGACAGCGCCAGGATCTGGGCGGCCAGCAGGCCGGCGTTCTTGGCGCCCGCCGCGCCCACCGCCAGCGTCCCGACCGGCACCCCGGCCGGCATCTGGACGATCGACAACAGCGAATCGAGCCCGTTCTGGAGCTTGGATTCGACCGGCACGCCCAGCACCGGCAGGGTCGTCATCGAGGCCGCCATGCCCGGCAGGTGGGCCGCGCCGCCGGCGCCGGCGATGATGACCTTGAATCCCGCGTCCGCCGCGCCCCGCGCGAAATCGAACAGGCGTTCCGGCGTGCGGTGGGCCGAGACCACCTTGGCCTCGTAGCCGACGCCTAGCGCCTCCAGCGTCTCGGCCGCGCCCTTCAGCGTCGGCCAGTCGGACCGGCTGCCCATGATGATGGCCACGGGTGTCGAGGTCTGGGTCATGCGCGAGAGGGGGTCCCCGGAAAGGCGCGGAGCATAGAGCGCGACAGGCAAAAGTGGAGTCCGGTTTTGCCGCCTGTCGCGCGACCACGGGCGGCAGGCGGCGTTGCGCCCGCAACCGAGCGCCGCCATCATCGCCCGGCCGGGCGGCGAGCCGATTCTCGCGCCCCTGGGAGCCCGCGTGACCGAAGCCTCCGTCGAGCAGTTGCAGGCCGAGATCGCCCGCCTGAAGGCCGAGCTGGAGGCCGCCCAGGCGCTGGCCGAGCGCGACGTCCTGACCCCCGTGCTGAACCGGCGCGGCTTCGTGCGCGAGCTGAGCCGGGCCATGGCCTTCTGCCGCCGCCATGGGACCTCGGCCGTGCTGCTCTACCTGGACCTGAACGGCTTCAAGGCGATCAACGACCGGCTGGGCCACGCCGCCGGCGACGCCGCTCTGGTGCGCACCGCCGAGATCCTGACCGCCAACCTGCGTGAGAGCGACGCCGTCGGCCGGCTGGGGGGCGACGAGTTCGCGCTGCTGCTCCTCGGCGCCGACGCCTCCACCGGTCGCGACAAGGCCGACAGCCTGATCGAGCGCCTGGCCGCCGACGGCTTCGCATGGGGCGGCGAGACGGTCCCCCTCGCTGGCGCCTTCGGCGTCCGCGCCTTCACCGACCAGGACGATCCCGAAACCTGGCTGGCCGAAGCGGACGCCGCCATGTGGACCAGCAAGCCGGGGCGCTAGTCCGCCCGGAACTGGAGTTCCGCCAGACGCGCATAGAGCCCGCCCTGGGCCACCAGCTGGGCGTGGGTGCCCTCCTCCACCACCCGGCCTTCATCCATCACCACGATGCGGTCGGCGCGGAGCACCGTCGCCAGGCGGTGGGCGATGACCAGGGTGGTGCGGCTCTGCATGGCGCGGTCGAGCGCGGCCTGGACCAGACGCTCGTTCTCCGCGTCGAGCGCCGAGGTCGCCTCGTCCAGCAGCAGGATCGGGGCGTGGCGCACCAGGGCGCGCGCGATGGCCAGCCGCTGGCGCTGGCCGCCGGACAGTGACCGGCCGCGCTCGCCCAGGGGTTCGTCCAGCTTCTTCGGCAGCGCCTCGAGGAAGTGCAGGGCCTGGGCTTCGGACAGGGCGGCGCGCACGGCGGCCTCGTCGGCGTCCTCGCGGCCGAAGCGGACGTTCTCGGCGCCGGAGCCCGAGAACAGCGGCGCCTCCTGCGACACCCAGGCCAGACGGCCGCGCACGGCCTCCGGATCGGCCTGGCGGATGTCGACGCCGTCGATCAGCACCGCGCCGCTGTCGGGATCATAGAAGCGCAGCAGGAGCCGGAAGACCGTCGACTTGCCCGCGCCCGACGGGCCCACCAGGGCCACCGTCTCGCCGGGCCGGACGACGAGGCCGAAGCCCTTCAGCGCCGGCAGGTCCGGGCGGCCGGGGTAGGCGAAGTCCACGCTGCGCAGCTCGACTTCGCCGCGCGCCGGCTCAGGCAGGGCGACCGGGTCGGACGGCGCGGCGACGGCGGGCGTGGCGCGCATCAGCTCCTCGATCCGGGCCATGGCGCCGGACGCCTTCTGGACGTCCCCCCAGCTTTCGCCGAGCGCCGCCACCGCGCCCGCGGCGAAGACCGCCAGCAGCACGAACTGGATCAGGGCCCCCTCGCTCATCCGGTCCGCCAGCACGTCGCGCGCGCCCAGCCAGAGCACCAGGGTCACGCCGCCGAACATCACCAGGATGATGGCCGCGGTCATCACCGCGCGGGCGCGCATGCGCTTCAGGGACGCGCCGAAAGCCTCATCCACAGCTCTGGCGAAACGGCCTGACGCCGTGCGTTCCCGCCCGAAGGCCTGAACCGTCTCCAGCGCCTCGACGCTCTCTCCGGCGAAGCCCACCGCCTGGGCGAAGCGGTCCTGCGACGCCACCGTCAGGGCCCGCACCCGCCGGCCATAGACGAACAGGGGCACGATCAGGAGCGGCACGATCAGCATGACCAGGCCGGTCAGCTTGGGGCTGACCACCGCCAGCATGGCGGTCGCCCCGATCAGCATCAGGATGTTCCTCAGCGAATAGGACACCGAAGTGGTCAGGAGCGTGTCGACGATCTGGATGTCGGTCGTCAGGCGAGACAGCACCTCCCCGGTCCGGATGTTGGCGAAAAAGGCCTGGTCCAGGGTCAGCACATGGCCGAACACCGCCTGCCTCAGGTCCGCGACCATCCGCTCGCCGGTCTTGGTCACATAGAAATAACGCGCCGCCGTCACCGCGGCGAGGAACAGGGCGTTGGCCCCCAGCAGGAGGAACCAGCGGTCGATCTGCGCCCCGCCGTCCTCGAAGCCGTGATCGATCGCGCCCCTCGCCGCCACCGTCAGGGACAGGGAGGCGATGGTCGCCAGGACCAGGAAGATCAGGGACAGCAGCAGGTCCGCCTTGTGCGCCATGGCGAACGGAATCAGCCGCCCCAGCGGCCGCAGGTCGCGCTTGCGCTCCCGCCGGCCCGCGGCCTCGGACATCTGCTCGACCAGCAGCGCGCCCGTGGATGGACGCTCGGACAATCCGCCGGACGGGTCGGCCTGGCTCATGGGCGCTCTTGCCTCCTGGGGCAGGTCCGTGTATGGACGCCGGCTTCCCGCCGGAACCCGGCGGGCTTTTCATTTTCGCAGCGATCTGATCGCCGCCGGGACGTAAGAAGGC
Source organism: uncultured Brevundimonas sp. (assembly GCA_946885435.1). The sequence continues at coordinate 7,358 of CAMPGL010000054.1, read as the reverse complement.
CGATGAAAAAGGACATCCACCCCGACTATCACTTCATCACCGTGGTGATGACGGACGGGACGACCTATCAGACGCGCTCGACCTACGGCAAGGAAGGCGCGACGCTGAACCTGGACATCGATCCGAACACCCACCCGGCCTGGACCGGCGGCAACCAGCACCTGCTGGACCGGGGTGGCCGCGTGTCGCGCTTCACCAACAAGTTCGGCGGCTTCCTCAAGAAGTAAGCTTCGCCCGCACGGCTACGCTGCGCCGATGCAACAGGAGAGCGCCCGTCTTCGGACCGGCGCTTTTTTGTTGCCTTGAACGTCGTTAAGTTAAGCCCTGAACAGGGCCCGTGTCGGGTCCGATGACGGGCGCACTGATGTCTCTCAATCGACGTGAACTGGCTGTCGGCGTTGCGATTTCCGCTCTGCTGGCCTCCCGCGCCCAGGCCCAGCCGCAGGGCGGGGACAGCGCCTTCTACGCCAGCTTCAACGACCAGTTGTCGTCGCAGCCCGTCGCGCTCCAGGGCGACATCCGCAGCTTTTACGAGGCGATCGGCTGGCGGCCGGCCTGGACGCCGGAGCGGGTCAGCGCGCTGGGCCGCGCCATCGCCCAGGCGGACCGGCACGGGCTGGACCCCAACGATCACCTCGACGCCGTCGGCGCCGTCTCCGATCCCGGCCGCGCGGACATGCGTCTGACGGTGGCCGCCCTGAACTACGCCAAGGTGCTGGCCGAGGGCCGGGTCGACCCGACCACGGTCGAGGACCTGTGGGACATGCAGCGTAACCGGCCCCTGCTGGGCGCCGGCCTGGCCCAGGCGCTGACGACCAACCGCCTGGCCGACTGGCTGCACGCCCAGGCGCCGACCGACATCGGCTACACCAACCTCTCGGCCGGCTACGTCCGCTATCGCGACATGGCGCTGAACGGCGGCTGGCCCGCCTTCGCCAACACCGGACCGATCCGGCCCGGCGACACCGACCGCCGCGTCCCGGCGCTGGTGGCGCGCCTGATCGCCGAGGGCGACCTGCCGCGCGACGAACAGGCGATGGTCGATCCAAACGGCACGAGCTACGGCGACGTCCTGCAAGGCGCGGTCCGGCGCTTCCAGGTCCGCCACGGCCTGGTCTCCGACGGCGTCATCGGCCAGGGCACCATGGCCGCGCTGAGCGCCTCGGCCGAGGACCGCGCGCGGCAGATCGCCCTGAATCTCGAGCGCCGCCGCTGGCTCAGCCGCGAGCTCAATCCCGAGCGGATCGAGGTCAACACCGCCGCGGCCATCATGGTCTACTGGCACGAAGGACGGCCGACGCACTCCAACCGGGTGGTCGTCGGCACCGCGGCCAACCAGACCCCGAGCCTGGAGCGTCCCTTCGCCTCGGTGGTGGCCAATCCGCCGTGGTACGTGCCGGCCTCGATCGCCCGCAACGAGATCCTGCCGCGCGGAGCGGGCTATCTGCGCGCCAACAACATGTACATCGTGAACGGCACGGTGGTGCAGCGGGCCAGTCCCAACAGCGCGCTCGGCCTGGTGAAGTTCGAGCTGCAGGACAGCTACGCCATCTTCCTGCACGACACCCCGGCCAAGGCCCTGTTCCGCCACGCGTTCCGCCACCGCAGCCACGGCTGCGTGCGGGTCGAGAACGCGGTGGATTTCGCGCGCCTGCTGCTATCGCCGGCGCCGGACCGGCTCGCCCAGTTCGACGCCGCCCTCGATTCCCGCGAGACCACGCGTGTCCAGACCGGCCGCGACATCTCGGTGCGCCTGCTCTACTGGACCGCCTTTGTCACGGGCCAGGGCTCGGTCGCCTTCCGCGAGGACGTCTACCGGCGCGACGCGCGGCTGGCCGAGGCGCTGGGCATCGCCATCAGCCTGCCGCGCCCGGTGGATGACGGCTCCGACGATCCGCGCGACGTCGGGCCGTAGCGGCCTTCCCGCTACAGGGGCGGGATTTCTGCGCCAAGCTTACGCAGCGGCATCTTGCATGCCGTGACGACAGGTTCAGAGTACCCCCGAAGGCCGCTTCCAGACGGTCTCGGAGGAATAGAGAACCCATGCGCATCAAGCTCTTCGCGGCCGCCTCGGCGCTCGCTATCGGCCTGGCCGCCGCCGGCGCCGCCTCGGCCCAGGACTACGGTCGGATCATCACCTTCGGCGACAGCCTGTCCGACAACGGAAATCTCTACGCCGCCACAGGCGGCGCGCAGCCGCTGTCACCCCCCTACTTCCAGGGCCGATTCTCGAACGGTCCGGTCTGGGTCGAGCTGCTGGGATTCACCCAGGCCCGCGTCGGCGGGTCGGTGACCGGCAGCATCAACTACGCCTACGGCGGCGCCCGCACCGACCTGTCAGCCTTCCCCCCGGGCATGCGCGCGCAACTCGCCATGTATCAAGGCGCCACGGGCGCTTTCGACAGTGACGACCTCGTCACCGTCTATGGCGGCGCCAACAACATCTTCCAGGGCCTGCCGCTGGCCGGCGCCAACCCCGATCCGTTCGGCTACATCAACGGCGTCTCGGCCGCCGCCGCCGCCGACATCGGCCTGATCGTCAATACGATCGCCGCGGCCGGCGCCGGCACCATCCTGGTGCCCAACCTGCCGAACCTGGGCGCGACCCCGCAGTTCGCCGGCGGCCCGGCCCAGGGCCTGGCCACCCAGGCCACCAACACCTTCAACGCGGCGCTGTTCAGCCAGCTGACCGCCCGCGCGGCGGCGAACCCGAACACCAACATCATCCACATGGATGTGAACCGGGCCTTCAACGCGGTGCTCGCCGCGCCGGGGCGCTTCGGCTTCACCAATGTGACCCAGACCTGTCTGGTCGGCGCCACGGTCTGCGCCACGCCTGACAGCTACATCTACTGGGACTCCGTGCACCCCACGGCGGCCGGCCAACGCCTGCTCGCGGCGGTCGCCGTCGATCACATCTACTACCTCGACCTCGGCGCCCACTCCGCGCTTCAGGCCGAGATCGGCGTGCGCTCGCGCGCCGGCGGCCTGGACGCGGCCACGGCCCGTCTCGGCTACGGCGGCTTCGAGGACATGGACGGCGGCATCTTCGTCGGTGCGGGCTATGAGCAGGGCTCTCTGGACGAGCGCGGCGACATTCCGGGCGGCGACATCGAGTCGACCAGCTTTGTCGCCGGCGCCGAGGGCAATGTCTCGCCGAACCTGCGCGGCGGCCTGATGTTCGGCGCCCGCCAGGGCGAAGTCTCGGTCGACCTGGTCAACTTCGACGCCGAGAGCGTGTCCTTCGACGCCTATGCGGGCTGGCGTTCGGGCGCGATGTTCCTGAACGCCTCGGCCGGCGTCAGCTTCGACAAGTACGAAGACATCATGCGTCAGACGGCCCTGGCCGGTGTGATCAACACCAGCTCGACCGAAGGGACCACCACCGGCGCCAAGCTTGAGGGCGGCATGGTCTTCGGCATGGGCGGCTGGTCTCTGATCCCGCGCGCGGGCCTGTCCTGGATCTCGACCGAGGTCGACGGCTACGTCGAGGAAGGCGGCGTCACCGCCCAGCATCAGGTCGCCTCGCGCGGCGTGGACCAGGTGTCGGCCGAAGCCGTGCTGCGGCTGCAGGGCGGCATGGGCTCGGGCGTCAACGTCTGGGCCGAAGCCGGCTACCGCGACGTGCTCAGCCACGACGGCGACGACGTGACCGTGGGCCTGGCCGGCAACACCGCCCTGCCCCTCTCCTTCGATCCGGGCGACCCGGACGGCGGCCAGACGCTGCTGGGCGCCGGCCTGGCCACTCAGTGGGGTCCGGCGGAGATCTCGGTCGGCTACCGCGGCCGGATGGGCGAAGCCTATGACAGCCATCAGGGCGGCGTCGAGGTGACCTTCGCCTTCTGAGGCGCTCACCGGACTGAAGTGTGAGAAGGCCGGGGTTCCGCCCCGGCCTTTTTGCTGCGTCGGCTGTCAGACACCCGGGAACACGAGGTCGTGAACGGAGGTTCCTCTCCCGAGCAACGGAGGACATCCCCCATGAAGACTCGCCTGACCCTTCTCGCCTGCGGCGCCGCCGCCCTGACGCTGGCCGCCTGCAACAACCAGGAAAATCCCGGCCAGTCCGACCCCGTGAACGCCGCCCAGGACGCCACGTCCGAAGCGGTCGGCTCCGTGTCGGCCATGACCGCCGGCCAGACCGTCGACGGCTACGTCATGAACGCCGCCATGGGCGACATGTACGAGATCCAGGCCGCCGACATGGCGCTGGAGCGCACCGAGAACGCCCAGGTCCGTGAGCTGGCCCAGATGATCAAGACCGACCACACCGCCGCCTCGGAGCGGCTGCGCGCCGCGGCTCAGGCGGCCGGCGAGACCCTGCCGACAGAGCTGGACGAGCGCCGCCAGGGCATGCTGGACAACCTGCGCGCCGCCTCCTCGGCCGAGGAGTTCGACCGCGTCTACATCGCCCAGCAGGTGGCCGCCCACGAGGAGGCGCTGGCCCTGCACCGCGGCTTCGCGGACAACGACGAGAACGCGGCCCTGGCCCAGCACGCCCAGAGCGTCATCGAGCCGATCGAGATGCACCACCAACGCGCTGAACAGCTTCAGGAAGGCGCGGCCTCCTAAAGCGACAATCGGTCCACCGCCCGGAGCTGACCCCTCCAGGCGCTCAATCGGCAAGCGTAGCGGACGTCCGTCGCCCGCTACGCTTGCTTGTCCGGCGTTCACTTCCGGGCTCGCCTCAAACGGGGAGGCGATCGATGCAAAACTCAGCTCAGGAAGACCTTCAGGCCGCCATTCTGGTCCTGGCCTTCAACCGGCCAGAGCATCTGCGCTCTGTCCTCGACAGCATCCGCCTGCAGGGCCGGATCGCGGACGTCCACGTCTGGATCGACGGCACCCAGAGCCGCGCCGACTTCGGCACGGCGAACCTGACCTGCGCGGAGGTGGCGCGCGCATATCCGGTGGGCGAGGTCCGCGCTCACCTGGGCCACCGCGGCATGGCGCGCCAGATGCTCAACGCGCTGGAGCACCTCAGTGAGCGATACGACCGCCTGATCGTGCTTGAGGACGACTGCTTCCCGCTGGCGGGCGGTCTCGCGGCCATGGAAGCCGAACTGTCGGCTGCCCGCGACCGCCCCGAGGTCTTCTCGATCTACGGCTGCCATTTCGGCCTGGAGCCCGCCGACGACCTCGACTTCACCCGCTTCCAGGGCTGGGCCTGGGCGGCGCACAGCGACCGCATCCGCGACATCCTGCCGGAACTCCGCCGGCTGTTCCTGCTCAGCGAGGCCGACTATGTGGCGGAGGTGGCCCGCCGCCTGACGCCCGAGGTCCGCGACCGGCTCGACCGCACGCCCAAACGTGATGTGCTGAAGGTGCTGGGGAAGTTCTTCTCCTGGGACGCCACGATCGCCCTGCTGACCGCCGAGCGCCGCATGCTTCACCGCCGCACGCCCCGGCCGGCCGCCGTCAACACCGGCATCGTCGAGGGCTCAGGCCACTTCCACTCCAACGAGCCCTTCCTGCGCAAGCCGCCGATGAACATGATCCGGCTGGAGGAAGCCTGGGCGCACTATCGCCAGTCCGAGGAGGAGCTGGAGCGGGCGATGGGAATCGAACCCACGACATTCAGCTTGGGAAGCTGACGTTCTACCTCTGAACTACGCCCGCGCCGGAGGTGGGCGGACCATAGGGGCGAGCGCGAAGGCCCTCAACGGAAAACGCGCGCCGGTCGGGGGACCGGCGCGCGCTTGCTTCGATCAGGCCTGGATCAGAGCCGCTCGGCTTCGATGCCGAGATCCTCGAGCTGCTCCTGGACGCTGTCCGGACCGGCCAGGTGCAGGGCGCCGACGGCGATGAAGACGTCGCCCGAGCCGGCCAGCTCTTCCTGGATCTGGCGCGCCCAGTCGGCGTTGCGGTTGGTCAGCAGGATGTCGTGGAAGCCCGGGTACTGGGTCTTCAGCTCGGCTCCACCCAACGCGTAGAGGGCGTCCATATCCCCCGCCGACCAGTGGCCGGCCAGCTGGTCCAGCATCTCGGCGGCGCTCTCGTAGCTGTCCAGGGTCTGGCGCAGGAAGGCGATCTGGTCGGCCTCGTCCATGGTGGCGAAGAAGCGAATCTGCTGCTCCATCGTCTCCAGGCCGCGGATCGGCAGGCCGCGCTCGACCGCCTGGGTGCGCAGCATCATGTCGATGCCGGCGCTGGGGTCGAAGCCGGCGCGGGTCAGCGGGGCGACCGAAAGGGTCAGGCCGGCCAGCCAGGGCCGCATCGGGTCCATGGCGGCGCCCGACAGGCCGATCGAGCGGGCGGCGGTGTCGAGAGTGGCGAACTCCTCGGTGGTCAGCAGCGTCGACAACGGCGTCTGGGGCGAGATGCCATACTGCTGGATCAGCGGGACGGCGGCGGCCTGGTCCGACGGGTCGTCGAGTTCGAGCCACAGCTCGTCGGCCGAGGTGAAGGCGTCGCGCACCTCGGGCGTCATCCAGTCCAGGCCCGGCCGCATCAGGTGGACGGTGCCGAACAGATAGATGGTCGAGTCCGCGTCGCGGATCACCCAGATGGCGGGGTCGGCGGCCGCGGCGGCGGCGGCGGCCGGCGCGTCCTGGACGGTCAGGCGCGCGGCCATGACCGGCTCGGCGGCGAAGCTGGCCACGAGGCCGACGCCCAGGGCGACGCCGGCGCCGATACGGGTCAGGCGCGAGGCCGTGGAACGAAGGTGGTTGAGGAAGGTCATCAGGCTACTCCTAGGGGAAGGTTGAGAGGGATCAGGCGACGGTTTCGCCGTCGATGAAGAGGGCTTCGATGGGCTGCCCGAACACACGGGCGATCTTGAAGGCGAGCGGCAGGGACGGATCGTACTTGCCGGTCTCGATGGCGTTGACGGTCTGGCGCGAGACCCCGAGCCGGGAGGCGAGGTCGGCCTGGCTCCAGTCGCGCTCGGCGCGCAGGACCTTGAGGCGGTTCATCATGCTCACTCCTCCCGGGAGCTGCGCTGCAGGGACGCCCGAGCGACCTGAGCCATGAACTCGCCGAAGAAATAGGCTCCAGCGGGAAGAATCGCGAGCAGGACGGCGTTCACCGGGCTGCCGGTGAACTGGTTCAGGCCATACATCACCGCCCCGAAGCTCACCGCCCACCAGCATCCCTGCGCCTGGGCGACCATGGCGAGCCGGGCTTCGAGTTCGTCCACCCGCGCCTGGCGCTGAAGGAGGTACATCCAGATCAGCGGAGGCAGTCCGACCGCGATCAAGCCCGCCAGCCGCAACGCCAAGGCTCCTTCACGCAGCAGAAGCGCACCTCCGATGGCGACGCCGAACCAGACGAGGCCGATCAACAGTCGCAGGCCGAGGGCGCGGAGGGCGTCGCCGTCCAGTCCGTCGAACAGGGCTTTTCGCGTCCTCATCTCAGCGCCC
>CAMPGL010000053.1 GCA_946885435.1 uncultured Brevundimonas sp. | reverse complement strand
GCGCCCGCCCGTGACCGACGCAGCCGCCGCCTGGGGTCTGATCGGCCTTCTGGCCCTGTCGCCGGGAGAGGCGCTGCTGCCGGTCTATGTCGGGGCGGGGGTGCACGGCTGGGGCGTGGTGGCGTTGCTGACCCTGGCGTTCGCGGCCGGGACCGTGGTCGGCATGGTCGCCCTCTCCAGCCTGGCCATGGCCGGGGTCGAACGCTTCCGCCTTCAGCGGCTAGCGCGCTATGAAGGGGTGATCCTCGGCCTGGCGCTGATCGCCCTGGCCGTCTTCGTGGCGACCCACCCCGCATGAGCGGACACTCCCATTCGCATGATCATGTCCACGGCGCCCACGGGCACAGCCACGGGCATCACCACCACGCCGCCCCGGAGGACTGGCGCTATGGGATCGGCCTGCTGGTCAACCTGGCCTTCGTGGCGGTGGAGTTCAGCTTCGGCCTGATCTCGCGCTCGACCGCCCTGGTCGCCGACGCGGGGCACAACCTGTCGGACGTGCTGGGCCTGGCGCTCGCCGGCGGCGCGGCCTGGCTGGCGCGCCGGGCGGCCAGCCGGCGACGCACCTACGGCTTCCGCAAGGCGACCGTGCTCGCCGCGCTCGGGAACGCCGTGCTGCTGATCTTCGCCTGCGGCGCTATCGCCATCGAGGCCGGGCGGCGTCTGACGGCGCCCGCCGAGGTCGCCTCCTCGACCGTGATGATCGTGGCCGGGATCGGCTTCGTCCTGAACCTGGGCACGGCGCTGCTTTTCATGTCGGCGCGCCACCACGACCTCAACGCAAGAGGCGCCTGGCTGCACATGCTGGCCGATGCGGCCGTCTCCTTGGGCGTGGTCCTGGCGGGAGGCCTGATCTTCCTCACCGGCTGGAGCTGGATCGATCCGGTCGTCGGGCTGCTGATCGTGGCGGTGATCCTCTGGGGCACCTGGGGTCTGCTGCGCGAGTCGCTGGACATGGCCCTCGACAGCGCCCCGCCCGATGTCGACGTCGACGAGGTGCAGAGGACCCTGGCCGCCCTGCCGGGCGTGACCGAGGCGCACCATCTCCACGTCTGGAGCCTGTCGACGACCGAGCGGGCCCTGACCGTACATCTGGTCCGGGAGGACCCCGCGCCGCCGGGATTCCTCGGCGAAACCGCGGCCATGCTGAAGGCTCGGTTCGGGGTCGGCCACGCCACCATCCAGGTCGAAACGACAGGGCAAGCCGGCTGCGCCGAGTGCTGAGTTCCCGATTGTCCACAGCTTAAGCGGCTGTTTTTTTTAACGGCCCCGCTCGAACCGTCCGCGCGCCCATGTGTTGGAAACTGACATAAGAGGCCGCGTCAGGCGGATTTTGGATGATGGTGGAGACTGTTGAGAGATTGCGCGAGCAGGCGTCGAGATGCCGCCGGCTGTCGCGCGGACTGCCGCCGGGCGATGTCGCCGAGGCGCTGAATCAGCTGGCGGACGAGTACGAAAGCATGGCCCGGGTGGCGGGCGAGGAGCGGAGTTTCGATCCGTCGAACGAGGCGGCGTCGGCCGCGCGGATCCGCGAGCGGCGCGGCGACTGGATCTGACCCTTCCGCCGGGGCGGGCGGACGACTAAGTGACGCGGCATGACCGCCGCAGCCCAGACCTCGCCCGCCCAGATCCCCGTCACCGTGCTGACCGGCTATCTTGGAGCGGGCAAGACGACCCTGCTGAACCGCATCCTCACCGAGGATCACGGCAAGCGCTACGCCGTCATCGTCAACGAGTTCGGCGAGATCGGCATCGACAACGATCTGGTCGTCGGCGCCGACGAGGACGTGTTCGAGATGAACAACGGCTGCGTCTGCTGCACCGTGCGCGGCGACCTGATCCGCGTCGTCTCCGGCCTGATGAAGCGGAAAGGCGGCTTCGACGCCATCATCGTCGAGACCACCGGCCTGGCCGACCCCGGCCCCGTCGCCCAGACCTTCTTCATGGACGAGGACGTGCGGGCCCGCACGCGGCTCGACAGCGTCACGGCGCTGGTGGACGCCAAGCACGTCATGCAGCGGCTGGATGACTCCAAGGAGGCGCGCGAACAGGTCGCCTTCGCCGACCAGATCATTCTGAACAAGACCGACCTCGTGGATGAGGCGGAGTTGGAGACGGTCGAAGCCCGGCTGCGCGCTCTGAACCCGCTGGCGCCGATCCGCCGGGCCGAGCGCGCCAATGTGCCGCTGGATGCGGTGCTGGGCCTGAACGGCTTTGATCTCGACCGGATCATCGAGCTACGGCCCCAGTTCGACAACCCGGAACACGGCGCGCCGGGCCACGTCCACGACGAGCACTGCGGCCACGATCATCACGACCATGACCACGGGCACGAGCACCACCACGGTCCCCGCGGCCACGCGCACCAGGACGACATCAGGGGCGTGTCCCTGTCGCTGGACCGGCCCATCGACGGTGGAGCCTTCACGCGCTGGCTGGACAAGCTGCTGGCCGAGCAGGGACCGGACATCCTGCGCGCCAAGGGCATCATCAATGTGAAGGGCGAGGATTGCCGGCTGGTTTTCCAAGCCGTGCACATGCTGCTGGAAGGCGACCTGCAGCGCCCCTGGCGCCCGGACGAGCGCCGCTGGAGCCGCGCCGTCTTCATCGGCCGCAACCTCGACGAGGCCGCGCTGAAGGCCGGTTTCGAGGCCTGCGCGGCTTAAGGCGCCAGCGTCTCGATCCGCGCCAGGCAGTCCGCTTCGGTCCAGCCCGGTTCGGCGGTGACGGCCGGACCCAGCCAGCCGACACCCTCCTCCGTCTCGGCGTTCGTGAGCCGATAGGCGTAGAGCCTCCGCGGCGCATCGGCATCATGGCCGTCGGCGACCACCCCGCAGGCCGACAGGCTTTCCGGACCATAGACTTCGTAGGTGACTGAGATCGGCCCGCCGTCGTGCTGGGCCTGCAGCCAGCTGAAGGCGGGACTGTCCACGGGCGGCTGCAGCGGTCCCGGACAGGCCGCCAGGCCGACCGCCGCCAGCGTCACGATGACCACGGCCCCGATGCGCATCGCGCCGCTCCTCCCTACCTGTTGTTCCATCAGCAGAATGGACCGGGAGACGACCGATGAGCAACCAGACCGCCCTGATCGTAGGCGCCTCGCGTGGGCTGGGCCTTGGCCTGGCCGAGGAATATCTGCGCCGCGGGTGGCGCGTGATCGCCACTGTCAGGGACGCCGGGGGCGAAGCGGCGCTGAAGGGCCTGTCCGGCGCCGAGCGCCTGACCATCGAACGCGCCGATGTGGCGGTCGCGGCGGACCGCAGGGCGCTGGCCGCCCGCATCGAAGGCCCGCTCGACCTGCTGTTCCTCAACGCCGGGATCATGGGCCCCGCCGATCTCGAGGGCGCCTCGGACGTCGAAGTGGACCGCGTCATCCAGACCAACGCCTTCGGCCCCACGCGACTGGCCTGGGACCTGATCGACCGGGTGCGCGACCGGGCCGGCGTGGTCGCCTTCATGTCCACCGGCATGGCCTCGATCGCGGACAACACCTCGGGCGGCTATGACGCCTACCGCGCCTCCAAGGCCGCTCAGAACATGCTGGCCCGCAGCCTGTGGGTCCGCGCCGCCCAGCCGCGCGGCATCGCGGTGCTGTCAGTCAATCCCGGCTGGGTCCAGACCGACATGGGCGGCCCGGGCGCCACCATCGATGTGGCCACTAGCGTGCGCGGCATCGCCGATCAGATCGAGGCCAACGCGGGCCGCAACGAGCACCGCTTCGTCGGCTGGAACGGTCGCGTGCTGGAGTGGTGAGGCCTAGCTGACCTTCACCCGCGTCGCCGCTTCCGGCAGGTCTTCCCCGAACGCGCGCTGGTAGAATTCGGCGATGGTGGGCCGTTCCAGCTCGTCGCACTTGTTGAGGAAGGTCAGGCGGAAGCCCGTGCCGATATCGCCGCCGAAGATGGTGGCGTTCTGGGCCCAGGTGATGACGGTGCGCGGGCTCATCACGGTCGAGATGTCGCCGTTCATGAAGGCGTTGCGCGTCATGTCGGCGACACGGACCATGGCGGCGATGGCGCGGCGGCCGTCGGCGGTGTTCCACTCCGGCGCCTTGGCCAGCACGATCTCGGCCTCGACGTCGTGGTCCAGGTAGTTGAGCGTGGTCACGATCGACCAGCGGTCCATCTGGCCCTGATTGATCTGCTGGGTGCCGTGATAGAGGCCCGAGGTGTCGCCCAGGCCGATTGTGTTGGTCGTGGCGAACAGGCGGAACCACTTGTTCGGCCGGATGACCCGGTTCTGGTCGAGCAGGGTCAGCTTGCCCTGCGCCTCAAGCACGCGCTGGATGACGAACATCACGTCGGGACGGCCGGCGTCGTATTCGTCGAACACCAGGGCGATCGGGCGCTGGATCGACCAGGGCAGGATGCCCTCGCGGAACTCGGTGACCTGCTTGCCGTCCTTCAGGACGATGGCGTCCTTGCCGACGAGGTCGATCCTCGACACGTGCGCGTCGAGGTTCACTCGCACCAGCGGCCAGTTCAGACGGGCGGCGACCTGCTCGATGTGGGTCGACTTGCCGGTCCCGTGATAACCCTGGACCATCACCCGCCGGTCGTGGGCGAAGCCGGCGCAGATCGCCAGCGTCGTCTGCGGGTCGAAGCGGTAGGCCTCGTCGATGTCCGGCACGTGGCTGTCGCGCTCGGTGAACATCGGCACCCGCATGTCCGAGTCCACGCCCAGCGCCTCGCGCACCGTCACCTGGCGGTGGGGTTCGAGGGTGAGCAGCGGATCGGGCGTGGCGTCGAGCGGGGAGGTCATGGGGCTGCGGATTACCGCACACTCACCGGGTGGTCGAGGCCCATGCCGATCCGCAGCACCCGGTTGCGGATCGCGGGCGTCCGGATGGCGACAGGCAGGAACAGACGGCGCATCAGGTCGGCGGTTCGGGACGTTTCGCGGACGGCGGCGGTGACGCCCCGCACGTTGCGGACGACCGCGGAATCCACGGCTGTGCGAAGGCGGCCGTAGTCGTCCAGCCGGCCCGTTTCTCCGGCCAGAAAGTCCGCGGCGCAGGCGGCGAAGACGAAGGCGTCCTCGATCCCGAGGTTCATGCCGCGCGCCCCGATCGGGGAGTGGATGTGTGCGGCGTCGCCTCCGAGACAGACCCGGCCGACGGTCATCCGCTCGACCATTCGGTGGGAGATGCGGAAGTCCGAGCGCCAGCGCACCTCGCCCGCCGTCCAGCCCTCGGGAAGGGTGTCGAGCAGCGGCTGTCCGAAGCCGATCAGGCGAAAGGTTCCGCCCGAGAACGGCAGGCAGACGAAGGGGCCGGCCTCGCGCAGGTCGATCCAGCCCTCGTCGGCGGGCGGGCCCGTCAGGTCGACGTCGATGAGCTGCCAGGGCTCGTCCCAGCCGTCGCCGGGAAAGCCGAGACCGAGCGCCTTGCGCGTCTCGGAATGGGCGCCGTCGGCGCCGAACAGGACGGCGGCCCGGAGCTCGTCGCCGTCCGACAGGCTGGCGGTGACGCCCGTGTCGTCCTGGGTGAGCGCCGTAAGACCCAGTCCGCGCTCGGGATGAACGCCGAACGCCGCCAGGGCGCTGGTCAGCAGCGCCTCCGTACGGGCCTGGGGCAGGACGGTCATGCGGTGCTGGGCGCCGATGGCGGCCCAATCGACCTCGAGATGGGCCAACGGGCGGCCGCGCCGGTGCAGTCGCAGGGCGCGCAGCGTCTGTCCCTCAGCCTCGATCCGGGCCGTGATCCCCGTCTCCTCGAGCAGTCCGAGGGTACGGGGATTGACGCCCAGCGCCTTTGAGGTGCGGGTCGGCTCCACCGCCTCGTCGATGATCCGGACGGCGACGCCGCGCCGGGACAGAAACAGCGCCGCAGCAAGGCCGGTCGGGCCGGCCCCGACGATCAGGACGGGCGGCTGGCCCGTCAGGCGAGCCCCGCCTTCTTCAGGGTCCGGAAGGCGATGAGCACCCGCTGGAGCTTGTCCTCGGCGCCGCGGTCGCCGCCGTTCATGTCCGGGTGACAGCGCTTGATGAGGTCGTGATAGCGCATGCGGATGCGGGCCGGGTCGGCGCCAGGCTCAAGGTCCAGATCGGCCAGAGCCTTGCGCTCCAGCTTGCCCAGATGCGCGCCGGGCTCAGCCGCGGGCTCGGCGCGGCGGCGGGTCGAGCCGAACACGTCGAAGGTGTCGCGCCAGGAGCCGGTCCCCGAGTTGTTTCCCGTACCGAATTTCGCGGCGAAGGCGGCGGCCTCGCGCGAGAGCTTGCCGGCCTGCATCTTCCACGTGGGACGCCCGCCCGTGGTCAGCTCGTCCTCGCGGCGGGCACGGATCTCGCCCTCGCTCATGCCGGCGAAGAAGTTCCAGTTCTTATTGTACTCGGCGGCGTGCGGTTGACAGAATTCGTAGTAGGCGCCGGGCATGTCACGCGACTTGGGCGCGCGGGCGCCGGCCGCGCGCAGGCAGCCCGGCCATTCGCAGGCGACCTCGCCCGGCTTGAGGCGCAGGACGTCGGCCTCCGCCGCCTCCTCGCCCGGCTTGGGCGGTTTGACGCGGATGTCGGTGAAGCGCGGGGTGTATTGAAAGGCGTCGTCCATTCTCCCCAAGTGTAGGCGCGTTCGCGCCGCCTTCAAGGAAAGGACCCCAGGAATGAGCGAAGGACCCGTCTCTGCGTCAATTCGCGCCAAGCTTCAGGCCGCCTTCGCGCCTCAGGACCTGGTGATCGAGGACGATTCCGCGCGGCACGCCGGCCATCACCACGAGGGCGGCGTCGACGGCCGGGACGGCGGCGAGAGCCACTTCAACGTGCGAATCGTCTCGGAGGCGTTCCGCGGAAAGTCCCGTCTGGAGCGCCAGCGGGCGGTCAACGCCTGCCTGGCCGAAGAGCTGACCGGACCGGTCCACGCCTTGTCGATCCAGGCGCTCGCGCCCGGCGAATGACGTTCGGCGGACTTCGTCCGTTCACCTCGTCTTAGAACTCAGGGACTTAGGATCACGCCACCTTGGGATAGGGTGGAGGGAATAGATGGCTGAACCGGAGCAGACCCCGGGCGAGACGGCGCGTCCCGAACCCGCCGTGCGTCAGCCGCAGAGCGAAGCGGCCCAGGCCCTGTCCGCCATCCTGCAGACCCAGTACCTCCGCTATGGCCTGATCCTCAGCTGGGGCCTGGCGCTGGCCGCCACGATCGGCGTCACGCCGGCCGCCGGCTGGCTGGCCCTGACCCTGTTCGCCGGCTTCGTGCGCGGCTGGTTCGAAAAGCGCGTCGCCGCCCGCGTCGGCGCCGGCTACGGCTTGATCTTTCCGGCGGTCGCCACCGCCACCACCGTGGCCTGGGCCGTCGCGCCGGTGCTGGCATGGTTCTCGGACGCCGCCTTCGGCAAGCCGCTGGCCATGGCCTTCATTGTCAGCGGCTATCTGCTGGTCTTCACCCAGCTGCGCTCCAGCCCCAAGCAGGCGATGGTGATCTCCTCGCCCTATTCGCTGGTCAGCGTAATCCTGGCGGGCAGCCTGTGGGGCACAGAGCTGTTCTGGCCGTTCGTGGCCTGCCTGCCCTTCATCGGCGCCGGCCTGTTCGTCCACGTCGTCATGACCCTTGTGAAGGAGGCCCGCATCAAGGCCTTCCAGGAGCATCAGGCCCATCTGATCGAGGAGCTGGAGGCCGCGCGCGACCGCGCGGACGCCGCCAACACCGCCAAGTCCGCGTTCCTGGGCGTCATTTCGCACGAACTGCGCACGCCGATGAACGGCGTGCTGGGCGCGGCCCAGCTGCTGTCGGCCACGCGGCTGGATTCGACCCAGCGGGAGTACGTCTCGATCGTCCGCAACTCGGGCGACAGCCTGCTGGCCCTGCTCAACGACATCCTCGACATGACCAAGATCGAGGCCGGCAAGATGGCCTTCGACGTGGTCGACGTGAGCGTCGAGGAGTTGAACGACCGCGTCGCAGGAGTCGCTTCGGCTCAGGCCAAGGCGAAGGATCTGGCGTTCCACGCCGAGTTCGTCGGCGACACCCCCGCGGTGGTGCGCGGCGACCCCGTGCGCGTCGGCCAGATTCTCCAGAACCTGCTGTCGAACGCCATCAAGTTCACGGAGAGCGGCCAGATCACCTATCGCATCACCAGCGAAAAGATCGGCGACAGCCGCGTCCGCTTTCAGTTCGCCGTCACCGACACGGGGCCGGGCATCGCGGCCGGCGACCTGCAGAAGCTGTTCGAGCCCTTCACCCAGCTGGACAACTCCTCGACCCGCCGGTTCGGCGGCACGGGGCTGGGCCTGACGATCTCTCGCCGGCTCGCCGAGATCATGGGCGGCACGATCCGCGTGGATTCGCGTCTGGGCGAAGGCTCGACCTTCACCTTCGAGGTGGAGGCCGAGGTCGTGGCTTGGTCCAAGCCGGGCGCGGCCCAGCCGCTGACCGCCGAGATCGAGAACGGCCAGTCGCTGAAGGTGCTGGTGGTCGAGGATCACCCGGTCAACCGCATGATCATCGACGCCTGGATGACCTCCTCGGGCCATATGACGGTGGCGGCCGAGCACGGACAGGCGGCGCTGGAGGCCGCCGCGCTAGAGCCCTTCGACTTGATCCTGATGGACGTGAACATGCCGGTGATGGACGGGCTGACCGCCACCCGGAAGCTGCGCCAGACGGACGGCCCCAACCGCGACACCCCGGTGGTGGTGCTCTCGGCCTCGGCGCGCGCCGAGGATCATGAGGCGGGCTTCGCCGCCGGTGCGGACGCCTATCTGAACAAGCCGATCGACTTCAAGGCGCTGGCCGAGGTCCTCGGCCGGTGCGCATCAGGCCGCGAAGCGCTGCGTCAGGCCGCCTGACGCGCGGCTGCATGAACGGCGGATGACCGGGCCCGTTCAGGCGAGGCTCAGGCTCGATACCGCATCACGGATCCAACGACGGACATGCCGGGACCCCCTCCGGCCCCGCCAGTTGGAGTGTGATCATGAAGAAGTTTCTCACCGCCGCCGTCGCGCTTTCGGTTCTCGCCGGTTCCGCCGGCATCGCCGAGGCCCAGCAGTATCGCGGCGACCGTGACCGCTATGAGCGGCGCGATGACCGGGACCGCCGCGAGGATCGCCAGGAACGGCGTGAAGATCGGCGCGAGGACCGCCGTGAAGACCGCCGCGAAGACCGTCAGGATCGCCGCGAAGACCGCCGCGAGGCGCGCGAAGAGCGTCGCGAGGATCGCTGGGAACGTCGCGCCGAGCGCCGCTACTACGCCGGCCGCTATCAGGCGCCGCGCGGCTACTACCAGCGCCAGTGGCGCCGGGGTGACCGGGTTCCGGCTCACTGGCGGACCCGGGGCTATGTGGTCGACCACCGCCGCTACGGCCTGTCGGCTCCGCCCCGCGGCTATCAGTACACCCGGGTCGGCAACGACGTGGTTCTGACCGCCATCGCCACGGGCGTGATCGCCTCGGTCCTCTTCGGCCTGTTCCAGTAAGCCTGGGACAAGGCCGGGCGTCGGCGCCCCGGAGGGAGACCTCCGGGGCGTTTTCGCTTGCCAACCGCGAGCGGCGCCGTGCGTTAGAGGGCCATGCGCGCCTTTTCGGAGCTTCTCGACAGACTGGCCCTGACCTCGTCGCGCAACGCCAAGCTCGTGCTGGTGCGCGACTATCTGAAGGCGACGCCCGACCCGGACCGGGGCTGGGCCCTGGCGGCGCTGACCGGCGACCTGGCCTTCACCGCCGCCAAGCCGGCGATGATCCGCAAGGCGGTCGAGGCCCGGGTCGATCCGGTGCTGTTCGGCTGGTCCTGGGACTACGTCGGCGACATGGCCGAGACGGTGTCCCTGATCTGGCCCCCCGACCCCGACTATCGACCCAACCGCGAGCCTGAACTGTCGGAGGTGGTCGAGGCGCTGCGCACCGCCACGCGCGCGGAGGTCCCGGCCCTGCTTGAACGCTGGCTGGACGCGCTCGACGCACGGGGGCGCTGGGCCCTGCTCAAGCTGGTCACCGGGGCGCTCAGGGTCGGGCTGTCGGCGCGGCTGGCGCGCACGGCGCTGGCCATGATCCGGCCCGAGGGGCTTGATCCGGTCGACGCGGCCGACATCGAGGAGGTCTGGCACGACCAGCAGCGGCCCTACGGCGAGCTGTTCGCCTGGCTGGAGGGCCGCGCCGAAAGGCCCGGCGAGGCGCCCGGCCGCTTTCGCCCCGTCATGCTGGCCCATGCGCTCGACGAGACGGAGATCAACGCGCTCGATCCGGCCGATTTCGCCGCCGAATGGAAATGGGACGGCATCCGGGTGCAGCTGTCCTTCGAGGGGGAGGCGCGGCGGATCTATTCCCGCACCGGCGACGAGATCTCGAAGAGCTTCCCGGACCTGCTGCAGGCCCTGGACTTCGAGGGGGTGCTGGACGGCGAGCTGCTGGTCATCCGCAACGGCGAGGTGGCCCCCTTCGCGGACCTGCAGCAGCGGCTCAACCGCAAGACGGCGGACGCCAAGCTGCTCTCCAGTCATCCCGTCGGCGTCGTCGCCTATGACCTGCTGTCGCAAGACGGCGAGGACCTGCGCGGCCTGCCGCTGATCGAACGGCGCCAGCGGCTGTCCGCCTTCGTGGATCGGATGGGGGCCGACCGGCTCAGCCTGTCGCCGATCGTCGACTTCGCCGACTGGGACCAGCTCGCGGCCCTGCGCGCCGATCCGCCGGTGGGCGCGGCGGCGGAGGGCCTGATGCTCAAGCGCTGGGACAGCCCCTATGTGGCCGGACGCCCCAAGGGGCCGTGGTTCAAGTGGAAGCGCGACCCGCACGTCATTGACGCCGTCCTGATGTACGCCCAGCGCGGCTCGGGGAAACGCTCCAGCTTCTATTCCGACTTCACCTTCGGCGTCTGGACCGACGAAGGCGCGCTGACGCCCGTCGGCAAATCCTATTTCGGCTTCACCGACGAGGAGCTGAAGAAACTGGACAAGTTCGTGCGCGACCACACGATCGAGCGGTTCGGACCGGTCCGGTCGGTCAAGGCGACCCGCGACTTCGGCCTGGTGCTTGAGATCGCCTTCGAGGGCCTGCAGCGCTCCTCACGGCACAAGTCGGGGGTGGCCATGCGCTTTCCCCGCGTCAGCCGCATCCGCTGGGACAAGCCGGCGCGCGAGGCCGACACGCTCGATTCCGTCATGGACCTGCTCGACGCGATCGAACGGGGCGGCGGACGCGTGACCGCGCGCGCCTGACCGGTGTAGGAAGGCCGCGACGACCTCAGGAGGACCGAATGGCCAAGGGCAACTGGATCCCGGTGCGCGGCGCGCAGGGGGTGCATTCGAAACAGGCCCACGCCGACCTGCCGGAAGGCACCTACGAGCGTGAGATTTCCAAGGAGGGCTTCTTCGGACCCGCCGCCTTTCTCTATCACCGCAAGCCGCCGACAGGCTGGACCAGCTTCGAGGGGCCGCTGCGCCCGCGCGCCTATGATCTGAACGGCCTGAACGAGGCTTCGGGTTCGCCCTGGGACGCGCCGGTCGTGCTGCACAACCGCTCGGTCGAGGTACGCTTCTGGAAGCTGGCCTCGGCCATGCCGGACCTGGCGCGCAACGCCGACGGCGACCAGCTGCTGTTCATCCATCGCGGCGCGGCCGACCTGTTCTGTGACTATGGCCGGATGCGGGTGTCGGCGGGCGACTATGTCTATCTGCCGCGCGGGACCATGTGGCGGCTGAACCCGGAAGGTGAGCTTCAGGTCCTGATGATCGAGGCGACCAACAGCCACTACACCCTGCCGGACCGGGGGCTGCTCGGCCCGCACGCCATCTTCGACCCGGCCATGCTCGAGACGCCGGTCATCGACGAGGCCTTCAAGGCGCACCAGTTCGAGGAGGGCGACTTCGCCGTCCGCATCAAGAAGCGGGGCGAGGTCTCGACCGTGACCTTCCCGCACAATCCGCTGGACGCCGTGGGATGGCACGGGGAGCTGGCGCCCGCGCGCCTGAACGTGAAGGACATCCGCCCGGTGCTGTCGGCGCGCTACCACCTGCCGCCGAGCGCCCACACGACCTTCCTGTCGGACCGGTTCGTGGTCTGCACCTTTGCGCCACGCCCGTTCGAGACGGATCCGGGCGCGATCAAGATCCCGTTCTTCCACAACAACGACGACTACGACGAGGTGCTGTTCTACCACGCCGGCGACT
>CAMPGL010000052.1 GCA_946885435.1 uncultured Brevundimonas sp. | reverse complement strand
AGGTCAAGGTCATCAAGGGCTGGGCGACCTTCTCGGACGCCAAGACCTGCACGGTCCGGACCGACGAGGGCGAGATCACCATCTCGGCCGAGCACGTCATCCTCGCCACGGGCTCCGAGCCGGTCGAGCTGCCCTTCCTGAAGTTCGGCGGCGACGTCATCTCCTCGACCGAGGCCCTGTCGCTGGACAAGGTTCCGGGCCGGCTCGCCGTGGTCGGCGGCGGCTACATCGGGCTGGAGCTGGGCATCGCCTTCCGCAAGCTGGGCGCCGAGGTGACGGTTGTGGAAATGGCCGAACGCATCCTGCCGCTCTACGACAAGGCTCTGACCGATCCGGTGACCAAGTGGCTCGAGAAGCACGGCGTGAAGCTGCTTCTGGGCGCCAAGGCGGGGTCCTTCGAGAAGGGCCAGCTGAACGTCACGACCAAGGACGGCGAGGCCGTCAGGCTGGACGCCGACAAGGTGCTGGTCACCGTCGGCCGCCGTCCGCGCACGCAAGGTTGGGGCCTGGAGAACATGGGCGTGGCCATGGCCGGGCCGTTCGTGAAGACCGACAACCGCTGCGCCACCTCCATGCGCAACGTCTGGGCCATCGGCGACCTGACCGGCGAGCCCATGCTGGCCCACAAGGGCTCGGCGCAGGGCGAGATCGTGGCCGAGATCATCGCCGGCCATGACGCGGTCTTCGACCCCGTCACCATCGCCGCGGTCTGTTTCACCGAGCCGGAGATCGTCTCGGCGGGCCTGGGGCCGCTGGACGTCGAAGGCCGCGACGACGTCATCACCGCCAGCTTCCCGCTGATGGCCATCGGCCGCGCGCTGGCCATCGAGGCCGGCGACGACGGCGGCTTCGTGCGCGTCATCGCCCGCAAGGACGACCATCGCCTCCTGGGCATCCAGGCCGTCGGCCAGCACGTCTCGGAGCTGTCCAACAGCTTCGCCCAAATGCTGGAGATGGGCGCGGTGCTGGAGGACGTGGCGGGGACGATCCACGTCCACCCGACGCTGGGCGAAGCTTTCCATGAGGCGACGCTGCGGGCCTTGGGACACGCAATTCACATCTAGTCGTCACCCTGGCCGCAGCGCGCAGCGCTAGGGACCAAGCTCGACGGCGTCGCCCGCGTTTAGGCCCCGGATCGCCGCTGCGCGGCGTCCGGGACGACGCTCACCCCGCGAACGGGAAGAAGTGCGGAATCGCCCACAGGCCGACCAGCCAGGTGAGCAGGTTCAGCGGCAGGCCGACCTTCACGAAGTCCATGTAGCGATATCGCCCCAGGCCATAGACGATGGTGTTGGTCTGGTAGCCCACCGGCGTGGCGAAGGCGGCTGAGGCCGCCATCATCACCGCCACGACGAACGGCCGGGGGTCGACGAACAGGGCCTGCCCCAGGGCGACGGCGAGCGGCGTGACCAGGACCGCCACGCCGGCGTTGGACATGATCTCGGTCAGGATCAGCGTCACCAGATAGAGCACCGCCAGCGCCACCAGCGGGTGGAACGGCGTCAGCCAGACGGTCAGGCTGCGCATCACGTTCTCGGCCAGGCCCGTGGTCTCGATCGCAATCCCGAGCACCAGCATGCCCGCGATCAGCAGGAGGATGTCGGGCTGAAGGCCACCGTAGGCCTCGTCCAGGGACAGGACGCGCAGCAGCACCAGCGCGATGGCGCCGGCGAAGGCCAGGGCGGCGATGTGGCCGACCCCCAGCGCCGCCAGGGTGACGACCAGGATGAACATCCCCACGGCGAGGGCCGCGGCCCAGGGGCGAAGCTTGGACCGCTCGGGTCGCTTGTGGAGATCCTTGGGCTCGGCGATCAGGTCGTCGGCGCGCTCGGCGGGCAGAAGCCGCCAGCCGACGAGGCTGAGATAGAGCACACCGGCGACCGCCAGGCTCAGGCCCACGGGCGCCATCTCGAAGATCCCGAACCGCCTGAGGCCCGAGGCGGCGGCCATGTCGTCGACCAGCAGGTTGGTCGAGGTCCCGATCAGGGTGCAGGCCCCGGCCATGATGGCGAGGTAGGATAGCGGGATCAGCACCCGCCGGGGATGGATCTTGAGCCGCCGGGCCATGTCGCGCACCACCGGCGCCGCGAGCAGCACCACGGGGGTGTTGTTCATGAAGGCCGAGGCCCCGCCGACCATGGCGAAGACGCCGCCCAGCGCCGCCACGCCGAAGCGGCGCACCTGGCGCGCCGCCCCGATGATCACCAGGCGCAGAATTCCTGTCCGTTCCAGCGCGCGGTTGAGGACGAACAGCGAGGCCAGGGCGATGATGGCCGGGCTGGCGAAGGCGCGCTGGACGTCGGACGGCGCCACGACACCAAGGGCCAGGAGAACCGCCGCACCGGACAGCGCCACGAGATCGGCCCGCGCCTTGTCCAGCACGAAGGCGAGGAAGACCCCCGCGAGGACGGCCAGGGTGGTGATCTGGTCGAAGGTCACAGGGCTCGCTTAATCGACGCGGCGGACGGCGGGCGTGATCCGCATGAGCCGGCCTTCGGACTCGTCGGTGACGACCCACAGGGAGCCGTCGCCACCGACCGCGACATCGCGGATGCGCTGGTTCTGGTCGACCAGCAGGCGCTCCTCGCCGACGACGCGCTCGCCGTCGAGCACCAGCCGCGCCAGGTGCTCGCCCGACAGGCCGGAGACGAACAGGTTTCCACGCCACTCCGGGAACAGGTCGCCGGTGTAGAAGGCCATGCCCCCCGGCGCGATGACCGGGTCCCAGTAGTAGAGCGGCTGCTCCAGACCCTCCTGCTGGGTCAGGCCCTCGCCGATCGGCTCGCGCGAGTATTCCAGCCCGTATGAGATCGTGGGCCAGCCGTAGTTGCGGCCGCCGCGCACGATGTTGATCTCGTCGCCGCCGCGCGCGCCGTGCTCGGCGATCCAGAGCTCGCCGGTGTCCGGATGCAGGGCCGCGCCCTGGACGTTGCGGTGCCCGAGCGACCAGATCCCGGGCAGCGCGCCCTGGCGGCCGATGAAGGGGTTGTCCTGCGGGATCGAGCCGTCGGCGTTGATCCGCACGATCTTGCCGAGGTGGCTGCGCAGGTCCTGGGCCTGAGGCCGGGTCTCGAGATCGGAGCGCTCACCCAGGGTGATGAACAGCCGGCCTTCGCGGTCGAACACGAGCCGCGATCCGTAGTGCATCTGGTTGTCGTAGGCCGGGACGGCGCGGAAGATGACCTCCACGTCCTCGATACGCGTCTCGTCTTCGTTGAGGCGGCCACGTGCCACCGAGGTGCCGTTGCCGCCGTCCCGGGCTTCGGTGAAGCTCATATAGACCAGCCGGTCGGTGGCGAAGGTGGGGCTGAGCGCCACGTCCAGCAGGCCGGCCTGGCGTCCGGACAGGATGTCCGGCAGGCCTTGGACCGGCTCGCTGATCCGCCCGCCCGGAAGGATGACGCGCAGGCGGCCGGGACGCTCGGTCACCAGCCAGCGGCCGTTCGGCATCTGGGCGAGCGCCCAGGGGTGCTCCAGGCCAGAAGCCACCGTCTCCACCCGCAGCTCGCGCTCTGTATCGACCGAGGGCGCCCGCGTCTGGCCCTCGAAGGCCGGCTGCTGATCCGTCGCGTTCGGCGGACGCGTCTCGACCGGGGGGCGCGGGGCCGGGACTTCCTGGGCCGGCGGCTCGGGCTGAGGCTGGGGCGCCTCGTTCCGATCGCATCCGCTCAGACATCCAGCAACGACGAGGACGGCGAGGCGGGAGGCGATCAAGGCCATGGCGAGGGGCTCCTTCGAAAGCTTAACCGTCCCCGGCTCAGACCGTTCCGAGCAGCGCCTCCAGGGCGGCCCGGCGATCCATGCCGGCGACGTGGATGTTCCACCATACGGCGTAGAACAGCAGAGGCCAGCGCGAGGCCGCATGTTCTTCGCGCTCGAAGACGGCGCGCACGGCCTCCATGTCGCAGACCTGGGCCAGTCCCTCATGCGTCGCCATGGCCGGGGCGAGGTCTCCGGCGCGCGGCGCGATCCAGGCGGCGACGGGGACGGTGAAGCCCTTCTTCTTCGCCCAGGGATCGGCGGCGGGCAGGTGCTTCTCCAGCCATTTCCTCAGCAGCCACTTGCCGTAGCGGCCGCGCACCTTGAACCGATCCGGCAGGTTGAAGGCGAAGGCCGCGACCTCGCGGTCGAGGAAGGGCGTGCGCCCCTCCAGCCCGTGCGCCATCAGGGTGCGGTCGAGCTTGAGCAGGAGGTCGTTGGGCAGCCAAGTCGCGATGTCGGCGGCCTGGGCCTTCTGCAGCGGGGTCATCCACGGTCGGGCGGCGTGGCTCGCGGCCTGCCGCCAGCTCTCCAGCGCGGCCTTGCCGCGGTCCCTTAGATGATCCGCGTCGAACTGCGGCTCTGCCGGGCGGCCGCCGAGCCAGGCCGGCCGCAGCGCCCGGCGGTAGCGGCCATAGCCGGCGAACAGCTCGTCACCGCCTTCGCCGGAGAGGACGACGGTGAGGGTCCCCTTGGCGGCCTCGGCCAGCTTCCAGGTCGGCAGGGTGGCGTAGTCGGTGGTCGGGTCGTCCAGGCACCATGCGACCTCCGGCAGGATGCGCCAGAAGTCCTCCTCCCCGAAGGTCGTCTCGCGCCAGTCGAGGTTCAGGGCGCGGGCCACCGCCTCGGCATGGGCCCGCTCGTCACGGGCGCCGGGCCCATCGAAGCCGCAGGTGAAGGCGGTGACGGGCCGCTCGTTCAGCCGCGCCATCAGCGTGGCTATGGCGGAGGAGTCGATCCCGCCGGACAGGAACAAGCCGTAGGGCACGTCGGAGCGCTGGTGGACGCGCACGCTGTCCTCGAGAATAGCATCGAGGCGGGCGAGAAGCTGGTCCTCGTCGCCTGTTGGGCTATGCTCGCGATCGATTGACCTCAGGTGGTGCGAAGACTGAAAGTCCGCGCCCATCTCGATTGAGCGTCCTTCGTTGGATCGCACCACGCCCTTTTGCAGTCGGTACTCATCGATGGTGCCGGGCGAGATCCGCAAGGGTTCTTCGTACACGCCGCCGTCGAGCACGTACCCGAGCGATAATAGACTGGCTGCCGCCCACTCATTGACTTCGTGAGGTGGGGACGTGGAGAGGGCCCGCGTTTCTGAGGAGAAATGCAGATGGGACCTACGATCCATCGCGTACAGCGGCTTGATCCCGAACGGATCCCGCACCAGCCAGGTCCGCCCGTCGTGGCCGATCAGGCAGAAGGCGTACATGCCCCTGAGGCGCGTGAAGGCCTTCTCGCCTTCCAGCGCATAGATGTGCAGAAGGGGCTCGAAGTCCGAACCGGTCTTGAGCTGGTCCTCGAGGCCGAACTCCTCGATCAGCTCGACGTAGTTGTAGATCTCCCCGTTGCCGATGACGGTCGAGCCGGCGGCGTGCAGCGGCTGCCAGCCGCCTTCCAGGTCGATGATCGACAGGCGCGCGTGCGCCACCGCCCAGCCGGGGCCGCTCTCGACGCGGATGCCGTTCGGCCCGCGGTGCTGGAGCCGCTCGATCATCGAGCGCACCGCCTGCTCGGGCGCCTCGTCGGCGCCCAGGATGCCCGCGATGCCGCACATCAGGCCCGCTCCCGGTCCAACTGGTCGAACAGCTCGGTCCAGAGCGGCAGGACCTGCGCCTTGGAGAACTCGGCCGCGCGCGCCAATCCGGCGGCCGCCAGGCGCTGCCGGAGGTCCGGCGCCTTGATCAGGCCGTTCAGGGTCGCGGCCAGCACCTCAGGATCGTCGATCGGCACGATCAGGCCGTCGACGCCGTCGCGGATTAGCGCCTTGGGCCCAGCGGCCGCCGCCGCCACGACCTGCTTGCCGTACGCCCAGGTCTGGATGACCACATTGCCCAGCGGCTCGTGCCGCGACGGGAAGACCACGACATCGGCGGCGCGATAAAGAGCGCCCGCATCCGCCCGCCAGCCCAGCCAGCGCACCCGGTCGGCCACGCCCAGGTCGTCGGCCAGACGGCGCAGTTCGCCCTCCAGCGGGCCGGAGCCGGCGATCCACAGGACGGCCCCCGGAATCTGGGCCAGCGCCCGAAGGGTGACGTCGTGGGCCTTGGCCTCATGCAGCCGGCCCATGGCCAGCAGGAGAGGGGCCTCGCGCGGCGTATCCAGCACCGCCCGGCTCTGCGCCGGGTGGTCGTCGGCCTCGGCGAAGTTGGGGATGTAGTGGGCCCGCTCGACCGGCCAGCCCTGGCCGACGATCCAGTCGCGGATGTCGCGGGTGTTGCCGACCAGGGCGTCGAAGCCGCGATAGTTCTTCAGGTCGTAGTAGCCGCCGAGTCGCCCGACCCGCGCCCACGGACCCTTGGGGCAATGCCGCGCGGCGCGGTTCATCCAGGCGACAAGCACATGCGCGCCCTGCCCGCGGGCGAACTGAGCGATGGCCGGCCGGGTGCCCAGATCGAGCGGCGAGCCGAAGCCGAAATGCTCATACGGCACGCCCGCGCCTCGCAGCGCCTCTTCGCGATCGGCGTGCGGGCGGATGGCCGCCGAGGTCGGGGCGCCGGCTTCGTGAAGCGCCGTCACCAGATCGACGAAATAGGTCTCGGCGCCTCCGTCGGCGGCGGATCCCAGGAGGTGGAGCGCGGGAGTCATCAGCGTCGGCATGCTACGCGCTGCGCGGAGGTTTCGCACCTCCCTTGAACCGGCGCGCGACGGCCTATATACGCGCCGTTCTCGCACTGGGGCTGGGTAGCTCAGCTGGTTAGAGCGGTGGATTCATAACCCACAGGTCGGCGGTTCGAGCCCGCCCCCAGCCACCATTGCGAACAAGAAAAAGGGCGGCTCCTTCGAGCCGCCCTTTCCTGTTTCAGCCTCAGGCCTTTTCGAGGTCCCTGGACCATTCGCCCCTGGACGCCAGGCCGTTCATGCGGGCCCGGTGGTGGAAGGCCTTCTGGGCGGCCTCGGCGTTCTCGGCCTTGCCGGACCACGCCTTCTGCGGCGCGGCCTGAAGGGCGCGGCCGTAGGAGAAGGTCATCTTCCAGGGGAAGCCGCCGATCTTGTTCATGGCGTCGAGGTGGGCGGTCGCGTCCTCGTCGGACTGGCCGCCCGAGAGATAGGCGATGCCCGGCACGGCCGAGGGCACGGTGGCCTTGAGCGCGGCGATGGTGCGTTCGGCGACCTGGTCCACTGACGACTGGTTACGGCACTTCTTGCCGCAGATGACCATGTTCGGCTTCAGCACGATGCCTTCCAGCGCCACGCGCTGCTCGAACAGTTCGGCGAAGACGGTCTGCAGCGTCTTGCGCGTGACCTCATCGCAGCGGTCGATGTCGTGCGCGCCGTCCATCAGGACTTCCGGCTCGACGATCGGCACGATGTCTTCCTGCTGGCAGATGGCGGCGTAGCGGGCCAGGGCGTGGGCGTTGGCCCGGATCGCGCCCCAGCTCGGGATGGCGTGGCCGTCGATATCGATGACCGCGCGCCACTTGGCGAAGCGGGCGCCCTTCTCGCGGTACTCGCGCAGGCGGCCGGACAGCTTGTCGAGGCCCTTGGTGACGGTCTCGCCGGGGAAGCCGGCCATCTTGGTGGCGCCCTTGTCGACCTTGATCCCCGGAATGGCGCCGGCGGCCTTGATCAGCTCGACCAGCGGCGTGCCGTCGGCGGCCTTCTGGAACAGGGTCTCCTCGAACAGGATCACGCCCGAGATGTGGTCGCGCATGGCCTGTTCGGACCGGAACAGCAGCTCGCGATAGTCGCGGCGGTTGTCCTCGGTGTTCTCCACGCCGATGGCGTCGAAGCGCTTCTGGATCGTGCCGGTCGATTC
The DNA here is from genome assembly GCA_946885435.1 of uncultured Brevundimonas sp. The sequence continues at coordinate 4,422 of CAMPGL010000052.1, read as the reverse complement.
GTCGGCGGCGAGGATGCCCTTGCCGGGCTCGACCATGGCGGTCGCGGTCGCGTTCAGCGCCTCGAGATTCATGTTCCTGAGAACCCTTGTTGTGAGTGTGCGGGCTTCCTAGTCGGAAGGGCCGAAAAAGTCACGCCTTCGTGATCAGGCGCGGAGCGCCTCGACGCCGGGGAGGGCCTTGCCCTCCATCCATTCGAGGAAGGCCCCGCCCGCGGTCGAGACGAAGGTCATGTCGTCCACGACGCCCGCGTGGTTGAGCGCCGCGACCGTGTCGCCACCGCCGGCGACGGCCACGATGGCGCCGGACCGGGTCAAGGTGGCGGCGGCCTCGGCCGCCTTGACCGTGGCGGCGTCGAACGGCGGGACCTCGAAGACACCGAGCGGCCCGTTCCAGATCAGGGTGCGGGAGATCGCCATGGCCTTGGCCAGCCGTTCGACCGTCAGCGGACCGGCGTCGAGGATCTTCTCATCCTCGCCGATCTCCTCGCGGGCCAGGACAGTGCGGGTCTCGACACCTGGCTTCACCTCGGTTGCGACCACCACATCGAGCGGCAGGAGGATTTCACAGCCCTTGGCCTCGGCCTCGGCGAGAATCTCACGGGCCGTGCTGGCCATGTCCTTCTCGGCCAGCGATCCGCCGATATCCACGCCCTGGGCGTAGAGGAAGGTGTTGGCCATGCCGCCGCCGATCGCCAGCCGGTCGAGTTTGCCGACGAGGTTCTTCAGAAGATCGAGCTTGGTCGAGACCTTGGAGCCGCCGACAATGCCGAGCACCGGCTTGTTCGGATTGCCGAGCGCGGCGTCCAGCGCCTCAAGCTCGCGGCGCATGGATTCCCCGGCGTAGGCGGGCAGAAGGCGCGCCAGGCCTTCGGTCGAGGCGTGGGCGCGGTGCGCGGCGGAGAAGGCGTCGTTGACATAGAGGTCGCCGAGCGCCGCCAGCTGCTGGGCGAAGGCGGGGTCGTTCTTTTCCTCGCCCTTGTGGAACCGGACGTTCTCGAGGAGCGCCACGCCGCCGGCGTCCAGGTCGGCCAGGACCGAGGCGGCGGCGTCGCCGACGCAGTCGTCCGCGAAGCGCACGGGCGCGCCGAGCAGCCGCTCGAGGTCATCGACGACCGGCTTGAGGCTCATCGATGGCACGCGCTCGCCCTTGGGCCGGTCGAAGTGCGCCAGCAGGGCTACCTTGGCGCCGGCGTCCCTCAACCGCTGAACGGTCGGCAGGGCGACGCGCAGGCGGGTGTCGTCGGTGACGCGGCCGCCCTCCATGGGCACGTTGAAGTCCACGCGGACGAGGGCGGTCTTGCCCGTGAGGTCACGGGCGTCGTCGAGGGTGCGGAAGTTGCTCATGGCGCGGCTGTATAGGGGCAAGCGTCAGAGGTCGGAAGCCTGACCAGCCGGCTTTCGGGGTTGTTGGGCCGCGACCAGCGTCCCCGGCGGTGGCGGAACGAGCAGATCTTCGGCCGGCCTGCGGTCAAACAGCCAGCCCGCCCAGGCCGAGGCGGGCAGGGGGATCACCCCGCGGTCGTGGTAGGGCCGTACGTCTTCGCCGGGCTCGGCGGTCAGCAGCGAAAAGGCGTCGGGCAGGCCGTCCTTGCCCTCGCGCCAGATGGCCGCCAGCGCCAGCAACGGCGCCTGGGCGTCGCGCAGCACCCATCGGGTCTTCGGGTACTTGCTCCCGGTGAACTCGTAGAAGCCTGAGACGGGCACCAGGCACCGGCCATGGTCGGCGCCGTTCGAGAACCGCCGCCCTTCGCTCCGGAAGTTGATGATCGGCGGCCGCTTCGGCGCCGGCGGGGGGAAGCCGAAGCGCATCTGCACCAGCTCGGCCTGGCCGTCGCGGCGGGCCCGCACTGCGCGAGAGAGGTCGGTCGGCCTGACCTCCTCAACCGGCTCCAGGTTCGGCAGGCCGCCCTCGAACAGCAGCGGCGCCTCGGCCGCCTCGAAGGCCTTCACCAGCTGGGTGACGCTGAACCGGGATTCATAGGAGGCGCACATCAGGTCACACTGCGGCGAAACGGATCACGCCGCCAGACGGGGCGAGATTCGTGACCGGTCGGCCACAGATGTCCGAAGCTTAAGGCAATGGCCACGCTTGGGGCGAAGGTCCGCCAAAAATCGGCCCCATGAAATCTTTGTAAAGCAAGGGTCCGCTACTTTACGGGGGCCCGCCGCGGGCCCACCTAGGGTCGCGGCACGGAAATCACGCTCGGGCGTTCGTAACGGGCTTCCACGCAACACTTGAAGTCCTCAGGCCCGAGATGACGCTTGTCATGACCGCAGACACCGCAAACGCCCCGCGCCTCGGCCGGGCCCGTTCGCGCGGCCTGCTGGGCGGGTTGTTTGGGCGCCTGGCCAAGCTCGTGCTGATGGCGGCCGGCGTGCTGGTGATGATCGCCGGCGTGCTGATCGCGCCCCTGCCGGGTCCGTTTGGTCTGCCGATCGCGGTGGTCGGCCTGATGCTGGTGCTCCGCAACTCCTACTGGGCCAAGCGCCAGTTCATCCGCATGCAGCAGGCCCGGCCCAACTGGGTATTCCCGTTTCGCCGGCTGATGCGCCGCCGGCCCGAGTTCGCGCCGGTCTTCTGGCAGCAGGCCCTGCGAATCGAGCGGCTGCTGCTGAAGCGCGGCTCGCGGGTGCTCGGCCGCCTGCGCCGTCGCACCTTCGTGCGACGCACGGCCTGATTCGGCGGCGAAATCTCCCAAGCGCGCTAACGTGAACGGCGCGCCGTTCAATTGGGGCCGAAATCAGGCTACCCTTGCGTCACGTCGAGTAAGGACGTGGCCCGAGGCCGCCGATCCGACGACCCCGAGGTCCCGTTCGCCATAACGGCGCGGCGGGCGCACCACGACGACGCCCACCTCTCCCCGCGCCGACGGCTTGGGAGGGCCGAGTTGATGAAGTCTCGTATCCAAAAAGGGATGCTGGCCGGGCTTGCCGCCACTGTCGTCGTTTCGATCGTCGACGTGGCCGCCAGCTGGATCCAGGCGACCATGGGCGTGCAGCCCCTGTGGTTCCACAGCTTCCCGACGCTGCTGGCCGCTGTCGCCAACGAGGTGGTCGGTCTGCCGAACGCCATGTGGGTCGGCTGGCTGTTCCACTTCGTGTCCGGCGTTCTCATCCTAGGCTCCGTGTTCGGGATCCTCTGCCCGCGGCTGCCGACCGATACGCCCGAGACCAAGGGCATCTTCTTCGCCGTCGGCGCCTGGCTGGTGATGATGCTGACCATCATGCCGCTGCATCCGCAGCTGGGCGTGTTCGGCATCGGGGCCGGCTTCGGCACGGTGATCTGGATGCTCTTGACCCACGTGCTGTTCGGCATCGTGCTGGGCGCGGTCTACGCGCGGCAGGTGGAGCGCGAGCGGCGCGCAGCGCATGCGGCGACGTCCAGCGCGGCGCACGCCTAAAGACGAAAGGCCCGCCGACAGGGTCAGCGGGGCCTTCGGCCTTTCCCGAAAGGGAAGGGGACTAGTTGAGCCGGGTGGCGATCTGGCTGACGGCCTGATCGATCAGCGGGTCGTCGCCGCCGGCGGCCAGGCGGGCCGCCAGGATGCGTTCGGCGGCGGCGATGGCGCGGTCGGCGGCGGCGGCCTTCACCTCGGCGGCGGCCTGGGCCTCGGCCTGGGCGATGCGGCGCTCGGCCATGGCTTCACGACGCGCGATGCTCTCGGCCAGCTTCTCCTCTGCCTCGGCCTCGAGACGCTTGGCTTCCTGCTCTGCGGCTTCAAGCATGGCCTTGGCCTGGGCCTCGGCCTGCTCGCGCTGGGCCTTGAGGTCGGCCAGCATCGCCTGGGCCTCGGCGCGCAGGCGCTCGGCCTCGTCGAGGTTGGCCTTGATGGCCTCGGCCTTGGCGTCGAGCGCCTTGGCGATCAGGGCCGGCACCTTGGCCACGATCACGATCACGAAGAACAGGATCAGGCCGACGGCCACCCAGAGCTCGGCGTTGGCGAGGTCGTAGAGGTGGGGGTTGAAGAATTCCATCAGGCGGCTCCCTTGGCCGCGTTCAGCTCAGCCGCGGAGGCGGCCTTGCCGGTCAGCTTCTCGACGATGGCCTGGGTGGTGTCCGACGCCACGGCGTCGACCTGGGCCATGGCCTTGTCGCGCATCGCGGCGATGCGGCCTTCGGCCTCGCCCACGCGCTCGGCGAGGCGGGCTTCCTGTTCGGCCTGGCGGCGGGCGACGTCCTCGGCGACGCGGGCCTTGGCGGCGCCGGCGGTGCGGCGAGAGGCGGCGCGCGCCTCGGCCAGTTCGGCCTGGGCGGCTTCGGCCTGGCCCTGGGCCTCGGCCTGGACCGACCGGGCGTCGGAGACGGCCTGGGTGATGGTCTGTTCGCGCTCGTCGAACACCCGGCGCATGCGCGGGGCGAAGATCTTGGCGATCAGCAGGTAGAGAACGACGAACAGGAAGACCAGATAGACGATCTGGCCG
>CAMPGL010000051.1 GCA_946885435.1 uncultured Brevundimonas sp. | reverse complement strand
GTCACCTCTGCGCTGAGGGCGAAGAAGCGGGTGTTGACGCGCGCCTGGTCGAGCACGGCGTCGGCCACGTCGGCGCGCGCGATGGCCGGCAGGATCCAGAAGTCCGTGGCGCTGGCCCAGCCGTCGGCGGGCCGGGCGCGCAGGATCTGGCGCGCGGTGTCCGGCCCCACGGCGCCCGAGGTCAGCATGGTGATCAGTTCGGGCCGATCCACGGGGAGGGTATTCAAATTGATCGGCGACAGGTCGCTGGTCGGCAGGGCGCAGACGTAGGGCCGCAGCCGGGCGTAGATCTCGGGCGTGAAGCCGCGGATGGCGCGCAGCTCGCTGACCTCGGCCAGCAGCACGCCGCCGGTGCGATAGGGCTGAGCGCCGGCGGCGTAGGCCTCGTCCTCCCCGCCCCGGCCCTCGCGGAACGAGTCGGTATCGATCCAGTCGGCCAGACTGTCGGCCAGAGCCTCGCCCTGCGTCAGGCCGAGCGCGCGGGCCAGGGCCGTGAACTGCTCCACGCCGAGCTCGCGCCGCATGAAGAGGTCGTTGCGCCCCTCCACCACGCTGTTGAGGTTGAAGCAGGCGCCGCCGTCGCGGATGGAGGCGCGGATGACGCCGCCGTCGTCGGTCGGAAACTCGAAGGGCCGGCCGTTCCAGTCGCCGACCAGGGAGGTGCGGTCGCGGTCCAGCTCCCACAGCCGCCGGATGCGGGCCTGGGCCAGGGCCTCGGCGCCCAGCGCGTACCACTGGGCCTGGCCGACGTTGCGGGCGTTCTCGGTCCGCCTCAGGCTGAAGCGGATGTCGTCAAGGATGCCGACCGCCAGGGTCGACATGACGGCCACCAGGAGCAGCACCGTCATCAGGGCCACGCCCTCCTCGTGCGGTCGGCGGCTCACGGCTCGCCTCCGGGCGCGAGGAACAGCTGGGTGACCTCACCCAGGCCTTCGATGGTCAGGCTGAGGCGCACGGCCTGGGGCGTGGCGTCGGGGGGGGCCTGTTCCCAGGCCTCGATCCACTGGCCGCGCCACATCCAGGCGACCTGGGCGGCCGCCACGTCCCGGGCGAGAATCTGGGGCTCGCCCAGCGGCGCCCCGTCCAGAGCGGCGCGGGCGCGGCGCTCCAGCCGGCCCTCGTTCAGGCTGTATTCGACGTACTGGACCGAGGCCCGGGGCTCGCCGTCGGGGTTCTCCCACCCGCGCCGGACGAGGGCCATCAGGGGCTGGCCCGAGGTCGAGCCCTGGAAGGTCTGGCGCGCCGAGCGACCGTCGGCCCCGCGCGTGCGCCGCACCGCGGCCTGCACGAGATCGGCCTTGATCAGGCCGCGCAGCCGCTGGAACTCGGCCAGGCGGTCCGAACGCTCGGCGACCGCGTCCTGGGTCCGTACGGCATAGCCGGTGACCGCCACGCCGGCCGTGGCCAGCAGGCCGAAGACCGCCAGCGCGACCAGCATCTCGACCAGGGTGAAGCCCGCCCTCACCGCCGCGCGCTCCGGAAGGCCGTCACCTCGGCCAGGGTCGCGTCCTGTCCCGGAAAGCCGACGCGGACCTCGACGCGGATGATGTCCGGATCGCGCGTGGCGGTGACCGAGCGGATCCACCGCCACTCGCGGCCGCCGGCCTGTTCGACGCCCTCGCTCAGACCCGGCTGCGGCGGCTCCTCCGGCGCCAGGGCCTCGACCGCGCGGTTGTCGGCGACCACGCCGGCCAGCACCCGTTCCTCCAGCGAGGCGGCCACGCGCGTGCTCTCGCCGGCGAGGTTCAGCAGGGCCATCACCGCCAGGCTGAAGACGGCCAGCGCCACCAGCAGTTCGATGAGGGAAAACCCCTCCTGCCCTCGCCTGCGGTCAGCCGACATGGACGCGAACCTCGCCGCCGCCGTCGACGGTGACCCGGGCGCGGTCGTCCGCGCGGGCGAAGACGATCTCCGCCGGCTGGCCGGCGCCGGTCGGGTCGAAGGCCACCACCTCGGCCCCTTCGGTCCGGGTCTCCTCTGACCAGCGGACTGGCTCGAACGGCGGGGCTTCCAGCGGCTCGCGGCCCCCCGGCCGGCGGATACGGAAGGCGTAGCCCTCGGCGTCGACCGCGGCCTCGACCGTGCGGTTCGTGAGGATCGCCTCCTCCCGCGCCCGCACCAGACGCGCGGCGAAGACCTCGGCCTCGTGGCCCAGGCTGGGGCGCGGGTCGGGGATGGTCATGACCACCGCGGTCGCGGCCACGCCGAGCACCAGCAGCACCACCATCAGCTCGACGAGGGTGAGGCCGGCCCGGCGCGACCGGCGGTCAGCTCCAGTTGCCGATGTCGGCGTCATCGCCCTCTCCTCCCGGCTCGCCGTCGGCGCCGAAGGACCAGATGTCGACCGCCCCGCGCTCGCCCGGGTGGCGGTACTGATAGGGGTTGCCCCAGGGATCTTCGGGCAGGCGACGGACGTAGCCGCCCTGACGGTAGCGGTCCGGACGGGCCGGGCCCGCCGGCGCCTCGACCAGGGCCTCCAGGTTCGGCGGATAATCGAGGTTGTCGAGCCGGTAGGTGTCGACCGCCCCTTCCAGCATGGCGACGTCCACCCCGGCCTTTTCGACCATGGCCCGGTCGCGGGCGGGCAGGACGTTGATCACCACCACCGTGGCCAGCAGGCCGAGGATGACGATCACCACCATCAGCTCGACCAGGGAGAAGCCGGCCCGGGCCCGGCGGCGGGAGGCGGCGAGACGGCGGCGGCGGGAGGCGGACGGGGTCATGCTCAACTCAGGGCCAGGGTGTTGATCTGCAGGATGGGCAAAAGGATCGACAGGACGATCACCGCCACTAGGCCGCCCATCAGGATGATGATCGCCGGCTCCAGCAGGCTGAGCGCCACGGCGGTGAAGGTGTTGAACTCGCGCTCGAGGTAGTCGGCGGCGCGCTCCATCATCGGCTCCAGCCGGCCGGCGTTCTCGCCGGAGGCGGTCATGTGCACGAGGATGGGCGGAAAGACCGCGGCGCGGCGCATGGCGGCCGACAGGCCGCCGCCCTCGCGGATGTCCGAGGCCATCTGCTCGGTCGCGCGGCGCAACACGGCGTTGTGAACGGTCGGCGCCGTGATCTTCAGCCCCTCCAGCACCGGCAGGCCCGAGGCGATCATGGTCGAGAGCGTGCGCGCCATGCGCGCGGCGTGCAGATCGCGGATCAGCCGACCCAGGATCGGCAGCCGCAAGACCCAGCCGTCGAAGGCGAGGCGGAAGGCCGGCTGCCTGCGCGCCTGCACCAGGGCGACGGCGCCGAGGCCCGCCAGCAACAGCATCAGCCAGCCCCACCCGCGCACCAGGTCGGACACGCCGATGACGATGCGGGTCAGCAGGGGCAGGGTCTGGCCCATGGTCTGGAACTGGTCGACCACCTTGGGCACCACGAAGGCCATCAGGCAGGCCACGACGATCAAGGCCGTGGCCGCCAGCACCGCCGGATAGACCAGGGCCGTGGTGACCTTGCCGCGCACCTGCTGCTCGCGCTCCAGCAGGTCTGCCAGGCGCTCCAGGATGGCGGGCAGCGAGCCCGAGGCCTCGCCGGCGGAGACCATGGCGCGATAGAGCGGGGGATAGGCCCGGCCCTGCCGCGACATGGCGTCCGACAGGCGAAAGCCCGCGACCACGCCCGCGTGGGTCTGCTCCAGCACCCGGCGGACGGCGGGCTTCTCGGCCTGCAGCGCCAGGGTGGCCAGCGCCTCCTCCAGCGGGGCGACGGCGGTCAGGGTGGCCAGCTGGCGCGTGACGAGCGCCAGCTGACGGGACGACAGCTTCGCCTTCGGATCCGCCGCCGCCTCGGCCTTGCGCGAGGCGGGTTGGACCTTCACCGCCGCCAGCCGACGACGGGCCAGGACCTGGCGCGCGCCCGCCTCGTCCGGTGCGGTCAGGACGCCGGACTTGCGACGGCCCGCGGCGTCCAGGGCGATGTAGTCAAACGCCGCCAAGGTCCGCTCCTGCGTCCTGACGGGTGACCCGGATGGCTTCCTCGATGGTCGTCAGTCCGGCCTCGACCGCGGCGAGCGCCGAGGCCGCCAGCCCGCCCGCCGGCTTCAGCGCCGCCTGGCTGATGGCCTCTTCGTCGGCCTCCTGCACGATGAGGCGGCGCACGGTGTCGTCGACACGAATGGCCTCGTAGACGCCGATGCGGCCGACATAGCCGGTCTGTTTGCAGGTCCCGCATCCGACCGGCCGCTTCAGCGGCGTGCCGGGCCGCAGCTTCAATCCGAACCGCCGCGCGGTCGCCATGTCGACCGGCTCGTCGCGCGCGCAGTCCGGGCAAAGCCGCCGGACCAGCCGCTGAGCCAGGATAAGCCGCAGCGTCGAGGCCAGCAGGAAGGGTTCCACCCCCATGTCGCGCAGGCGAGTGACGGCGCCGGCCGCATCGTTGGTGTGCACCGTGGACAGCACCAGGTGGCCCGTCAGCGAGGCCTGGACCGCGATCTGGGCCGTCTCCACGTCGCGGATCTCGCCCACCATGACCACGTCCGGGTCCTGACGCAGGATGGCCCGCAGGCCGGCGGCGAAGGTCATGCCGACCTTGGTGTTGACCTGGGTCTGGCCGACGCCCTCGACGGCGTATTCGACCGGGTCCTCGATGGTCAGGATGTTGCGCGTCCGATCGTTCAGGACGGACAGGCCGGCGTAGAGCGTGGTGGTCTTGCCGGAGCCGGTCGGGCCCGTGACCAGGATGACGCCGTTCGGCTCGGCCAGGGCCGCGCGGAAGGCCCGCAGGGTCTCGGGCCCCATGCCGAGCTCGTCCAGCCTCAGGTCGGCCTGGTCCTTGTCGAGCAGGCGCATCACGACCCGCTCTCCCGCCCGCGACGGCAGGGTCGAGACCCGCACGTCCAGCGTCTTGCCGCCCAGCGCGATGGCGATGCGCCCGTCCTGGGGCAGGCGCCGCTCGGCGATGTCCAGGCGCGCCATGACCTTGACCCGCGACACCAGCAGAGGCGCGATCCGGCTGGGCAGGCTGGCCGCTTCGCGCAGCACGCCGTCGACGCGCAGGCGCATCAGGAGCGCGGTCTCGAACGGCTCGATGTGGATGTCCGAGGCGCCGAGCCGCACGGCCTCGGCGATGACGCCGTTGATCAGCCGGATCACCGGCGCGTCGTCCTGGGCGTCGAGCAGGTCCGCCGCCTCGGGCATGTCGTCGATCAGGCCGCCGAGCCCGCCCGGCACGTCCATGTCGGCGTCGGACTGCGCGCCGGAGAGGGCGTCCGACGCATAGACTTCCGACAGCCGGCGATCGAAGGCCTGACGGGTCAGGGCCCGGACCTTGAGCGGACGGCCGAGCGCGCGCCGCGCCTCGATCAGGGCCGACGGGTCCGCGCCTTCGCGCAGGCCGACGTGCGCGTCGGCGTCCAGCGCCATGACCACCACGCCCGCCCGCTTGGCGAAGGCGTAGCTCAGCTGCGGATCCGCGAGCGTGATCACTCCGCGCCTCCGACGGGCGCGAGCGGCCGGGTCTCGACGGGCGTCTCAGGGAAGGTCGCCGCCGCACCCGCCGCGCTCGGCGGCTCGTCCTGCATGTATTCGCGCACCAGGGCCTCGAGCGAGCTGCGGCCGTTCGGATCGTTCAGCCGCTGCTGGCCCACCAGGGCCTCGAACGGCCGGGCGCTGGCTCGCTGGGCGTCGACCGCCGAGCGGATGATGGTGGGCCTCAGGAAGATCATCAGATTGGTGCGCTGCGCCTCGCGGCCGCGCGAGCGGAACAGGGCGCCGACGCCGGGGATGTCCTGCAGATAGGGCACGCCCTGCACCGAGACCCGCTCGTTCTGGTCCAGCAGCCCGCCCAGGACGACGATGTCCCCATCGTCGGCGAGCACGGTGGTGGTGACCTCGCGCTTGTTGAAGATCAGCTCCTGGTAGTCTTCGCTGATCGGACCGGCGACGGAGGAGACCTCCACGCGCAGCGCAAGCGTGATGCCGCCGCCCGCGTTGATCTGCGGCGTGACGTCCAGCTGTACCCCGACGTTGCGGCGCTCGATGGTGCGGAACGGATTGCTGTTGGCGTCGCCGAGCACCTCCCCGGTCGAGACCGGGACCTCCTGGCCGCCCAGGAAGGTCGCCTCCTCGTTGTCGAGCGTCATGACCGACGGGGTCGACAGCAGGTTCGAGGCGGTGTCGCGGCGGATGGCGTTCAGGATGAAGCCGAACAGGGCGCCATTGTCGTTCTGCCCGCCGATCCCGGCGGTGATGCCCGTCGCGCCGGTGAGCGAGTTGATCGCCGCCTCGCGCAGACTCTCCAGCAGGCCGGAGTCCTCGGGCAGGTCGTCATCGGCGATCAGGGCGCCGGTGATGGCCAGCAGGTTGGGGGCCGAGTTCGAATAGTTGGTGGCCATGAACGGGATCTGGCCGTCCTCGCCGCCGCCGAGCAGGAACTGCACCCCCAGCTGCTGGGCGGCGTTGTCCGACACCTCGACCACGATGGCCTCGACCAGAACCTGCTGGCGCCGGGTGTCGAGCTGGCGGATCACCTCGGCGAGGGTGCGCTGGGTTTCGGGATTGGCGGCGATGATCAGGGCGTTGGCGCCGGGATAGCGGGCGATGGAGACATTGCCGCCGCCCACGCCGGCCGCCGGAGCGCCCGCGGTGGAAGCGGTTGCGTCCTCGCCCGCGGGAACCGCCGGCGTCTGGCCGACCAGTTGTTGCAGCACGGGCAGGAGCTGTTCGGCGCTGGCGTGCTGGAGGTGGATGACCCGGATGTCGCCGCTCGCGCCCGCGCGGGCGTCAAGGTCGGCGATCAGGGACAGGGCCCGCGAGATGACCTCCGGGTCGCCGCGCAGGACGATGGAGTTGCTGGATTCGACCGGCGTCACCGACAGGATAGCCGAGCCGCCCTGCTCCACCGTCGCCAGGCCCATGACCCGGGTCAGGACATCGGCGATCTCGACCGCCGAGGTGTTGGTCAGGCTGACCGTCTGGACGCTCGACCGGTCCTGGTCGATCTGGGCGAGGATGCCCCGGATGCGCCGCAGGTTGTCGGCGTAGTCCGCAACCGTGAGCGTGTTGCCGCTCGGACTGGGCAGGACCTGGCCGACCGCCGAGACCAGCGGCCTCAGCACTTCCGCCGCGGCCACGGCGTCGACCGTCCGTAGACGGAAGACCTCGGTCACGACGCCGGAGGCGCCCGGCAAGCTGGACGCGCCTTCGGCCGGCGAGATCCGGTACGCCCCCGACGGCGTCTGGGCCACGACCAGGCCGTTGGCCCGCAGAGTCGAGATGAAGACCTCGAACATCTCCGTCCGCGACAGGGGCTGGTTCGACACCACGGTCACCGTCCCCTGGACGCCCGGGTCGACGATGAAGGTCCGGCCGGTGACCCGCGCCACATCCTGCACGACCGCTCGGATGTCGGCGTTCTGGTAGTTCAGGGTCTGCTGCTGGGCGATGGCCGGCGGGGCGAGCACGAGCCCGAGCGCGACCAGCAGGGCGGAGATCAGGCGTGTCACGGCTGGGAGGTCCTCAGGCTGACGGACATGGGCTGGCCTTCGCGCTCGAAAGCGATGACGGCCTGGGGGGCGTTGCGCAGGTCCTGGAGCATCTCGGTCTGGTTCTCGACGGTGACCTCCTGTCCGTTGACGGTCAGGATGACGTCTCCGGGGCGAAGACCCGCCTGCGCCAGGGCCGAGGCTGAACCACGCGGGATGACCTCGAATCCGCGCACCCGGCCCTCGACGCGGCGCGGCCTCAGGCCGATCGCGCTGACGACGCTGCTGCGATCCACCGCGGCCGCCGCGGGCGTGGGCGCGTTGGCGGGCGGAACGGCGGGCGCGATCTGCGATGGCTGAGGGGGCGGCGGCGGCGAGGCTATGCGCGCGAACTCGATCCGCTCAGCCTGGCCGCCACGGCGGATCACCGCGTGATCGGTCGCTACGGAAATCAGCGTGACACCCGGCGCGGCCTCTTCTCCGACGGCCACCGAAAGCTGCCGCCCGTCGGGACCGGCCAGGATGGCGGATCCGCCGCCGTTGCCGGCCACCCGCACGCCGAACAGCTGGAAACTACCGCCTGTCGTCTCGGGCGCGGAGGTCTGGACCAGCGGCTCCCCCGCCGGCTCGCCCAGATAGAAGGCGTCGAAGCGCGACAGGATCGAGAGGTCCGCGTCGCGCACGGGCGAGGCTTCCGCAGCGGCGGCGACGCCCACTCCGCCGGGGGGTACGGCCACGATCCAGATCAACCGTCCGGTCTGGACGGCCAGCAGCGCGGTCAGCACGACCGTGCCGGCCGTGAGCAGACCCTTTGGGCTCAGGCCTTGCAAGGCCGCCCGGACGTCGATCGTCCGGGCGGTGTTGGTCCACATACGGATCATGCCTGCGGTCTAACAACCGCGCGGCGGCCCTGCTTTCCCGACTCCAAGACGGGACGGCGACAGTCTTGTGAACTCGCCTCAGAAGTCCGCAGAAAGGGTGAAGGACACGCTGGTCCCCAGGTCGTAGCGGAGGATGTCCACCCGGCCCGATTCCTCCTGGAACTCCTCGTAGTCCTCGCCGAGCAGGTTGCGGACTTCCATGCCGAAGCGGAAGTCGCGCTCGCCGACCACGAAACCGCGACGATAGACGAAGTCCACGATCACGCCCGGGTCCTGGACGATGTCAGGCTCACCCGGTCGGCCGCGCGCCGAGCTGCGCTCGCTGACGTAGGTCAGCAGCAGCGTCGCCTGCGAGTCGGCCATGTCGTCCTCCCAGCCGAACTGGAAGTTGGCCAGGTGTTCGGACTGGCCCTGGAGCCGGTCGCCGTCGTTGAAGAAGTTGGTGGCCGGCTGACCAGCGCCCGCGCCGGAGAGCGGGAAGACGATGTCGCCGGAGTCCACGCGAAGCTCCGCGTTGGTGTAGGTGTAGTTCGCCTGGAAGAACCAGCGCTTGGCGTCCCAGAAGGCGCCCTGGAAGGGACTGTCAAACCAGCGGCGGGCGTCCAGCTCGAAACCGTACAGCGTCGCCGCCGGGGCGTTGATGTAGGTCTGCTGGAGCTGGTTGCCGACGTCGTTGACGACCGACTCCACCGGATTGTCGAGGTCCTTGTAGAAGACGCCGGCCGTCACGAACTGGTCGCGGCCGAAATAGTATTCCAGCCGGGCGTCCAGGTTGGTCAGCTCGGTGTCCGTCAGGTACGGGTTGCCGAAGAACAGGCGGTCGCTGTCCGGATCCAGGTACTGTTGCGGGGCCAGTTCGCGGAACTGGGGCCGACCGATGGTGCGCGAGGCGCCCAGGCGCAGCTGCCAGTCTTCCGCGAAGTTCCAGGTCATGGTCGCGGCGGGGAGCCAGTACTCGTTCTCGATCGACGCCGTCGGGAACGGCAGGGCGCCCCCGAACAGGTCGAACGGCCGGACGGTCTGCTCGCCCTCTTCGTAACGAAGGCCGAGGGTGGTGCGGACCCGCGGTATGACGGCGACGTCGACCTGGCCATAGGCGGCGTTCACCTGAAGCGAAGCCTCATAGGCCGCCGCGCCCGAGCCGCCCGTCGTCTCGACCAGTTGCACCAGTCCGGGCCCCTGGTTGAAATCGGCGAACAGGTAGTCGACCCGCTGACGCTGGAAGTCGTCGTCCGTCCCGCTGAACTGGAAGCTGAAGACGCGCTGGGTGGAGTCCCGCTGGTTGTCATAGGTCTCGGCGCCGAACGAGAAGATCGCGTCGCGTTCCTCGGCCAGCGGCATGGTGTACGACAGATCGAAGCCGGCGCTGGCGACGCTGTCCGACAGCTCGCTGAAGGACGTCGAGTTGCGCTGCCCTTCGTGGAAGGCGACGCCCGTCGCATCGATCGAATAGCGGATCACCTTCTCGTACGGCGCGTCGCGCGACGTTTCCGCGTAGGCGGTGCGCCAGTCGAACTGCCAGGGGCCGAAGGTGTGTTCGCCGGTCAGCTGGGTGTTGAACAGCTGGCGCTCGTACCAGGCGGTGTAGTCGTCGCGGACCTGGCCGGTGCCCGGGGCGTCGAAGTCGAAGCCCTGGCGCGACCGCGCCTCCTTGGTCGTCCGGCGGATGTACAGGTTCGTCCACTGGAAGACGTGATTGTCGGTCTCGAGGCTGAGACCCATCAGGCCGTCCCAGCCGACGTTGTTGTTCGTCGACGAGAAATCGTAATCGGCGGTCGCGACCAGGGAGCCGGCGTCGATGCGGCCTTCGCCCTGCTCACCGTTCTGGGTCTGCCAGGTGTTCGAGTAGCCCAGCACGCCGATCAGGCCGACCTGGCCATAGTTGGTCTGCCACGACGTCCCGCCGGACACGTCGAACTCGAAGTCGGCCGGAATGTACTCCTGCCGTTGCAGCAGGTTCAGCGGAGCGTTCACGAAGTCCCAGCCGATGCGCTGGATGTCGTCGGCGGTGAAGTCCGCGCCGACCACGACGCGGTTGCCGGTGGCGATGGCGTCGCGAAGCTCGCCCGGAATGTCCCGGGTGCCGTCGTCGAAGCCGGTGAAGTCGGTGCGCGAGCCGTAGTAGATCAGGCCTTCCTGGAAGGTCGTCTCCGTATCCCCGCCCGTGCCGATCGACAGGGTCAGGAACGGCTCGACCGGCGTGATCAGGGTACGCAGGTCGATGACGCCGCCGCCGAACTCACCGGGGTACTGGACGGAATAGGTCTTCTGGACGGCGACGCTGCGCAGGATGCTCGACGGGAACAGGTCCAGCGGCACGACGCGCTGCAGCGGCTCGGGGCTGGGCAGGGGCGACCCGTTCAGCCGCGCCGAGGAGTAGCGCTCGCCCAGGCCGCGCACATAGACGAAGCGGCCTTCGACCACCGAGAGGCCCGTGACGCGGGTCAGGGCGTCGGCGGCGTTGCTGTCGCCGGTGCGCGCCAAATCCTCATCAGTGAGGAAGGCGGCGATCTCGGACGTTTCCCGCATGGGCTGCGGGATGAATTCGCCGACGATGACGATCTCGTCGACCGTGGTCTCTTCTTCCTGCGGCGGCAGGGCGTCCTGAGCGAACGCAAAGCCCGGCGTGGCCAGCGCGGTGGTCGCCAGGAGCAGACCACTCAGGGTCGTGCGGAATTTTGTCATGGTCAGCGCCTCGAATGGAACGGGAAACGGAGTGGAGGCGGCGGCGCGGCCGCCGCCTCGCGGTCCGTTCGTCAGCAGGTCGAACCGGCGGTGATTCCGCACGACCAGCCCGCGTACCAGGTGTCGGAGGCGTCCCGGACGGCGCCGATGTAGGTCGTCGCCGTGAAGAAGGCGTCGCCCACCGCCGTGACCGGGCGCGCCGATTCGTTGGCGCCGTTGACCACGCCGTTCAGCGTGGACGTCCCGGTGGCGTTGTTCGAACCGGCGCCGAAGATGCCGGTCGTGGCCGCGTCCTGGTTGCCGTCGGCGCGGAAGGCCGTCGCGCAGCTCAGATAGACCGAGTTGAACGTCGGCCCGTTGTCGACCGTGGCCTGGTCGTCGATGTCCAGGCAGGCCCCGGTGAAGCCGGTGACCACGCTGTTGAACAGGCGCAGCGCGTTGCCGCTGTTCAGGAGGACGCCGTCGCCCCCGCCCGAGCCGCCGGCCGCGCCGCGGCCGATGATGGTGGCGTTGGAGATGGTCGGACGGGTGAACAGGGCCTGGTTGCCGGCCGAGCTGAACTCGAAGCCGCGGTCACCGCCCGCCGCGCGCTGACGAACGATCATGAACTGGACCCGGCCGCGGTAGCCCGTGTCGGTGTCGAAACTGTCGTCGTCGTTGCCCGTCAGGATGATGTAGCGGAGGTTCACCGCGCCGCCGAACGGCTCGATGCCGTCGTCGGACGAGTTGTGCACCTGCACGTACTCGATCGTCGTGCCCGCGCCGACGCCGGCCAGGGTGATGCCGTTCAGCTCATTGCCCGGCGCGATTTCGAAGCCTGAATGCTGCACGCGAACGTAGCGCAGGCGGCCCGAGTTGTCCGCCGAGGTGTTGCCGCCGTAGAAGGCGTTGGTGCCTTCGACCTGCGCCGTGCAGTTGATGTTCGGGGGCGTGACGCCCGCCGGACAGGCGGCGGTCGGCGCGCGGCCGAGGATGACGAGACCGCCCCATTGGCCGATCGAGTTCTCGTTGGTCGTCCCCTCGATGCTCTGACGGCTGGTGAAGATGATCGGGTTCGAGGAGGTGCCCTCGGCGAAGATCTGCGAGCCGCGGTTGACCACGATATAGTCGGCGCCCGAGGAGCCGAAGATGCGCACGCCCGGCTCGACCGTCAGGATGCCTTGGACGCCGGTAGCCAGCGGAGCGCTCGGATCGGCGCCGAGATCGCGACCCACGTCGACGCGGCCGCCCAGCGAGTAGACAGTGCCGGTC
>CAMPGL010000050.1 GCA_946885435.1 uncultured Brevundimonas sp. | reverse complement strand
GTGCAGTTCCACCCGACCGGCATCTACGGCGCGGGCTGCCTGATCACCGAGGGCGCGCGCGGCGAAGGCGGCTATCTGACCAACTCCGAGGGCGAGCGCTTCATGGAGCGCTATGCGCCGTCCGTGAAGGACCTGGCGCCGCGCGACATGGTCAGCCGCTCCATGACCATGGAGATCCGCGAAGGCCGCGGGGTGGGCCCGAACAAGGACCACATCTACCTGCACCTGGATCACCTGGATCCGAAGATCCTGGCCGAACGCCTGCCCGGCATCTCCGAGAGCGCCAAGATCTTCGCCGGCGTCGACCTGACGAAGGAGCCGATCCCGGTCCTGCCGACCGTGCACTACAACATGGGCGGCATCCCCACGAACTATCACGGCGAGGTCCTGACCAAGTCGGGCGACGACGTGAACGCTGTGGTCCCGGGCCTGATGGCCGTCGGCGAGGCGGCCTGCGTCTCGGTGCACGGCGCGAACCGCCTAGGCTCTAACTCCCTGATCGACCTTGTGGTGTTCGGCCGCGCGGCCGGCCTGCGCGCCGCCGAGATCGTCAAGCCGGGAGCGGTGCCCGAGGTGTCGGCGGCCTCGACCGAGGGTCACCTGTCGCGGCTGGACGGCCTGCGCCACGCCTCGGGCTCGACGCCGACGGCCCAGCTGCGCCTGTCGATGCAGAAGGCCATGCAGAACGACGCGGCGGTGTTCCGCACCGGCGAGACGCTGGAACAGGGCGTGCGCGCCGTCGACGCCGTGCGCGCGGCGTCGGACGACATCCGCACCACCGACCGCGGCATGATCTGGAACACCGATCTGGTCGAGACGCTCGAGTACATGAACCTGATCGATCAGGCCGTGGTCACCATTCACGGGGCCCTGAACCGGACCGAGAGCCGCGGCGCCCACGCCCGCGAGGACTATCCGGAGCGGGACGACGTGAACTGGATGAAGCACACCCTGGCCTGGGCTGACGCCCGCGGTCAGGTGCGGATCGATTACCGCCCGGTGCACGACTACACCCTGACAAACGACATCGCCCCCTTCCCGCCCAAGGCTCGGACCTACTGAGGTGCTGACGGGCGGCTGCCACTGCGGGGCCGTCCGCTACGAAGTCTCGGGCGAGCCGTTCGAACGAGCTCTGTGCCATTGCACGGACTGTCAGCGCACCACCGGCGCGCCCGCCGTCGCCTGGTTCACGGTCAGGACCGAGGCCTTCCGCTTCACCGATGGAGCGCCGCGCGAATACCGTTCGTCGTCGGCGGCCGCGCGCACCTTCTGTCCCGCGTGCGGGGCCCAGCTGACCTTCGTGCACGATAGCTATGAGGGCGGCCGGATCGACGTCACGACCGCCACCCTGGACGACCCGCAGGCCGCGCCGCCGCGCGAGCAGATCTTCGTGCGCAGCCGCATAGGCTGGATGGAGGACGCCGCGGACCTGCCGGGCGATCTGGAGCGGCGGCCGCCGCCGACGTCCTAACGCCTTGATTTCGCCTTTCGGCCAAGCTTCGCTCCGCCTCGGGACGGAGATGTCGACATGGCCGAGACGGGTTCGCTGAAGCTTCCTTTTCCGCGACGGTCGCTGGGCCTCAAGCTCCTGCTGGTCTGCGCGCTGGCGCTGCTGATGAGCATCCCGGCGCTGATGGTGTTCGGCCTGCTGATGGACCGGACCCATCGCGCGGAGACCGTGGCGGCGGAAGTCGGCGGGCTGATGGGCGGGCCGCAGACCTTCCTGGGTCCCGTGATTGCGGTGCCCTACACCCTGGCGCGGACCAACGAGGCCGGCCAGACGACCGTCAGCCGCGATGTCTGGTTCGTCTTCCCCGAGACGGGCGAGATCACGATCGGCTCCGAGAGCGAGGTGCGCCGGCGCTCGCTGTTCCGGGTCCCGGTCTATCAGGCGGACGTCGCCTACAGCGCCGTCTTCGATCTTGCCGACGCGGGGCGTGAGGCGCCCGCGGGCGCACAGCTCGATTGGAGCCGGGCCGAGCTGATGGTCGGGGCCTCGGACGCGCGCGGAGCGCGCTCGGACCTGACGGCGCGGATCGGCGACCGGGAGGCGACGTCCTTGGCGCCGGGGTCCCTCATGTCCACCACGGCGCTGCAGGTCGCGTCCGGCGACTCTCCGCGCCCTCAGGATTACGGCGCAGGCTCCCTGATGCTCTTCGGCACGCCGCTCGGAGAGGTGGACCGCGCCGCCGGGCCCGTCCGCGTACTAGGACAGGCCACGTTCACGGGCGCCCAACGCCTCGCGGCGCTGGCGTTCGCGGGGACGACGACGGCGACCATCGCCGGAGACTGGCCGCATCCCTCCTATGGCGGCGGCTTCCTGCCGGCCGAGCAGAGCGCGCCTGACGGCGGCTTCTCCGCCAGCTGGTCTGTCCCATACGTGGCGCGAGGGGTCCCGGCCGAGGGATCCGCCGACGCCCTGTCGCGGCTGGGCGCGACGGAACTGGCGGTCAGCTTCGTGGAGCCGGCCAATCCGTACCAGTCGGTCAGCCGCAGCCTGAAATACGCCCCGATGTTCATCGGGCTGGTGTTCCTGGCCTATTTCCTGTTCGAGACGACGACCGGCAAGCGGGTCCACCCCGCGCAGTACATACTGGTCGGCCTGGCGCAGGTGATTTTCTACATGCTGCTGCTGTCGATCGCCGAGCACACCGGCTTTGACATCGCCTTCGGCCTGGCCGCCACGGCGACGGTGGCGCTGATTTCGGCCTATGCGGGCTGGACCTTCCAGAGCCGGGGACAAGGGATCCGTGCGCTGGTCGCCTTCGCCTTCCTTTACGGCCTGATCTACGTGCTGATGCGGCTGGAGGACTACGCCCTGCTGGTCGGGGCGCTCGCCAGCTTCGCGGCGATCGCGGCGGTGATGTGGTTCACGCGCAGGATCGACTGGTACGGGGGGTCGAACGGGACCGCGGCGGCGGCCGATCAGCCCTGACCGCGGACCTTTCGCATCAGGGGGCGGCTGACGGAGGCCATGACGATCAGCGGGCCGAGCGCATAGGCCAGGAGCTTGCGGGGCAGGTTGTCGGCGCGCTTGACGAAATAGCGGGCCAAGCCTCGTCCCTTGAAGAATTCGACGAAGAAGGGCTCGACCAGGCTGGTGTGGCCCAGGTGGACCACCTCGGCCTGCGGGTGGAAGACCACCGAACCGCCGTCGCGGCGGGCGCGCCAGCAGAGATCCACATCCTCGACGTGCAGGAAGTAGCCGCCGTCGAAGCCCTTCAGTTTGCGGAAGTCAGAGCGGCTGACGCCGAAGCAGGCGCCGGAGATGACCGGCACCGCCGTCGGATGATCCGGAAGCGGCTGGTCCTCCAGGTGGATCTCGAAGGTTCTGAACTTCCGGCTTTCCGCCAGCCGGGTGAAGGTCAGCAGGGTGGTGACTGGCGTGATCTCGCTGCGGCGCGCGCCGCGCTGTTCAGTCCGGTCCTCGTTCAGCACCCGCGCCCCGACGATGCAGGGGCTGGGCTGGCCCTGGGTGGCCTCCTTCAGCCGCCGCACGCAGCCCGGTTCAAGGAAGGCGTCGGGATTGAGGAACACCAGAAAACGCCCGCGCGCCGCCGAGGCGCCCAGATTCGCCCCGCGCGCGAAACCGATGTTGCCGTGGCCGGACAGGAGGCGGATGCGGTCGTCGGTCTGGCTGATGGCGAACAGGCGCGCCTGGTCCGGCTCTGTCGAGCCGTTGTCGACGATGACGAAATCGTCCACGTCGGGATCGGCGAGCACGCGCGCGATGGCGGTGAACAGGGCCGGCCCCGTCATGTAGACGACCATGATCACGCTGATCGAGGCGGAGGCTTCCTCCACCTCGTAGGCGACCAGGTTCCTGAGCGGAACGACCTTGTTCACCTGCCCCTACACCCCTGCGACGCGCCTCAGGTCCGGCGGCGTCGCCTCCACACTCAACACACGAACAGCTTCGTCCAGCGAAAGCAACTCATTGGAGTCTGAGCCCAATCGACGCAAGGCCAGATTCCCCTGTTCCGCCTCCCTGCGACCGACGACCGCAATCACAGGGACCTTGGCGAGCGAGTGCTCGCGGACCTTGTAGTTGATCTTCTCGTTCCGCAGGTCGGTGTCGACCCTTAAGCCGGCGGCGCGAAGCTTTTCCGTCGCTTCGATGGCGAATTGATCCGCGTCCGAGGTGATGGTGGCCACCACGACCTGGACGGGCGCCAGCCACAGCGGGAAGGCTCCGCCGTAGTTCTCGATCATGATGCCGATGAAGCGCTCGAATGAGCCGAGGATCGCCCGGTGCAGCATGACCGGTCGCTGCTTCTGGCCGTCCTCGCCGACGTATTCCGCGCCCAGACGTTCGGGCAGGACGTAGTCGTTCTGGATGGTGCCGCAGGTCCATTCGCGGCCGATGGCGTCCTTGACCACGAAGTCGAGCTTGGGCGCGTAGAAGGCGCCGTCGCCCTCGGCGATGACCGGTTCCACGCCGGCCTTGCGGGCGGCGTTCAGCAGCTGGGCCTCGGTCTTGTCCCAGAAGGCGTCGTCGCCGGCGCGCGGCGTCGGACGGGTGCCGAGGTTGATCTGCTTGGCCTCGAGCCCGAAGTCCGAATGGACCTCGCGCACCAGGCGCACGAAGGCGGCGACCTCCTCCTCGACCTGGTCCTCGCGGCAGAAGATGTGGGCGTCGTCCTGGACGAAGCCGCGCACCCGCATCAGGCCGTGAAGCGCGCCCGACGGCTCGTAACGGTGGCAGGCCCCAAACTCGGCCATGCGCAGCGGCAGCTCGCGGTAGGAGCGCTGGCCCTGGTCGAAGATTTGAACATGGCCCGGGCAGTTCATCGGCTTGAGGCTGAGCTCCTCGCCCTCAACCGTCTCGCAGACGAACATGTTGGGCCGATAGTTCTCCCAGTGGCCGGACTTCTCCCAGAAGGAGCGGTCGAGCACCTGGGGCGTCTTGACCTCGACATAGCCGGCGGCGTCCAGGACCCGGCGCATGTAGGCCTCGATGGTGCGCCACAGGGTCCAGCCGTTGGGGTGCCAGAAGACCATGCCCCGGCCCTCTTCCTGCATGTGGAAGAGCTCCATCTGGCGGCCGAGCCGGCGGTGGTCGCGCTTTTCCGCCTCCTCGATGCGCTGGAGATAGGCCTGGAGGTCGGCGTCGTTGGCCCAGGCCGTGCCGTACATGCGCTGCAGCTGGGCGTTGCGATGGTCGCCCCGCCAGTAGGCGCCGGCCAGCTTGGTCAGCTTGAAGGCCTTGCCGACATGCTTCGTGGACGGAAAGTGCGGACCGCGGCACAGGTCCAGCCAGTCACCCTGACGGTAGAGGGTGATGGTCTCGTCGTCCGGCAGGTCGCGGATGATCTCGGCCTTGTAGTGCTCGCCGACCTTTTCGAAGTGGGCGACGGCCGCGTCGCGGTCCCAGACCTCGCGCACGATGGGCGCGTCCCGGTCGACGATCTCGCGCATCTTGGCTTCGATCTTGGGGAAGTCGTCGATCGAGAAGGGCTCGTCACGGGCGAAGTCGTAATAGAAGCCGTCCTCGATCGAGGGGCCGATGGTGACCTGGGTGCCGGGGAACAGCTCCTGCACGGCCTCGGCCAGCACGTGGGCGGTGTCGTGGCGGATGGTCTCCAGCGCCTCGGGGTCGTCACGCATGATGAGGCGGAAGGAGCCGCCCTTCTCCAGTTCGCGGTTCAGGTCGCGCAGCTCGCCGTCCAGCTCGGCCAGCACGGCGCGCTTGGCGAGCGACGGCGCGATGGAGGCGGCCACATCGCGAGCCGTGGACCCGGCCGGGTATTCGCGCCTGGCGCCGTCGGGAAAGACCAGTTCGATCATCGTTTCGTTTCTTTCGGCGGGACTGGGTCATAGCCTGACCCGCCCCAGGGATGACAGCGGCACAGTCTGCGGACGGTCAGGGAACCGCCCTTCAGAAGGCCGTGATCGATCAGCGCCGCCTTGGCGTAGTCCGAACAGGTCGGAAGGAACCGGCATTGCCGCCCGATCAGGGGGGAGAGCGTCAGCTTGTAGGCGCGATGGCCCAGCGTGACGCCGCGTTCGTAGAGACCCATGCCGGCGCGACCGATTTGAGAGATGTCGCAGGCTTATCGCACCTGCGAAAAGCCGGGATCAAGCCGCGCCGGCGAGCCTAGTTCGGTCGCGAGCGCGACCAGCGAAAGTGGAATCCGGTTTCGCGTCCGGGCGGGCGACCTGCTCAAACGCCTGTCTTGCGGCGGCGGCGGCGGCCTCAAGCGGGATCATCGTAGAGGCATGGCGCGCGGGATAGTCCCGCACGGTCTCCAGGATAGCGAGGCCGGAGAACCGGCCTGTGGGCGCGGGGCCGTTGGCCTTCAGCATGGCCTTGAGCTGGTCACGCGCGGTCTCCAGCTCCTCGACCGAGGCGCCGATGACGGCCTCGCCGACGATGGCGGCGGTGGCCTGGCCGAGCGCGCAGGCCTTCACATCCTGGGCGAAGTCGGCGACGCGGCCCTCGGCGTCGAGGGTCACGTCGATGACGGCGCGCGATCCGCATAGCTTGGCGATCCGCTCGGCGGAGCCCTGGGGCGCAGGCAGACGGCCGGCCCGCGGCATGTTGGCCGCCAGCTTGAGCACGCGCGCGCTGTAGAGCTCGTCGATCATGGCTCCAAGATAGGCCGGACCCGCCCGGAACTGAACCCGTGCGAAACCGAAGGCGTCCCGGATGGGTTGTGGAGGCGACACCCCAGATGAAGGAGCCTTCCGATGCCGCCATCGCTGTCCGGCAAGACCGTCGCCATTCTCGCCACCGACGGGTTCGAACAGGTCGAACTGACCGAACCGATGAAAGCCCTGAAGGCGGCGGGCGCGACCGTCGAGATCGTCTCGCTGAAGTCCGGCGAGATCCAGGGCTTTAACCATTTCGACAAGGGCGACACCTTCCGGGTGGACCGGACGCTCGATGAGACCGACCCGTCGCGCTACGAGGCGCTGATGCTGCCGGGCGGGGCGCACAATCCCGACCAGCTGCGGGTCGAGGACAAGGCGCTGGCGTTCGTGCGGGCCTTCTTCGATGCGAGCAAGCCGGTGGCGGCGATCTGCCACGCGCCCTGGTTGCTGATCGACGCCGGCGTGGCCGAGGGCCGCAAGCTGACCAGCTACAAGACCATCCGCACCGACCTGAAGAACGCCGGAGCCGAGGTGGTCGACGAGGAGGTGGTCGTCGACGACGGCCTGGTCACCAGCCGCGATCCCGACGACCTGCCCGCCTTCTGCGCCAAGATGGTCGAGGAGTTCGCCGAAGGCCGCCACGACCACCGCGCCAAGGTGTCCGAGGCCAGCCACCTCGTGCCGTAGACTTCAGCTGCACAGGCCGATGCGCGAGGCGTCGAGGTGCAGGTGGTCGCGATGGGCGGTGTTGTACTCGGGGCTGAGAACCGTGCCGAAGACCTCGCAGCCCTCGTCGCGGATGCGGCGCAGGAAGCGGGCCTCGGGCGTAGCCGGCTCGGGCGGACCTGACGGGAAGATCGAGGGAAGTCCCCCGGAGTCCTCGCGCGCCTGCTCGGCGGCGCGGCTGTCCTCGCGGATCGGACCCCACCCATAGGCGACGGTGATGCGCCGGCCGTCCTCCAGCTCGATGGCCGAGACGTCGAGCGCATTGCCGCGCGCGTGCTCGCTGGGCCGCGACATGGGATCGGTGGAGCCGTAGACGCGCCGGCAGGCGTAGCCGCTGGCCTCCACATGGGCGACGGACGAGCCGAGGATCTCCTCGGCGGCGGGCCGCAGGGTCTGGCGTTCCCAGACCACATAGCGGACCGCCAGCGGACAGCGCATGACCAGGCCGCCGGGACGGATCGGGGTGACGAGGCCGCCGGTGATCCGGACCGCGCCCTGCACCACGCAGTACTGGCCGTCGTCGACGTCCTCGGCCCGCTCGACCTCGACGCCCGCGGCGCGCAGGGTCTGCATGCAGCGCTCTGTCTCGTCCGCCACCACGGTGGGCGGGACGCGATCGGGGACGTCCAGGTCGGCGATGTTGGCCGGCGTGGCCACTCAGACGGGGCGATCGAGGTAGAGGCGGGTCCAGGGCAGGTGCTCGGGCGGAGCCCAGCCGTCGAGCACCGCCAGGGCGAAGGCGCCGACGATCACCGCCTGCCAGAGCTGGACCCAGAGGTCGGCCAGGACGGATCCGGCGCCGTCGGGTTCGTGCTCGCGCTTCATGCCGGACTAACGTCCCAAGCGTCGACGCGGGCGCCGACCTCCCTGTAATCAGGCAGGGAACCGCCCGATCAGGGCCTGCGTCAAGGCGCTGAACGCCGGTTGCGCCGGTTGGGCGGCGTTGGAGACACAGATGGCGGCGGCCCGGCGCGCCGGGGCCATGGCCGCACGGGCCAGCCACATGGTGTTCGATCCGTCGTGAACGAGACCCGGCCCGCCGCCGGTCCAGGGCTGAGGCGGCAGGACGCCCCAGCCCAGCGCATAGGCCCCGCTCGCGTCGGCGACGGGAGCGGTCAGGCGGGCGATGCTCTCGGGCGACAGCCAGCCTCCGCCATCGGTCAGGAAGACGCGAACGAACCTGGCGTAGTCCTCGAGGCTGGCGTGGACCGTCCCGGCCGGGCCCATGGCGGCCGGGTTGTCCGAGCCGGGGACCGCGGGGTCCATCGGCTGCAGGCCGGCGGTCCCCGCGCGATGACCCCAGGGCTGATCACCCGTGGGCGGGCCGAACCCGGCCGAGGCCATGCCGAGTGGTTCGAAGACCTCGCGACGGATCGCCTCCTCCCAGGGCAGGCCGGTGATCCGCTCGATCGCCGCCCCGGCCAGGATGTAGTTGGCGTTGCCGTAGGAGAAGGCCCCGGGCGCTCCGGTCGGCGGCACGCCCAGCGCCGCCTCGGCCAGCTGGCTGCGCAGCGCGCGGACGTCTCCGCCGGCCCAGGCCAGAAGCATCCAGCCCGGCATGACGGCCTGGTCGAGGATGGCCGCGCGGTGGCGCATGACGTCCTCGATGGTGACGGCGGCGAAGGCGGGGTCGGCCCGCAGATCGGGGAAGAGCTCGGGAAGGGTCGCCCCCCAGCCGGTGCGCCCCTGCTCCACCAGCCGCGCGAACAGGGCGGCGGTCATGGCCTTGGTGTTGGAGCCGAGGTGCCACGTGTCCGAAAGGGTGACGGCGGCGGCGACGTCCGCGCGGCGCAGGCCCGTCACCCCCGACCAGGCCAGGCCATCGGCGGTGACGACCGCCCCGCCCAGCGCGGGCAGGCCGTGCTCAGTCCGGAGGGCGTCGAGCCTGGCCTGAAGGTCGGCCTCCTGCGCGAAGGCGGCCCCGGGCGGCAGGGCGGCGGCTGCGACGGAGGCGGCAAGGAACGACCGGCGGTTCATGCGGGGAGGGTGCGGCCGCAAGGCGGCGCTTGTCCATCTTTCAGGCACGAAAAAAGGCCGGCGTCGCCGCCGGCCTTTGGCCCCTAAGCCCCAAAGCGTGATCAGGCGGCGGCTTGCGCCTGCTTGGCCTTGATCTGGCGCTTCAGCTTCTGAGCGCGCGGCGAGAGAACCTCGTCGCTCGCCTTGACGATGTAGGTGTCCAGGCCGCCCTTGAAGTCCAGGGTGCGCAGGGCCGCGTTCGAGATACGCAGGCGCACGTCCTGGCCCAGCGCGTCCGAGCGCAGGGAGACGGCCTTCAGCGACGGCAGGAACCGGCGCTTGGTCTTGATGTTGGAGTGGCTCACGCTGTGGCCCACCATGGGACCGACGCCGGTCAGCTCGCAGCGGCGCGACATGTCCGAAATCCTTATTGGCGTGCGCTGGCGCGCAGAATGACAAAACGCGCGGGGCGAACCCGCGCGGGAGGCGGGCATATACGCGGGACATCTGCGCGGCGTCAAGGCGGAACAGACTTTCGCGCGTCAGGTTTGGCCTCGTTCAGGCCGCGTTCAAGACGCACTATATAGCGAGAACGCCGGGGATACCTCTGGAACTGAAGACCGACATGAAACGCCGCCTCCTCCTCGCCGCCGCGATCGCGACGCCTGCGCTGCTGCTGAGCGCCGCCGCGCCGCAGGCGCAGAACACCAACACCATCCTGCCGGGGTACTGGGAATACACCAGCCGGATCCAGCTGGGCTTCTCGTCCACGGATACGGAGAACCGCTGCGTGCGGGCCCACGAGATCAACCGGTTCTTCAACGGGCCGTCGAACCGGCACTACACCTGCGACTACCCGACCCGCGTGGTCGGCGACGGCCGCATGCGGTTCGAGGGCACGTGCCGCGACCGGCGCGGCCGTACCGTCGATGTCATCGCCTCGGGGACCTACAGCCCGACCTCCTTCGAGATGCAGGCGCGGCTGGAAGGCCGGTTCCTGGGCATTCCGGTCAGTCCGACCGGGACCATCCGGGCGCGGCGGCTGTCAGCCACCTGCCCCAGCTAGGTCAAAAGAAAAACGCCCGGTCCAGGACCGGGCGTTTTGCATTTCAGACCGTAAGGCCGATCAGGCCGCTTCGGCTTCCTCGGCGGCCTGGATGACCGCCTTCTTGGCGCTCAGCGACTTGCCGAGCAGCTCAACGGCGGCGTCCTTGTCGATCTTGTTGGCGGCGGCGACCTCGCGGGCCATCCGGTCCAGCGCCGATTCATAGAGCTGGCGCTCCGAGTAGGACTGCTCCGGCTGGTTGTCGGCGCGGTGCAGGTCGCGGACCACCTCGGCGATCGACACCAGGTCGCCCGAGTTGATCTTGGCTTCGTATTCCTGGGCGCGGCGCGACCACATGGTGCGCTTGATGCGGGCGCGACCCTTCAGCGTGGTCAGGGCCTTGGTCACCACGTCCTGGGCGGCGAGCGAACGCAGGCCGGCGGTCTTGGCCTTCTTGGTCGGGACGCGCAGGGTCATCTTCTCGTGGTCGAAGGTGATGACATAGACCTCGAGCGCCATGCCGGCGACTTCCTGGGTCTCGATGCCCGCGACCTTGCCGACGCCGTGCGCCGGATAGACAACCGCGTCGCCGACCTTGAATTCCAGACCGCTCTTGCTCATTCCGAACCTCTCGCTTGGAAGCGAACCTCTCCGCGTCGCGGGCAGCGACACGCAATGACGCCGGACTCCATTGCGGAGCGCCGCGCGGACATCGATCTCATCACCTGAGAAGAGACACTCGACCTCTGCCGAACGCCGCCGTTCAGGCGGCCTTTCAATAAGGCGGGCGGCCCGCGAAATTCGCGACGCCGCCCGTCAGCACACGCCTATATAACACAAAATCGGGAAATTTCAAACGAGCGCGCGTGGCTCTCAGCGGCCCTTGCCGGGCTTCTCGGAGAAGTACTTTTCGAACTTGCCGGTCTCGCGCTCGAACTGCTCGGCGTCGGCGGGCGGCGTCCCCTTGATGGTGATGTTCGGCCAGACCTTGGCGTAGGAAGCGTTGATCTGCAGCCACTTGCCGTCGGGCTCGTCCTCGGTGTCGGGCTTGATGGCGTCGACCGGGCATTCGGGCTCGCAGACGCCGCAGTCGATGCATTCGTCCGGATTGATGACGAGGAAGTTCTCGCCTTCATAGAAGCAGTCGACGGGGCACACCTCGACGCAGTCCATGAACTTGCAGCGCACGCAGGCGTCAGTGACGATGTAGGTCATCGGTGGGCGAATGAACTCATGCGGGAGGCGGGGCGGACATGGGCCCGCAGACTGGCCCTGTCAACTCGCGGGCGCGAGCGCATAGAGCCCTCTGGCCTCCTCGGCTGGGCCGCGGCGTTCGCCGCAGGCCAGGATGGTCAGCTCGGTGACCCGCCCGCCGAGCACGAAGACCAGCCGCTCGCCCGCGCGGATGGTGCGGCTGGGCTTGTCGAGCCGGACCTCGGAGCCCTGGCGCAGCAGGCGGACACGGCCCTCCTCGACGAAGCGGGCGGCCATGCCGCGGGTCTTGAAGAAGCGCGCGCGCCAGAGCCAGACGTCGATACGGCAGGTGTCGTCCATCGCAGGGACAATGCGCGAGCAGGCCGGAAGTCGCCAGCGGCGGGCGTTGCCACCCGCGCGGGCGCGGGGCATCACAGGAGCCTCGCTCACCGTGCGGAGACAGGCAGACACGTGGCGTCCGGCAGCTATCGCTTCGACCGCTTCCGGCTGGATCCGGCCAATCGCCGGCTGTGGCTGGACGAGACGCCGGTCGAGCTGAACGCGCGGTATCTGGACGCCCTGATCCTGCTGGTCCGCGAGGACGGCCGGCTGGTCACCAAGGAGCGGTTCCTGGCCGAGGTCTGGAAGGGCGTTCCGGTGACCGACGAGGCCCTGACCCAGTGCGTCCGGACCCTCAGGAGCCGGCTGGGCGACGCGGCCGGGCGTGGGAGTAACACGATGACGGACAAGACACCGAAGAAGCCCGTGAAAACCACAGGGAAGCCGGCTACCAGCAAGGCTGCGGCGGAGCCGGTCGTGCTCCTCCAGGAGGTGGATCGCGTAGTCCACGCCCACCCCCAGGGTGATGGCGCAGAACATCGACGTGGCCACGCCCAGCGGAATCCCGAGCCAGCCCATGCCGCCGAAGACCCAGAGGATCGCCACCGCGCACGGTCCCACGG
>CAMPGL010000049.1 GCA_946885435.1 uncultured Brevundimonas sp. | reverse complement strand
GGTGCAGCTGGCGCAGGCGCCAGTCGGCGATGAAGCGGATGTAGGCCTTGATGTCGTCGGGCGTCATGCCGTTCACCGGGCCCATCTCGAAGGCCAGGTCGATGAACTTGTCCTCCATGTCGACCACCGTGCGGCAGCACTCGACGATGTCCTCGGCGACCGACTTGGTGACCGCGCCGGTCTCCTTGTTGAACGCGTGGTAGAGCTTGATGATGCCCTCGCAGTGCAGGCTCTCGTCGCGCACCGACCAGGACACGATCTGGCCCATGCCCTTCATCTTGTTCTGGCGCGGGAAGTTCATCAGCATCGCGAAGCTGGCGAACAGCTGGAGGCCCTCGGCGAAGCCGCCGAACATGGCGAGCGTCCGGGCGATGTCGGCGTCAGAGTCCACGCCGAACTGGCCCATGTAGTCGTGCTTGGCGCGCAGGGCGTCGTATTCCATGAAGGCGCCGAATTCGGCCTCGGGCATGCCGATGGTCTCGAGCAGCAGCGCATAGGCCGCGATGTGGACCGTCTCCATGTTGGCGAAGGCGGCCAGCATCATCTTCACCTCGGTCGGTTTGAAGACCCGGCCGTAGCGCTCCATGTAGTTGTCCTGCACCTCGATGTCGGCCTGGGTGAAGAAGCGGAAGATCTGCGTCAGCAGGTTCCGGTCGGCGTCGGTCAGGTTGGCCGCCCAGTCCTTGCAGTCCTCGCCCAGCGGCACTTCCTCGGGCATCCAGTGGACCTGCTGCTGCTTCTTCCACATGTCGAAGGCCCACGGGTAGCGGAACGGCTTGTAGGCGGCGGACGGCGTGAGCAGGCCCGGCAGAGAGCCCTTGAGCGACGATTGCGGGACGTGTGCGTTCATGGTCTGACCCTGACTGAGACTCGCAGCTAACAGCATCCCGACGAAATCAACCAGTGGGGTTATGGGTCGCAGCTGTTCACAAAATGTAGCGTCTGGGGACAAGCCGGAGAGCGTTCGCATGAGCAAGGCCTTCACCGTCTACGGATCCCCCGGCTACGGTTCCACCATCGTCGAAGGGGCGCTTGAGCTGCTTGGGCTGCCCTGGACGTCGGTCGAGGCGGGCCCGAACGGCCAGCCGGACGAACAGGCCCTGCTCCAGTCCCTGAACCCGCTGAAACAGACGCCGGTCGTGGTCACGCCCGACGGCCAAGTGATGACCGAGAGCGCCGCCATCCTGATCTGGCTGGGCGACCTCCAAGCCGAGCGGGGTCTGACGCCCGCGCCCGACTCGCCCGAGCGCGCGGCCTTCCTGCGATGGATGAGCTACATCCCGGCCCAGATCTATCCGATGTACCTGCTCAAGGATCACCCCGACCGCTGGGTGCGCTCGGCCGAGGCCGGCGAGGAACTGCGCGATCAGGCCGTCGAGCAGATCAAGCGCGCCTGGCGGGCCATGGAGGACGCGGTGGAGCCCGGACCCTGGATCCTCGGCGCGCGCATGAGTCTGCTTGATCTTTACGTCACGGTGGTCAGCCGCTGGACCCCGCGCCGGGTCTGGTTCGCCGAGTTCTGCCCCCGGCTGAACGCCGTGGCCGAGCGGATCGACGCCTTGCCGGAGCTTCAGGACTTCTGGGCCCGCCGCTTCCCGTTCAGCGACGGCTGGCGCGGCTAGTCCGCCGGCATGGTCCCGGAGTTGACCGCGATGCGGCCGACCAGACCCTTGACGATCAGGTCCAGCGCCGAGCCCTCGCGGTAGTCGGCGGCGGCGACGAAATTGACCCGGTCCTCCGAGATCAGGCCGTAGATCTTCTGCTGGTCCCGCTCGGAATTGCGCGGGTCATAGACGGCGATCGAATAGCCGCCCTTGGTGTGCATCATCTTCATGGTCGGGACGTCGGTGTCGCCGTCGCCGATGAAGATCATCCGCTCGAACGGCACGGGCCGGGCGTCGTCGGGGATGAAGCGGTTGATCCGCTCGTCGTCCCAGTGGTTCAGCACGCCCTTGTTGATGCGGAAGAGGTACTGGGTCTTGGTCGTGTAGTTCACCCCGACCGCCGGCCAGATCGCCTCGTCGTGCTCGTTGTAGACGAACTTGGACGCGAAGACGTGGGTCAGCTCCGGATGGATCGGGCAGCCCTCGATCATCTCCTCCAGGCCCGCCGAGATGATGTAGTGCTCGATCTCCAGGCCGTACTGGGCGCCGAAGTCGTTCATGCGCTGGAACCAGGACTTGCCCATCAGGTCCGACTTCAGCCCGTCGAACAGCTTTACGTCCCGGCCGTGGTCGCGCAGCGCCTGGCGGGTCACCGGATGGCCCGCCTCGCGGGCGGCCTGCAGCATCAGCTGCATGTACATGAGGATGCCGTCGCCGTCGGCGCGGCGGGTGAACTCGCCCGCTTCCTTCCAGAAGGCGGCCTTGTCCATGCCCAGCGAGGGGATGAAGCTCACCTCCTGCATGTTGCCGCGGGCGAGCGTGCCGTCGAAGTCGTAGATCAGGGCGGTCTTCAGGCCGGCCATGGCGGAGGTCCCGGGCGGTTGTCGAGCCGCGAGTTACGGGCCCGAGGCGTCCAAGTCAAAGCCGGCGCGGATCAGGCTCCGGCGGCCAGGTCCAGCTCGCCGCCGCCCTGGGCCGCCACCGGCAGACTCAGGATGAAGGCGGCGCCCGAGCCCGGCTCGCTCTCCAGCGACACCGAGCCGCCGTGCATTTCGGTCAGGGCCTTGACCAAGGCCAGCCCCAGTCCCGGCCCGCCCCGGTCGCGGCCGACAAAGCGGTCGAAGACGTGGGCCTGCTTGTGGAAGGGCACGCCCCGGCCGGTGTCGCGCACCACAATCCGCACCTGGCCGCCGGACCGCTGGGCCGACAGGGTGACCTCGCCGCCGGTCTCGACGGCGCGGGCGGCGTTGTCGGTCAGCTGGTCCAGCACCTGGGCCAGCCGCGCCTGATCGCCGCGGATCAGGCCCACGCTCTCCGGGCAGTCGAGGTTCAGGGTCGCGCCCTTGGCCTCGATCCGCGCCCGGGCACGCTCTCCGGCCTCGATGATCAGGTCGCAGACCCGCACGTCGCCGAGGTTCAGGCTCATCTCGTCAGCGTCGATCTGGGCCATGTCGAGCACGTCGTCGATCGAGCGCGCCAACTGGCCCGCCGCCGTGCGGATCGAGCCGAGGTGGCGCAGCGCCCGCTCCGGCAGGCCCGAGCCCTCGGCCTCCAGGAGCTCGGCGTAGCCGACGATGGTCGTCAGCGGCGTCCTCAGTTCATAGGAGACGTTGCCGACGAACTCGCGCTTCAGCCGCTCGGCCTCGCCCAGCGCGGCCTCCTTCTGGGCCAGGGCCGTCTCCAGCTCGCGCGTGGCCGTGACGTCGTCGAAGGCCAGCAGGGTCGCCCCGTCGGGCAGGGGCCGCGTCTGCCAGGCCACGATGCGCCGGTCGGCCAGCCGCGTCTCGCCCGCCACCGGCGCCCGGCTTTCGGGGTCCGGATCGGCGATCCGGGCCTTCAGCTCGGCCCACAGGGCGGGCTCGGGCAGCAGCCGCTGGCACAGGCGGGCCACTTCCTCGAAGCCGCCCGCCTCGTCCAGCTGTTCGGCGCCGACGTTCCAGAACCGCTCGAAGGCCTCGTTCCTCAGCCGTAGTCCGCCGTCCGAGCCGAACACGGCGACCGCGTCGTTCAGCTTGTCGAGCGTCGCCCGCTGGACCTGGAGCAGGGCGTTGTACTGGGCGCGCAGCTTCAGGTCGTCGGTGATGTCGGTGAACAGCAGCAGCAGCCCGCCCAGCGGGTGCGGCTGGCGCACCACCCTCAGCGTCCGTCCGTCCGGGAGATGCCAGACGTCGTCCGGCGCCACCTCGGTGGAGCCATAGAAGTCCAGTTCCGACGCCTTCCAGCCCGGATAGTCGATGGTCTCCGGGATCATCCGGCGCTGGCGCAGCCGGTCGAGCAGCTCAGCGTGGGTCGGCCGCTCGTCCAGCCAGGCGGGGTCGAGTCCGAACAGGGTCTGGAGCGCGGTGTTGTGATAGCTCAGCCGCTTGGACGCGCCGAAGATGGCCACCGCGTCGGCCAGGTGGTTCAGGGTCTCGTCGTGGGCCTCGACATGGCGCTTCAGCGTCTCGCGCGTTTCCTCGGCCTCGGTGACGTCGATGGCGTAGGACAGCACCTCGCCCTCGCCCAGAGGTTCGGCCGCCACGCGCCATGCTCGGCGGCGTCCGCCGATCATGGCCCAGCGGAAGCGTTCGACCCGCTGGCCGGTCGACAGGGCCTCCTCGGCGATGGCCGCCGAGCCCCGGTCGAAGGTCGCCTCGGCGGCGCGCGCGGCCTCCAGCGACGGCTGTTCCACCGCCTCCAGCCAGGCTCGGTTGGCCCAAGCCAGGCTGCCGGCCGCGTCGGTGATCCAGGCGGGGGCGGGCAGCGCATCGGCCAGGCCGGTGAACCGGCCGCCCGGGCGGGCGTCCACGCCGGCGTCCAGCCTCAGCCAGGCCGCGCCGCCGAGCGCCCGGCCCTCGACAGTGACCGGCCCGGCCTTGCCCTGGACGGCGAAGCGGCAGGACTCGCCGCGCTCAACCAGCGCTGTCAGCCTCTGGGTCGTTTCGGCCGCGGCGTCGGCCAGGGCGTGCAGCACCTGGGCCGCCGCCACGTCGGGGTCGCCGTCCACCTGGAGCCCCAGAGCCGCGCAGCAGGCTTCCAGCGCCTCGGAACCGGCGGCGAGCCGGGCGTCGCCGTCCTCGATCCGGATGACGGCGCCCTCGAAGGCCTCCGCGGCTCCGCGCGCGTCCGCCAGGGCCAGCAGGGTGCGGTCGGTCTTCTGGCTGAGTTCTGCCTCGCGGCGGCGCGCCCGCGTCTGGGCCCGCCACGCCCACAGGACGACGGCCAGAGCCAGGCCGACCGAGCCGGCGGATGCTGAATAGGCGATATCGATGGGCGCCATGCGGACCCGTCCGTCTCCGCTCGCCGGGTGATTCGGTTCACCATACCGCAATCCGGCGGCTTGTTCGCACGCCTTGGCCGTCCGATATGCGGGCCATGACCGGACCGGACTTCAGCGGCGCCCTGGCCCCCTCCCTCGACGACTTCGCGCACCTCGCCGAACAGGCCTGGGCGCGGGTGCCCGACGGTTTCCGCGCGGTCTGCGGCGACGTGATCATCCGCGTCCTGGACTTCGCCGAGGAGGAGACCCTGGCCGAGATGGGGATGGAGGACCCGTTCGAGCTGACGGGCCTCTACTACGGCGTCGACCTGACCCAGGCCTCGGTCAGCGACCCCGCGTCGCGCCCCGCGGAAGTCTATCTCTACCGGCGGCCCATCCTCGACGAGTGGTGTGAGCGGGGCGATGTGGCGCTGGGCGACCTCATCGAACACGTGCTGATCCACGAGATCGGCCACCATTTCGGCCTGTCGGACGAGGCCATCCACGCCCTCGAAGACGCCGCCGAATGACGGCTACTCGCCATTTCGCCGGTTCCCCCCTATAGGAACGGCCGGTCTGAACCAGCGGAGCTGACCCGCTTCATGCGTATTCTCGTCGCGACGGACGCCTGGGAGCCCCAGGTCAACGGCGTGGTTCGCACCCTGACGCGGGTGGTCTCGGAATGCCGGGCGATGGGCCACGAGGTCCTGACCATCACGCCTGACCAGTTCAAGACCATCCCGTGCCCGACCTATCCGGAGATCCGGCTGGCGCTCGGCGCCGACGAGGAGATCCGCGAGCGGATGCGCGCCTTCGAACCGGAGGCGGTCCACATCGCCACCGAAGGGCCCTTGGGCATCGCCACCCGACGCATATGCCTGGAGTGGAAGCTGCCGTTCACGACCAGCTACCACACGAAATTTCCGGAATACGTCTCGGCCCGTTTCCCCGTGCCGGTGCAGGTCGGCTACGCCTACATGCGCTGGTTCCACAAGCCGTCGGGCCGGGTCATGGTGGCCACGCCCACGCTCCGCGAGGAGCTGATGAAGCACGGCATGAAGAACGTCTCGCCCTGGTCGCGCGGCGTCGACACCGAGGCCTTCCGCCCGGGGCTGGAGCCCATCTATCCCAAGGACTGGGCCCGGCCGATCTGGCTGAACGTCGGCCGCGTGGCGGTCGAGAAGAACATCGAGGCCTTCCTCGAGACCGACCTGCCCGGCACCAAGGTGGTGGTCGGGGACGGCCCGGCGCGCGAGGAGCTCGCGGCCAAGTATCCCGAGGCCAAGTTCATGGGGGCCATGTTCGGCGAGGAGCTGTCGCGGGCCTTCGCCGACGCCGACGTGTTCGTCTTCCCGTCCTGGACCGACACCTTCGGCCTGGTGATCCTGGAGGCCATGGCCACGGGCACGCCGGTGGCCGCCTATCCGGCGCACGGCCCCATCGACATCATCCCCGGCTCGGGCGCGGGCGCGATCGACAACGACCTGCGCACCGCCTGCATGGCCTGCCTCGAGCTCGACCGGAAGGCCGTGCGCGCCTACGCCGAGAAGTTCTCCTGGCGCGCCTCGGCGGAGGAGTTCGTGAAGAACCTCCAGCCCCAGCCCGAGCCGGAACGCATGCGTTTCTGGCGCCGCCTGCGCCGACTGGCGCGGCTCAGGAAGCGCGCGGCGGCCTAGGCCTTGCGGACGTAGGAGCCCGGCGCGGCCTCGATCGCCTTCAGCGGACCTTCGCCCGGCGTGCGCGGCTCGACCTTGTCGTCGTTGGCCAGCCAGCCCTGCCACTCGGGCCACCAGGAGCCGGGCTTGTTTTCCGCCTTCTCCAGCCAGGCCTCGGCGTCGGCCGGGGCGGCGGCGTTGGTCCAGTAGCCGTGCTTGTTGGCCGCGGGCGGGTTGATCATGCCCGCGTTGTGGCCCGAGCCGCCGAGGATGAAGCGCGTCTCGCCGCCAAAGTTGAAACGGCCCTCGTAGGTGTCCTTCCAGGCCGAGACGTGGTCGTCCTTCAGGGCCACGACGAAGACGGGCGTCTTGATGGACTTCAGGTCCAGCGGCACGCCGTCGACCTCAATGCCGCCGGCGTCCTTCAGCCGGTTGTTCAGCAGGATCTCGCGGCCATACTGCTTCAGGGTCGCGGCCGGGATGCGCGCGCCGTCGTCGAACCAGGCCAGAAGGTCCGACGGCCGGGCCTCGTCGCCCAGCAGATAGTGGCTGACCACCGAGGACCAGATCAGGTCGTTGGCCCGCACGGTCGCGAACAGCTTGGTCAGGTCGTGGGATTCGACATAGCCCTTGTCGTCGAGATAGCGGTCGAAGGCCGCCAGTTCTTCCTCGCCGACGAAGACGGACCACTCGCCGATCGACTTGAAGTCGACCAGGGCTGCGATCAGGGTCGCGCTCGCGACCCGGTCCGACTGACCCGTCGCGGCCAGATAGGCCAGGGTCATGGCCGAGAGCGTTCCGCCCAGGCAGTAGGAGACCAGGTCCAGCCCCGTCTCGCCCGTCGCCTGCTCGACCGCGCCGATGGCGGCGATGACGCCGTCGCGGACATAGTCGCCCAGGTCCCGGTCCTTCAGGCTCTCGTCCGGATTGGCCCAGGAGATGACGAAGACGGTGTGGCCCTGGTCGACCAGCCACTTCAGGTAGCTGGAGCGCGGGGTGAGGTCGAACAGGTAGTATTTGTTGACCAGCGGCGGCACGAACAGCAGCGGCCGGCGGAACACCTGGTCGGTGGTCGGCGCGTACTGGATCAGCTGGAACAGCTCGTTCTGGAAGACCACGGCGCCTGGGGTGGCGGCCATGTTGACCCCGACCTCGAAGGCGGCGGGCGCGCGGCGCTTGACCAAGCCTTCCTGCGAGGACAGGTCCTCCAGCAGGTTCGACAGGCCGGTCATCAGATTGACCCCGCCGGTCTCGATGGTGCGGCGGACGACCTCGGGGTTGGTCGCGGCGTAGTTGGTCGGCGACAGGGCGTTGATCAGCTGGCGGCTGAAGAAGTCGACCTGGGTCCGGGTGCGCTCATCGACCTCGGCCGAGGCGACGGTGTCCTGGATCTGCCGGGCCGCCAGCAGATAGGCCTGCTTGATGAAGTCGTAGACCGGCTCCTCGCGCCAGGCGGGGGCCGAGAAGCGACGGTCGCCCTTGGCGGGCTCGGCCACCGGCTGCGGGGTCAGGCCCATGGCGCGCTCGGCCATGGTGCGCCACAGCGCGGTCCAGTCGTCCAGGCTCCTGGCCTGAAGTTCCAGCAGGCGGCGCGGATCGCGCATCAGGCCCATCTGGAAGTCGAGGAAGGCGCGCGCCACCAGGGTCGGGTCGTAGGGGAGGGGCTCGCTCGAGACCGCCTTCTTCATCGTCGCCGTCAGGGCCGCGTGGCTGTTCTGCGCCAGCTTGGTCAGCAGGCGTCCCACCACGACCGGGTCGGGCAGGGCAGGCGTGGCGGCGGCGACGGGGCGGTAGGTCTGGGCGGCTTCGGTCACGGCGAACTCCTTAGCCGGCGAGCAGGCAGTCCAGCGCTTCGCACGGTTGCGGCGCTACGTACAGGAACGCCAGCAGGCGGTCCGGGTTCGTCTCGGCCATGTCGACCGCCGGCGCGGGCGCGGCGTCGATCAACTGGGCCGGGGAGATGGCGACAGCGTCTTGGGCGAAGGCGTCGAAGGGCATGGCGTCACCGCGATCTGGAGTGGACGAGCAGCGATATGCCAGAGCGAGAATGCCGTGACGAGGCGAGACATCGCCAATCCGTTGTGCAAAAATCCACATATGTCCCCGTTCGACTGGAACAGCCTGCAGGACTTCCTCGCGGTGGCGCGGACGGGCCGCCTGACCGCCGCGGCGGGACGGCTGGGCGCGGACCACACCACCGTCGCGCGCCGCATCCGCGCCCTGGAGGAGGCCCTGCAGGTCCGGCTCTTCGACCGTAGCCCATCCGGTTACGCCCTGACGGCGCCCGGCGAGCGGTTGCTGGCTCGCGCCGAGGCCATGGAAAGCCTGATGCTCTCGGCCCAGGCCGAGGTCGGCGACGCCGACCTGGCAGTGTCCGGCGTGGTCCGGGTCGGGGCGCCCGAGGGCTTCGGCAGCTACTTCCTCGCGCCCCGTATGGCGGCCCTGGCCGACGCCCATCCCGAACTGGTGGTCCAGTTGGTGGCCATCCCGGGCGTGCTCAGCCTGTCAAAGCGCGAAGCCGACATCGCCGTGACCCTCAGCCCGCCCCGAGAGGGTCGGCTGGTCACCCGCAAGCTGACCGACTACCGCCTGGGCCTCTACGGCGCGCCGGCCTACCTCGACGCCCGGCCGCCGATCCGGACGCGGGCCGACATGGGGGAGCACCGCTTCATCGGCTATATCGAGGAGCTGCTCTACGCGCCCGAGCTCGACTACATGCAGGCCCCGGACGTGGACATCCACGTGGGGCTTAAGAGCTCCAACCTGATCGCCCAGCTGCAGGCCTGCATCGCCGGAGCGGGCCTGTGCGTCCTGCCCAGGTTCCTGGCCGATCCCCGGCGGGACCTCAGGCAGGTGCTGCCGGACCAGGTCGGCCTGACGCGCAGCCTGTGGCTGGTCACCCACGCCGACCTCAAGGACCTCGCGCGGGTCCGCACGGTCAGCGACTTCATCCTGGACCAGGTGAAGGCCGAGAAGGCCCGCTTCTAGGACGCCCCGCGCTCGAGGAAGCGAACCGCCGTCAGCACATGCGCCCGCACCCCCAGCGGCAGGACGCTCTCGTCCACGTGGAACTGAGGCGAGTGGTTCGGCGGCGCGGTCGCCGGGTCGTAATCCGGCGTGCCGCCCAGGTGGTAGAAGACCCCCGGGATCTCCTGCTGGAAGTAGGAGAAGTCCTCCGCCACCGTGGTCGGGGGGCTGGCGGCGTTGAGGTTCTCGGCCCCGGCCGCCTCGGCCAGCGGGCCCGCCGCCCAGGCTGACAGCTCCGGGTCGTTGAACACCAGCGGCGCGTTCTGCAGGAAGGTGACCTCGGCGGTCGCGCCATAGGTCTCGGCCAGGTTGCCGATGGCGGCGCTGGCTCGTTCGACCAGGGCGTTGCGCTGCTCCACGTCGAAGGTCCGCAGCGTGCCCGACAGGGCCGCCCGGTCCGGAATGATGTTGTACCGGACCCCGGCGTCCAGGGTTGCGATGGTGAAGACCGTCGGCGTGGTGGTCGGATCGATGGTCCGCGCCGTCAGGGTGTTGATCGTCTGGACCACGTCGGCGCTGAGCGCGATCACGTCCACCCCGCGCCAGGGCCAGGCCCCGTGGGTCTGGCGTCCATGCAGGGTGATGTCGACCCGGTCCGAGGCGGCCATGAAGCCCCGCGCCCGGTACCAGATTTGGCCCGGCTGGCCCGTCACCACATGCAGACCGAAGATGGCCTCGGGCCGGGGATCGCCGAGCGCGCCCTCGGCGATCATCAGGTCGGCGCCGCCCTCCTCGCCGGGAGGCGTGCCCTCCTCGGCGGGCTGGAAGATGAAGACGATGGTCCCGGACAGGCGGTCGCGCATCCCCGCCAGAATCTCGGCGGCGCCCATCAGCATGGCCACGTGGGCGTCGTGGCCGCAGGCGTGGGCCACCGGGACGGTCTGGCCCATGTAGGTCCCCGTCACGGTCGAGGCGAAGGGCAGGCCCGTGTCCTCCTGCACCGGCAGGGCGTCCATGTCGGCCCTCAGCGCCACCACCGGTCCCGGCCGTCCGCCCCGCAGGACGCCGACGACGCCGGTCACCCCGACCTCGGTCCGCACCTCCATGCCCAGCGCCCGCAGGTGGTCGGCGACGAGGGCCGCGGTGCGCCGCTCCTGGTTTCCCAACTCGGGGTTCTGGTGGATGTCCCGGCGCCAGGCCACGACGCGGTCGTTCACCCCCTCGGCCAGCCGCGCCACCTCATCGGCGGAGACGGGCTCGACCGGAGAGCCCGACTGGGCGTAAGCCGGGCCTGCAAGCAGCGCCGCCGCCAGCGCCGCGACCGCGACCGTGGAGCCGAACCGAAATCTCATGGCTGAACCCTCCTCCAAGCCGGGACAGAATGAGACGCCCCGGCGGAGGACGCAAACGGCCAAGGCGGCCAGGCCGAAGAGGCGGCGGCTACCCCGAATCCCGGAGGGGCGCGACCGGGCCTTCTTCATCCTCTTCGTCGTGACCATGACGGCGGCGGCGGGCAATACGGCGCTTCAGTCCGTGCTGCCGGCCATCGGCCGGACCTTTGGTTACGCGGACACGGTCATCGCCACGGCCTTTTCGCTGTCGGCCCTGTTCTGGACCCTGACCTCGCCGATCTGGGCGCGCTTGTCGGATCGCCACGGCCGCAAGCGGATGATCCTGGTGGGCCTGCTGGGTTTCGTGATTTCCATGGGCGGCTTCGGCCTGTCGGTCTCGGCGGGCCAGGCCGGCCTGCTGGGCGGGCTGACCGTGCTGGTGCTGATGGTGCTGTCCCGCGCCGTCTACGGCCTGTTCGGCTCGGCCGTGCCGACCTCGGCCCAGGCCTATGTGGCCGACCGCACGACCCGCCAGGAGCGGACCGAGGCCCTGGCCCACCAGGCCTCGGCGCAAGGGTTGGGCACCGTCATCGGCCCGGCGATCGCGCCCCTGTTCGTCGTGCCCTTCCTGGGGCTGGCCGGCCCCATCTACGCCTTCGCCCTGTTCGGGGCCGTGATCTGGTGGCTGACCCGCCAGGGCCTCCCGTCCGGCGACGTGCCGCGCACCGCCCACGCCCCCGGAGAGGCGCCGGGCAAGGGCCTGTGGAAGGACCCGCGCATCCTGCCCTTCATCCTCTTCGCCTTCCTCGTCACCTCGACCCAGGCGATCAACATCTCGGTCCTGGGCTTCCACGTCATTGACGAACTGGGGCGCAGCCCGATGGAGGCCCAGTCCTTCATCGGCATCGCCATGCTGGCGGGCGCGGCGGCGACCCTGCTGGCCCAGTGGGGCCTGATCCGGCTGTTCCACATGGAGCCGCGCGAGCTCATGCAGTGGGGCGCGGGGCTGGCGCTGGTCGGCAACATCATCAGCGCGTTTGCGCTCGACTACTATGCGGTGGTGCTCGGCTATGCGGTGGTCAGCCTGGGTCTCGGCTTCGCCCGGCCCGGCTTCATGGCCGGTTCGTCCCTGGCGCTTGGCCCGCGCGAGCAGGGGGCGATCGCGGGGCTGATGGTGGCCCTGATGGGCCTGTGCTTCCTGTTCCCGCCGATCATCGGTGTGGCGCTCTACGAGCTGTCCGGCCCCGCGCCCTTCGTGCTCAACGCCGCCATGGCAGCCGCCTGCGTCGCGATGGCCCTGATGTGGCGGCCGCTCGCCCGCGCCGGCGAAACCGTCGATCCCGAACAGACCCCGACCGCTCCGACGCCGTGATGCAGTCCGAAAACTGACTGCAACTGCAGCAGTGCATCCGTCAGCCTTGGTGACGGCCAAGGCTCAAATCCACGACGTGAAAGATCACGGTCCAGTCTGGGGCCATTCCTAGCGGCGAGGGGAAATCAGTCCGTCTGACGGCCCGAGGGCAGGCCGATCAATCACTTGGTCTGCATCGAAGCGGGCTTTCGACGGTCAGCTCTCTCCGACTGCGCCTTGCCGCCGCCATCCGGCGTCCCCATAAGGCGCGCATGAGCGAAACCCCGGTGCAGGGCCAGCCCAAGCGTCTGTTCATCAAGACCTACGGCTGCCAGATGAACGTCTATGACTCCGAGCGCATGG
>CAMPGL010000048.1 GCA_946885435.1 uncultured Brevundimonas sp. | reverse complement strand
GGATAATCGCGGGTCTGTTCTTCGTTCTTTTCCTGGGCTGGGCGGCGCTCGCACCCCTCGACGCCGGGGCCTATGCGCCGGGCAAGATCGTCGTCTCCGGCAGCCGCCAGGCGGTCCAGCACCGCGACGGCGGCGTGGTCTCGGCGCTGCACGTGCGTGAGGGCGACGTGGTCCAGCAGGGCGCCGTGCTGGTCGAGATCTCCGCCGGAGAGCTGCGCGCCACCGAGCGGGGCCTGACCGGCCAGGTCCTGGCCCTA
Source organism: uncultured Brevundimonas sp. (assembly GCA_946885435.1). Next base: position 12,266 of record CAMPGL010000048.1, on the reverse strand, counting down.
CTGGCCCAGCGGTCCCGGCTGGTCGCCGAGCGCGACGGCCTGGACGCTGTGCCGACCCCGCCTGAGTTCTCGAGCCTGACGGGCGCCGACGCCGCCCTGGCCGCCGAGGCGCTCCAGCTCCAGCGCCGCCAGTTCTCCGCCCGCGGCGGGTCGCGCTCTACCCAGGTCGGGGTGCTGAACCAGCGTATCCAGCAGTTGCAGCAGCAGATCATCGGCATCCAGAGGCAGATCGACTCCAACCGTGAACAGCGCCGCCTCATCGGCGAGGAGCTGCAGGGCATGCGCGACCTGGCCGACCAGGGCTACGCGCCGATGAACCGGGTCCGCGCGCTGGAACGCCAGGCCGCCGCCTACGACGGCGAGGAGGGCTCGCTGCGCGCCCAGATCGCCCGCGCCAACGAGGCCATCGGCGAGACCCGCATGCAGATGCTGGGCGTCGGCGCCGAGACCAACGAGGAGGTCGCCGACCTGCTTCGTCAGGTCCAGGTCCAGCTCGACGAGCTGATGCCGCGCCTGACCGCGGCCCGCGAACAGCTGGCCCGCGCCCAGGTCCGCGCACCGGCTTCGGGCCAGGTCGTGGGCCTGTCCATCTTCACTGTCGGCGGCGTCGTCCAGCCGGGCCAGACCCTGATGGAGATCGTGCCTCAGGAAGCCGCCCTGGTGGTCGAGGCCGAGGTCTCCCCCACCGACGCTGACGACCTGCGCATCGGCCAGGAGACCGAGGTCCGCTTTACCGCCTTCCGCGAGCGCGACCTGCCGATCCTGCGCGGGGAGATCACCGCCGTCTCCGCCGACAGTTTCACCGAAGAGCGCACGGGACGCGCCTTCTTCCGCATGACGGTCATCGTCCCGCCGTCCGAACTGGAAAAGATCACCGCGGTGCGTGGCGAGGACAGGGGCCTGCGTCCCGGCCTGCCCGTCGAGGTCGTGGTGCCGCTCAGGAAGCGGACCGCGCTCGAGTATTTCCTCGAGCCGCTGACGCAGAGCCTGTGGCGGAGCTTCCGCGAGCCCTAGGTCGGCGCTAAGGAGCGCCATGCCCTCCGAAAACCCGCCCAGCTGGGGCCCGCTCCGTTCGTTTGGACGGATCCGTTCCCGCACCCTCAAGCCGCGCCAGGCGGCCCTGTTCGACACCCTGCTGCCGCGCATCGCCCTGCCGGACCCGGCGCTGGGCCGGCTGGAGCCGCAGCAGCTGATGCCCGGCGCCGAGGAGGTCTGGCTAGAGATCGGCTTCGGCGGCGGCGAGCATCTGGCCGAGCAGGCCGCGCGCCGTCCCTCAGCGCTGATGATCGGCTGCGAGCCATTCCTCAACGGCGTCGGCTCGGCGCTGCGTCATGTGGAGGAGCGGGGCCTGGAGAATGTTCGCCTGCACGCCGGCGACGCGCGAGACGTCCTGGCGGCCCTGCCGGACGCCTCGCTGGATCGGGTCATGATCCTGTTTCCCGACCCCTGGCCCAAGGCGCGGCACAACAAGCGCCGTCTCGTCCAGCCTGATAGCGCCGCCGAGATCGCCCGGGTTCTGAAGCCGGGCGGACACCTGCGCTTTGTCACGGACTGGAAGGACTACGCCGCCTGGGCGCTCGAGATCCTCGAGAAGACGCCGGGCCTCGTCTGGCTGGCCGAGCGCACCGATGACTGGAACGTCGCGCCCGCCGACCACGTCACCACCCGCTATGAGGAAAAGCGCCTGGGCGATACGCCGCCGATCTTCCTTGAGTTCCGCCGCGAAGCGTAGCAATTAGGGTTCATCTTCAAAAGAAACGGACTGGTCTGATGAGCTTCACCCTGCATGCCGCCGCCCAGCCGATGTTCCTGCGTGGGCTGGACACACTGTCCCACCTCATCGATCGGGCCGCCGCCTCGGGGCTTCCGGAAGCGGAGGTGCTGGACGCCCGCTTGGCGCCGGACATGCGGCCGTTCCCCGACCAGATCCGCATGGCCAGCTTCTCGGCCCGGGGCGCCATGGCGCGGCTGGCCGGCGCCGACTGGCCCAATACAGCCGACCACGAGGCCTCCCTCGCCCATCTGAAGGCGACCGTGGCGCACAGCCGCGACTTCGTGACGAGCCTTTCGCCGGACGCTTTCGAAGGCGCCGAGACGCGGCCTGTCCAGCTGAAGTTCCCGGGGATCGAACTGAACTTCGTGGGCGAAGGCTATCTGACCAGCTTCGCCCTCCCGAACTTCTATTTCCACCTGACCACGGCCTACGCCATCCTGCGCCACAAGGGCGTGGAGCTGGGCAAGCGCGACTTCCTGGGTCAGCTGGCGCTGGTCTAGAGCAGCCGGATCTCGCGCAGGCGCTGCATCAGATAGTCCTGGGCCGTGATCGGCTCGGGATAGCGGTTCGGGTTGTCGGGCGTGACGCAGCTCTCCAGCGTCCGGATCTCGTAGTCCGGGTTGAAGTGCAGGAAGAACGGCGTCGAGTAGCGCGAGAAGCCGCGCCGCTCCGGCGCGGGGTTCACCACCCGGTGCGTCGTCGACGGCAGGACGTGGTTGGTCAGCCGCTGCAGCATGTCCCCGACATTGACCACGATGGCCCCCGGCGGCGGGTTGATCGGCAGCCACTGGCCGTCGCGGTCCTTGACCTGCAGGCCGGCCTCCTCGGCGCCGAGCAGCAGGGTGATGACGTTGATGTCCTCGTGCGCGCCCGCCCGCACGCCCGGCGCGTCCGCCGGGATCGGCGGATAGTGCAGCAGGCGCAGCACGCTATTGCCCTCACGCACCGTCGGCTCGAAGAAGCCGTCCTCCAGCTTCAGATAGCGGGCGACGGCGGCCAGCAGCTTTAGCCCCAGCGCGTCGAGCGCCTTGAACATCGCATAGACGTGCTCGTGGAAGTGCGGGACCTCGCCCGGCTTAAGATTGGCGCGCATGTACTGGCGGTAGGGATGCCCCTCCGGCAGTTCGCGGCCGGTGTGCCAGAACTCCTTGAGGTCGACGACGTCGGCGTCCTTGGCCGCCTCGGTGCCGAACGGCGTATAGCCCCGCGCCCCGCCCGTGCCCGGCTCGTGATAGGCGCGCTTAACCTCGGCCGGCAGGGCGAAGAAGGCTTTGGCGTCAGCCAACGCCCGATCGATGACCGCCTGGTTCAGACCGTGATCCGACACCACGGCGAAACCGTAGCGTTGCCAGGACGCGCCCAGATCCTGGGCGAAGCCGTCGAAGTCGCTTGCGTAGCGGCTCATCGAAACGGGGGCGAAGGCGGAGGAAGGCTCGGACATCTCGGGACCTGCGGAACGGGCAGGGCGGTCTAGCCGAAATCCGCTGGCCGCTAAAGCGGAGCCTCAGGCCCGAAGCTTTGCTATAAGAAGGCAAGCTTTGCAGGAACCGTCGCTATCTCGCGGCGTTTAGGGCGGGGCTTATCCGGAGAGAACGCCATGAACCTCAAGATCCTCACCCTGGGCGTGAGCGCCGCGGCCCTCGTCGCCGCCGGCTGCACCACCACTGATCCGTACCGGTCCAATCCGCCGCGCAACAACACCGGCACGGGCGCCATCGTCGGCGCGGTGGCCGGGGGCCTGCTCGGCTACCTGACCAACACCTCCGACTCCGAAGAGGGGCGCACCAACGCCCTGATCGGCGCTGGCGTCGGCGCGCTCGCGGGCGCGGCGGTCGGCAACTACATGGATCGCCAGCAGCGCGAGCTTGAGCAGCAACTGTCCGGCTCGGGCGTCGGCGTGGCGCGCGAAGGCGACACCCTGATCCTGCGCATGCCCTCGGACGTGACCTTCGCGACCGCCAGCGCCAACATCGACAGCCGCTTCTATGCGGTGCTCGACGACGTCGCCCAGGTGCTGAACACCTATGACCAGTCGATCGTCGACATCGTGGGTCACGCGGACTCGCGCGGGGAGCTGGCCTACAACCAGACCCTGTCCGAACAGCGCGCCTCGTCGGTCGCGGGCTATCTGATCAACCGCGGCGTGCTGCGCGAGCGCCTGTACGTCGCCGGCATGGGCGAGACGGCGCCGATCGCGTCGAACGACACAGAGCAGGGCCGGGCCATGAACCGGCGCGTTGAGATCGTGATCCGTCCGTTCCGCGGCTGATCCGGGATCCAGACCGAACAGGTACGGCCGCTCCGCATGGAGCGGCCGTTTCCTTATGTCGCACCCTCTTGCGCAGTTCCGCCGACCGGTGTTCCTTGCGTTTCGCGGGAGGGGCGAATTGGACCGGCGCGGCGAGCACGACATCTACGAAGGCGACGAGATCGCCAGCCTGCTCAAGGGCCTGCGTCTGGCGGTCATCGCGCTGGTGTCCGCCGTCGTCACCGCCGGGCTGGTCATCGGGGTCGGTGAGAACCTCAAGTCGGGCTCCGAGACCCCCGCGTTCATCCTCGTCTCGGGCCGCTAGGTCCCACATTACAGCGCTGTAAGTGTTCGCCTCCGGTTTGGGGGGCTAGGGTCCCCGCCTCTGTTCTGGTGAGGTCGGGGTTTTCCATGTTCAAGCGCGCGCTCGTCGTGTCTGTCGCCGTGGCGGCTGTTCTCTCCGGGGCACCGGCCCTGGCCCAGGAAGCGGCCCAGACCGCGGCCCAGTCGGCGGCCTTGAACGCGCCGCCCGCCACGCCCGAAGTCCCGGCGCTCGACTACCGCCACCGCACGCTCGACAACGGCCTGCGCGTCTACACCCTGCAGGACCGCTCCTCACCGACCGTCTCGGTCCAGGTCTGGTACGATGTCGGCTCCAAGGACGACCCGCAGGGGCGCTCGGGCTTCGCCCACCTGTTCGAGCACATCCTGTCGCGGATGACCCGCAACATCCCGCGCGGCTACATCAACACCCTCGTCGAGGACGTGGGCGGCTCGCGCAACGCCTCCACGGGTCCGGACTACACCAACTATTTCGAGGTGGTGCCGTCGCACTTCCTGGAGACCATGCTGTGGACCCACGCCGAGCGCATGGACCGGCTGGTGGTCGACGCCGAGATCTTCGACGCCGAGCGCTCCATCGTGCAGGAGGAACTGCGTCAGCGCGTGCTGGCCACGCCCTACGGCCGGCTCCAGCGCTTCGTGATGATCAACAACTCCTGGCGGGTGTCGCCCTATCATCGGCCGGGCATCGGCTCGATCGAGGAGCTGAACGCCGCCACGGTCGATGACGCGCTCGCCTTCCACGACGCCTACTACCGCCCCGACAACGCCGTGCTGGTCGTCTCGGGCGACTTCGACCAGGCCCAGCTGGACGCCTGGATCGACGAGCACTTCGGCCCGATCCGCGCGCCCGATCGTCCGATCCCGCGCTTCACGGCCGAGGAGCCGGTCCGCGAAGGTCCGCGCAGCGTCACCGCCTACGCCCCGAACGTTCCGCTCCCGGCCATTGTCTGGTCCTATCCGGCCCCGCCGGTGAACCACCCCGACACGCCGGCGCTCCAGGTGCTGGACGCCATCCTGACCTCTGGCGACTCCTCGCGATTCCACCAGGCCCTGGTGCGCGGCGGCGTGGCCGCCAGCGCGGGCGCCTACAACTATCAGCTTGAGGACGGCGGCTTCTACGGACCGCAGATCATCGTCTCGGGCGAAAGCGACATCGAGTCCGCCGAGGCCGCCCTGCAGGCCCAGATCGACCTGATCCGCACGACACCCGTGACCGAGGCCGAGCTGGCCGAGGCCCGCACCGAGATCGTCGCCGGCGCCCTTCAATCGCGCCAGACCGCGATGGGGCGCGGCTTCGCCCTGGCCGACGCGATCATGACGGCCAACGACCCGGACTTCGCCGACGAGAATCTGGAGCGCGTCGCCCAGGTGACGGCCGCCGACGTGCTGCGCGTGGCCCAGACCTATCTGCGCGACGACCAGCGCGTCTCGATCCGCTACCTCGACGAGAGCCAGCGGCCGGAAGGCGCTGCCGACCCCGTCGCGCCCTCGGTCGAGCGCTACGGCCTGGACCTGCCGCCGAACCAGCGCCCGCTGGTGACCCACGCCTCGGACGCGGAGCGCGTGCCGCCGCCGGCGCCGATCGAGCCCCGCTCGCCCCTGCCGCCGCAGTTCTCGGAGCGCACCCTGTCGAACGGCCTGCGCGTCATCGTCGCCCGCTCGGGCGACCAGCCGCTGTTTACCGCCTACCTCTCGGTGGGCGGCGGAGATGCGGCCGAGAGCGAGCCGGGTTCGGCCGTCAATGAGTTCACCGCCGACATGCTGACCCGCGGCGCAGGCGGCCTGTCCTCGACCGAAATCGCCGCGCGCATCGAGCGGCTCGGCGGCGCCATCGGCGCGGGCGGCGGCTCGGACCGCCAGACCTTGTTCGTCACCGCCCCGCAGGTGAACGCCGAGCAGGCAGGCGCCATCCTGGCCACCGTCGCCCGCAGCCCCGACTTCGCCGCCGAGGAGCTGGAGCAGCATCGTTCCGAGTCGATCGACGGTTACCGCGTCTATCTGCGCCAGCCCGGCAACATCGCCGGCGAGGTGGCCCAGCGCCTGGTCTACGGCGCCACGCCCTACGGCTCGGGTTCGCCGACGGAGGAGGCCCGCCGCGCCGTCACGCGCGACCAGCTGGCCCAGTTCCACCAGACCTGGTGGCGGCCTGACAACGCCACCCTGCTGATCGGCGGATCAATGGAAGCCGAGGAAGCGTTCGCGCTCGCCGAAGAGCTCTTCGGCGACTGGCAGAGGCCGGCCACGGCGCTTCCGCCGGTCCGCTCGCTTGCCGGCGAGGCGCAGCCGCCACGGGTCGTGGTGGTCGACATGGAAGGCGCCGGCCAGGCGGCGGTGCAGATCTCCCTGCGCAGCCTCGAGCGATCCAATCCGGACTACTACGCCCTGGCGATCGCCAATGCGGTGCTGGGCGGTGGTTCGAACGGACGTCTGTTCCAGGAAGTCCGGGCCCGCCGCGGCCTCAGCTACGGCGCCTATTCCGGCCTGACCCAGGCGCGCGAGGCGGGCCGCATCTCCCTGACCGCCCAGACCCGCAACGACGCCGCGGCCCAGACCGCCGGCGTCATGCTCGATGAGCTGCAACGACTCGTGACCGAAGGGCCGGACCAGGGCGCGGTCGACCGCCGCACCAACTTCCTGCTCGGCGGATTCGGACGCCAGATCGAAACCACCCAGGGCCTCACCGGCTATCTCGCCACCGTCTCGGCGCTGGGCCTGCCGCTCGACGAGGTCAGCAACTACCCCCGCGCGGTCGACGCCGTCACCGCAGAGGACGTGGCCCGCGTGACCGCCGCCCACATCGATCCGAACCAGGCCGTCATCGTCATCGTCGGTGACGCCGATGACTTCATCGACGCCGTGCGCGAACGCTGGCCCAACGCCGAGATGATCGCCTACGAGGACCTGGAGTTCGGTGACGCCGACCTGGGCCTGAACCCCTGATCCCGATTCCCGGAGACTTCCCCATGAAGCGCCTCTTCCTCGCGACCGCGGCCGCCGCGGCCCTCCTCGCCGGCGCGCCGTCGCTGGCGCTTGCCCAGCAGACCCCGGTCGCGCAGCAGGGCCTCGAGGTCGCGCCGCTGGGCTTCCAGCTGCGCACCCTGCCCAACGGTCTTCAGGTCTGGACCCGGCAGGACAGCTCGACCGCCAACGTGACGGTCCAGGTCTGGTACCGCGTCGGTTCGAAGGACGATCCGGAGGACCGCTCCGGCTTCGCGCACCTGTTCGAGCACATCATGTTCAAGGCGACGCGCAACCTGCCTGAAGAGACCTTCGACCGGCTGACCGAGGACGTCGGCGGCTTCAACAACGCCTCGACCTACGACGACTTCACCAACTACTACGAGGTGGTCCCGGCCAATCATCTGGAGCGGATGCTGTTCGCCGAGTCCGAGCGGATGGGCTCGCTGGTGGTCAACCAGGACAGCTTCACCTCCGAGACGGCGGTCGTTCAGGAAGAGCTGCGTCAGCGCTATCTGGCCTCGCCCTACGGCCGGCTGTTCGGCCTCTACATGCCGCGTGAGATCTATCGCGAGCACCCCTATCGCCGCCCCGGCATCGGCTCGCTCGAGAACCTGGCCGCCGCGACCATCGAGGACGTGCGTCGCTTCCACGAGACCTACTACCGCCCCGACAACGCCGTGCTGATCGTGGCCGGCGACTTCGACCAGGCCCAGCTGGACGCCTGGATCGACCAGTATTTTGGTGGCATCGAGAACCCGGACCGCCCGGTCCCGGCGAATGACGTCGAGGAGCCGCAGCCGACCGGCCCGCGCGAGGCGACCTACTATGCGCCGAACGTGCCGCTGCCGGCCGTCGTCGTGGCCTGGCACACCGTGCCCTATGGACACCCGGACCGCGCCGCCCTGACGGTGCTGGACGGCATTCTCTCGACCGGCGAGTCGTCGCGGATGTACCGGTCGATGGTCTATGAGGCCCAGATCGCGGCCCAGGCCTCGTCCATCCCCGACTTCGCCCAACAGGCCGGCAACCTGGCGGCCTATTCGATCATGTCCGACGGCCACACGGCCGCCGAGGGCGAGGCCGCCATCCTGGCCGAGATCGCCCGCTTCCGCGACGAGCCGGTCACCCAGGCCGAACTCGACGAGGCCAAGACCGAGCTGGTCGCCGGCATCTTGCGCGGCCGCGAGGGCATCGACGCCCAGGCCTTCGACCTCGGCTACGCCCTGATGATGACGGGCGACGCCTCGACCGCCGACACCGAGGTGGCGCGCATCCAGGCCGTCACGGCCGAGGACGTCATGCGGGTCGCCCGCCAGTACCTGACGCCGGATCGCCGCATCGTGGTGCGCTATCTGAACGAGAGCGAGCAGCCCGAAGGCGTCCCGGCCGAGCCCACGCCGGTCCAGACCGAAGCGCCGGTGACCCTGGACGACCTGGCGACGGACTTCGAGATCGTCGAGCTGGCGCCCGAGGCCGAGCGCGTGCCCCTGCCCCAGCCGGGACCCGAGCGCGAGGTCGAGACGCCCGCCGTGGTCGAGCGCACCCTGTCCAACGGCCTGCGCGTCTATGTCGCCCGGACCGAGGGCCTGCCTCTGGTGTCTGCGCGCCTCAGCTTTGATGCGGGCGCGTCCGACGATCCGCAGGGGCGCGAGGGCGTGGCCTCGATGGCCGCGGCCCTGATCACCCAGGGCGCGGCGGGCCGTTCGGCGCCGGAGATCGCCACCGACATCGAACGCCTGGGCGCCGCCATCGGCGCCTCCGCCGGCGCCGACTTCACCAGCGTCTACGCCAACAGCCCGTCCAACACCTTCGCCCAGACCTTCGCCCTGATGACCCAGCTGGTCCGCCAGCCGGACTTCGCCCAGGAGGAACTGGACCGCACCCGCGACCAGACGCTCGACGGGCTGCGCGTCGCGCTTAGCCAGCCCGGCCCCATCGCCTCGGCGGTGACGGCCCGCGCGGTCTATGGCGACGCCCCCTATGGCGATCCGTCGGGCGGCACGCTCGACAGCCTCCCGGCCATCGACCGCGACACGGTGGCGGCCTTCCACGCCGCCAACTGGAACCCGGCGACGGCCAACCTGGTCTTCTCGGGCGACATCGATCCGGAAACCGCCTTCGCCATGGCCGAGCAGGCTTTCGGCGACTGGCGCGCCGCGGGCGCCGCCCCGGCCGCGGCTGATCCGGCCGGTGCGCCGGTGACGCCGCGCGTCATCGTCGTGGACCTGCCCGGCTCGGGTCAGGCGGCCGTCTCGGTCGCCGGTCGCGCCATCAGCCGCACGGACGAGGACTACTTCCGCCTGCTGGTCGGCAACGCCGTGATGGGCGGCGGCTACTCCGCCCGGCTGAACCGCGAGATCCGTATCGAGCGCGGCCTCAGCTACGGCGCCGGTTCGTCCTTCGCCGCCCGTCAGGACGAAGGCTATGTCGTCGCCTCCACCCAGACCCGCAACGACGCCGCCGCCGAGGTGGTCAGCCTGATCCTGGCGGAGATCACCCGGCTGTCGGCCGAGCTGGCGACCGACGATGAGATGGGCCCGCGCCGCGCCACCCTGGTCGGCGGCTTCGCCCGCTCGCTGGAGACGGTGGACGGTCTGGGCGGCGCGGTCGCGTCGCTGGCCAACTATGGCCTGCCGATGACCGAGCTGCAGGCCTATGCGCCCAACGTCCGCGCCGTGACGCCGGAGCAAATCCGCGACTTCGCCGCCTCGCGGCTGGGCCCGGACGGCTTCTCGATCGTGGTGGTCGGCGACGCGGCCCAGTTCCTCGACGCCCTGCGGGCGGCTCACCCGAACGTCGAGGTGGTGCCGGCCAGCGAGCTGGACCTCGACAGCGCGACCCTGCGCTAGGCCTCAGGCGAGACAGACGACCTGCGCCACGCGAAGCTCGCGGCGCAGGTCGTCGGACACCGGCCCGTAGTTGGTCGGCCGGATGAGTTCGCCGGGCGCGAACTCGCGGGCGCCGATCCCTGCTTCGATCACGGGGAGCAGGCTCTCCGGCGCCGTCGTGTAGATGCGCCCGCGGCGCGGGGCCTCGGCGATGGTGACGGCCACGACCCGCCCCTGACCGTCGAGCGTCGGCGCGCCGGACAGCCCCGCCAGCGTACCGTCGAGCCCTTCGGTGCGTCCGACCTCGGCCCAGGCCAGCACGGGCTCGTCCCGGGCGCCGCGGCCGCGCACGCGCAGCGACTCCCGGCCCAGCAGCCGCGTGGCCGCCTCTCCCGGCCGGCCTTGCGGGAAGCCGGGGTGATATCCGCGCTGCCCGCGCCTCAACGGGGTGTCACGCGCGATGGGCAGGGCGTCGGGCCCGCCCTCGGTCACGAGGATGGCGATGTCCGTGTCTCCGGCAAGGCGGGCCTCGGCGGCGACCGCCTGGCCCCCGCCCACGACCACGGCCGGACGCGGGCATCCCTCGACCACGTGCCGGGCCGTTAGCCACAGCCCTTGCGCGGACACCGCGAAGGCCGTTCCGCTTTGGGGCTGGAAGGGGATAGCGGGCGCGTCCACCACCACCTGCGGGTCGAAGGGGGTCATCGGCCCCAGCACGCCGCCCAGTTCTTCGTCGGAGGGCAGGGGAGGCGCCGGCGGCGCGTCGATCTGCTCGCGGCGGGTGAGCGACACCGTGACCAGCACGGCCAGGACGCCGCCGTAGACCAGCCAGTCCGGCAGGCGGAACACGGCGGCCTAGACCGTGACGGCCGCGGCGAGCACCAGCGCCGTGGCCAGCTTGGCTGCGACCAGCAACACCGCGGCCGACACCTCGCCCTCCCGGATCCGTTCCGGCAGGCCGGCCAGCACCATGTCCGTCACCCGGAAGGCCAGCAGCTGCATGATCACGGTCGCGGCGCCCCAGATGACGATCTCGACCGTCGAGTTGGACGCCGACAACGACGCCGCCAGCGGCACGGCGAGTCCCAGCAGCACCCCGCCGAAGGCCACGGCCGCGGCCGAGTTACCGTCCCGGATGAGGTCGATCTCCTTCCAGGGCGTGAGCACGACATAGAGGGTCGCGCCCAGAACCAGCATGACCAGGGTGGCGAAGACGTGCGCCAGCAGGACCGGGAAGCCGGCCGCAAAGGCCTGAAACTCCGGTCCGTTCAGCGGCGGCAGGATCGACTGCAGGTCCATTGGCCCCTATCGGAACAGCCTTGGCGGCTAATGCCGCATCGGCCCGCGACGTTGCAAGCGGCGGGCCACATCGCGGCCGGCGCCCCGCAAATGAAAACGCCCGGCCAGGCGGACCTGACCGGGCGCGAAAACACGCTGAATGAGCGGTCGGACTTAGCCGACGGCCTTCAGGTTTACGGCCGCTTCCTTGCCGGTGCGGCGGTCCTTCTGGAGTTCGAATTCCACGCGTTGGCCTTCGTTCAGGCCGTTGAGGCCCGAGGCCTCGATCGCGGTGGCGTGGACGAAGGCGTCCTTGCCGCCGTCGTCAGGCTGGATGAATCCATAGCCCTTGGTTGAGTTGTACCATTTCACGGTGCCGGTAGCCATTGGCAGCCTCCGATGTAGTTGTCCTTCCGGAACCGCTCCGGAGGGGCGTCGGACCTGCAGGCTTGTGCCGGACCTTGCGGCGCGGCGGCATAGAATGACGACGGTCGACCCGAAATCATTGGCGGATTTCCGTTCGCCGCGCAAGCGAACGCGGCGGTTGAAGCGCTGGCGCTTTCGGCTAGTGTCCCTAGCCCACGGATAATCAGGCTGCGGTTCCGAGTCGCGGCCACGGGCGAAGAACGAATGCAACTGACCATCGAACGGGCGGCGCTGCTGAAGGCCCTTGGGCACGTGCAGAGCGTGGTGGAGCGGCGCAACACCATCCCGATCCTGTCCAACGTCCTGCTGTCCGCCGGGCGGGACAAGCTGGCCTTCGCCGCCACCGATCTGGACATGGAGATGGTCGACGAGGCCGAGGCCCAGGTGAATGTCGAGGGCCAGATCA
>CAMPGL010000047.1 GCA_946885435.1 uncultured Brevundimonas sp. | reverse complement strand
AGGCCGAGGCCGTGCGCCGCGCCCGCAAGCTGGCCCGCAAGCGCGCCCAGCGCGAAGGCCTGCTGCCGGCTCCGAAGCCCCGCACCCCGGCCCGCGGCCGCTAAGGCTTCTGACAGTTCGAGATTGAGGCCGCGTCCCTTTGGGGCGCGGCCTTTTTCTTTGCTAGGTCCGCGATCCCTCTCCCGAGGGGAGAGGGAGGCTCCACGCCCGTGAGCGCGCAGCGCGAGCGGCTTGCGTGGAGGGTGAGGGCGTAAGCCCTATCCGGCGAAGCCTGACGCCCTCATCCCCCGCGCGGACCTTCGGCGCGAGGCGCCTCCGGTGCGCAGGACCCCCTTCTCCCCTCGGGAGAAGGGAACGCTGTCAGGCCCCGCCGCGCACCAGGCCGACGATGCCTTTCCAGTCGAGCTTGCCGGTGGCGAGCGCGCCGCTGCGGAAGGCCTTGGAGGCCAGCCAGACGATGATGACGCAGGTCACGACCATGACCGCCATGGTGCCGACCAGCTCGATCAGCGGCGGGCCGGACGGCGCCCGGGCGCTCATCAGGAAGGGCGTGAAGAACGGCACCCAGGAGAGGGCGCGGACGGCGCCGAGGTCAGGATCGCGGATGGCCAGCTGCATGACGAAGATCGGCACGATCAGCGCCATCATCACCGGCCCGATCAGGGTCTGGGCGTCGCGCGGGGTCTCGCAGAAGGAACCGATGGCGGCGAACAGCACCGCGTACATCAGGTAGCCGCCCACGAAATAGCCGATCAGCCACAGCCACAGGCCGCCACGCAGCAGGCCGGCGAGCGCGTCCGAGAAGGCCGCGGTGACCTCGGGCGAAACCTGGCTGAGCCAGGTCAGGGCGGCGCCCCCGAACCCGGCCCAGACCGCCAGCACGGTCAGGGTCACACCGGCCACGCCCAGCACCTTGCCGGTCAGGACCTCGGTCGGAGAGGCGGAGGCCAGCAGGACCTCGAGCACCCGGTTGGCCTTCTCCTCCATCACGCTGTTCAGCAGGATCGAGGCGCCGGTGACGATGGCCGACCACAGCACCATGCCGAGGATGAAGCCGATCACGCCGGGCAGCCGGTCGCGCAGGCCGACCTCTCCGCCGGACGCCGAGCGGGGCGAGAAGACGTTCACCTCGGGCCGGCGTTCGTCAATGGCGGCCACGGCGGTGGGATCGACCCCGAGCTCGACCAGGGCGCGGGCGCGATTGACCTGGGTCAGGGCCGAGCGGACGGCGCTCTCGACGCGCTGATCGGTGGCGCTGGCGGACCAGACGCGGGCGGACAGGCCGTTCTCGCCCGGCGTCAGGATGACGACGGAATCGAACGGACTGTCCTCGACATCGACCGCGGCGCGGGCGGCGGCCTCTGCGGCGGCGAGGTCCGCGGGCGCGACCAGCTCGGGCGGTGTCTCGACCACGGCGACGCGGCCTCGTCGGCGGTCGCGCCGCTCGTTGCGCGCGCCGCTGAGGGCGTGTGTCACGGAGGGACCCGCATCGGAGCCGGACAGGTCGACAATGGCGATCTCGCGCTCGCCGCCCGAGCGCTCCATCATGGCCACGGCCCCGCCGCCAAGGGCCCCGAACAGGGGCAGGGCGAGCAGCGACAGCCAGAAGCCGACGGTGCGGGCGTAGGCCAGGTATTCCCGGCGGGCGATCAGCAGGATGCGTCTCATTGGTCGCCTCCGGTCAGGACGATGAAGGCATCGTGCAGGCTCGGCTCGTGAGCCTCGAAGCGGGTCAGCGGCAGGTTGCGCTCGAAGGCGGCGCGGAGCGCGGCCTGGGAGGGCGCGCCGGCCTCGAGCCGGGCGCGCCAGACGGGCGCCTCGGGCGGCGGGCCATCGGCCGGCGGCGGCACGGCCTCGACCTCGGTCACGCCCGGCAGGGCCGCGATGTCCTCGCGGGTCAGGTTTCCTTCCAGCGTCAGATAGCGGGGCGCGGCGGCCCGGGCGCCGGCGACGTCGCCTTCGAACACCTTCTGGCCCTTGGCGAGCAGGACGACCTTCCGGCACAGCCGCTCGGCGTGCTGCATGACGTGGGTGGAGAAGAGCACCGTCGCGCCCTGGTCGGCCAGGTCGCGGATGACGCGCTCCAGCCCCTGCTGGTTCACCGGGTCCAGGCCCGAGAAGGGCTCGTCCAGGATGACCAGTTCGGGCCGGTGGGCGATGGCCGCGACCAGCTGGACCTTCTGGGCCATGCCTTTGGACAGGGACTTCATCGGCCGCTTGAGCGCGTCGCCGAGCCCCTGCGCCTCCAGCATCTCGCGGGCGCGCTTGCGGCCTTCGGACGGCGGCACCCCCTTGAGGCTGGCGAAATAGGCGACGGCGTCGACCGGGGTCATCTTGCGGTAGAGGCCGCGCTCCTCGGGCAGGAAGCCGATGCGGTCACGCACCTTGCGTCCGTCGTCAGCGCCCAGGACCATGATCGAGCCTTCCGTCGGCGCGGTGAGGCCCAGGATCATGCGGATGGTGGAGGTCTTGCCCGCTCCGTTCGGCCCCAGGAAGCCGCAGATCGACCCTTTGTCGACCGAGAAGCTGAGGTTCTTCACCGCCTCGAAGGCGCCGTAGCGCTTTGAAACGCCTTCAAGGATCAAAGCCTGGTTCACATCACCCGCCGTCGTTGCCTGATGACCACTCCTAACCCGCGATGAAGGGGGACGAAAGGACCGGAGGTTGACCTTCGGGGCGCGGCCCTTACCGTGAAGCCGGGGTTCAGGAGCGCCGTAGCGCATGGGCGGATTGTTGACGGGCGTCGTCTCGGGCGCGGCCTTGAGCCTGCTGTCCATGTTCGCCCTGGGTGTGCTGCACCGTTACCTCTTCGGGCCGCCGACCACGCCGTTCGGCGATCCGGCCTTCTTCGGCTCGATGTCCGCGGGCGGCCTTTTGGTGCTGATCCTGATCCGGCTGCTGTCGGCCTGGCTGGGCGGCTGGGCGGCGGCGCGCATGAGCGGCGAGCCGCAGGCCGCCTGGACCGGGCCGGCCGCCGTGCTGGTCTCGGCCATGACGGTCGTCGTCATGGGCATGGGCCAGCCGCTGTGGAGCCTGATCCTGTCGGGCCTGCTGCTGCTGGCGCTGGGCTGGGCGATGAGCCGCCGGGCCGCAGGCCTGCCGATGATCCCCGAGGGGATCGTTCCGCGTCGCGAGGGTTAGGCCTCGCCGCTATCCAGCACGAACTCGCGGCCGAGGTAGTGGGCCGGGTTCAGCCGCTCGCCGCGACGGCGGACTTCGAAGTGAAGGTGCGGGCCGGTCGAATAGCCGGTCGAGCCGACGCGGCCGATCAGCTGGCCGCCGCCGATGCGCGCGCCGGCGACGACGCCCTGCTCGATGCGGCTGAGATGGCCGTAGAAGGTGCGCACGCCGTTCGGGTGGCGGATCTCGACGTAGTTGCCGTAGCCGGAATCATAACCCGAGGCCGTGACCGTGCCTTCGGCCGAGGCCAGGACGCGCGAGCCCTGCGGGGCGGCGATATCGACGCCCTGGTGCATGCGGGCGTGGGCCTCGCCCTGCAGCCGGCGGATGCCGAAGTTGGAGTTGATCGGATGATTGGCCACCGGCCGCTCGAAGCGGATGGTGCGCACGAAGGCGACGGGTTCGGCCACGACCGGCGGGGGGACCGTCTCGGCCACGACCGGTTCGGCCTCGGCCTGGGCGACGATGAGCGCTTCGGGGGCCGCGGCCATGGCCATGCCGGCGACGACCGCCAGGGTCGAGACCTGGCCGAAGCGGTAGAGAATGAGCTTGGCGGTCGAAACCATTCGGGTGTCGGCCTCTTGCTTGGCGAACTGAACAGGAAGGCCACGCCTTCAGCGTGGCCCGATGGCCCTCGGACGGGGCCGGCGGATCGTCATGAACCGCGGATGCGGCGGGGAGGCGGTACGCTACAGCTGTCCCCGTCAGTCGCGGGGACCGGCGCTGTTAACCGAACCGATGTTCTCTATCAACCACGAGAAGGTGGCGAAATCAGGGATGCCCGGCCGGGGTCAGGGTCCGGAACGGCACATAGGCCACCGGCGCGGCGTCGAAGAAGCCTTCGTGGGCATGGCCCTGGTCGGTCGCGCCCGGCGCGATGTCGATGGCGGCGAAGGCCTGGCCGAGGAAGCTCTCGGGGTTGATCTGCTGGCCGTCGCGGCGAATCTCGAAGTGCAGGTGCGGACCCGTCGAACGGCCGGTCGACCCGACGGAGCCGAGGCGCTCGCCGGCCTCGAGGCGGTCACCCTCCGAAACCATGATGGCGCTGAGGTGGGCGTAGAAGGAGGTCACCCCGTTGTCGTGGCGAACCTCGACGTAACGGCCATAGGACGAGCTCGTGCCGGTGCGCAGCACCTCGCCCTCGGCGGCCGACAGGACCGGCGTGCCCGACGGGGCGGCGAAGTCGAGGCCCTCGTGCATCCGAGCGCGGCGCTCGGACGACAGGCGGCGCAGGCCGAAGCGGGAGTTGACGGCGTAGCCTTCGACCGGCGCGGAAAACGCGATCATGCGGACGGAGGCGAAGGGCTGGGCGGCGGCGGAGGCGTCGGCCTCGACGTCGGCGTCGGCGGCCCGGGCCGGATTCGCGCCCAGGGCGATGACGGCTCCGACCAGCATGGAGGCCCAGAAGGCGGCCTTGGGGAACTTTTGGTCGGCGGTGGTGGTTCTGAAGGACAAGAGCCCGCGCTCCGGCTGCTGTTTAAGGTCAGTCGAGTGGGGCGGAACGCTGTGGAACCGCGAAGATCAGTTTGGGAAACCCCGAACGTGATCCTCATATGGCTTGCCCACGGCGGGCGCATAACCGGGCGGAATGTCGCACCCCGGGAACCATATGTCGCAGTTGTGGATTAAGCCGGGTTCGACTGTGCTCAATGTTGCTGTTGAGACACTCAACTGGTGCCCATTAGACACAAAACTAGTCTGAACCCGCGGCGTTGAAGGCCCGCGAGGCCTCGTCGAGCGCCTCGGCCATCGCCTGCCGGAGCTTGTCGGGCCCGTCGATTCGCACGCCGTCCCCCCAGGTGAAGAGGTGCCAGGCCAGTTCGCGCATGCCGCTGGCGGAGAATCGGACCGTGACCGAGCCGTCGGCGTTCTCGGCGATCGTCTGGGTCGGATGGAAGCGCCAGGCGCGCGCCTCGTGCGCCTTGGCGGGCGCGATCGTCAGGACCACGTCCTGCACCTCGTCCTGATAGACCCCGAAGGACCGGTTGGCGAAGGCCGCGAGATCGAACCCCTCGGGCGGCGAGGCGGGCCGCTCCAGCACCTCGATCTGGTCGATGCCGTCCAGACGAAAGGTGCGCGGGCTGTCCGAGCCGATCTCGGTGGCCACCAGATAGTTGGCCCGCCCGAACATCAGGCCGCACGGCGCCATCTCGCGCCGCCGGCCGGGGGTCGAGCCGCCCATGTAGGTGAAGGCGATGGCCGTGCCGGCCATGATCGCCTGGCGGATGGCGGCGAGCGTCGCCTCGTCCTCGTAGGGACGTGGGCCGGCCTGGACCGCGATGGTTTCGGCCCGCACCAGGGCCTCCAGATCCGGCGCCATGCGGTTGAGCGAGGTCGAGCGCATGGCCGCGCGCACCTTGAGCTCCAGGCTTTCCAGCGCGGCGGCCCGGACCGTCTCGCCCTGCCGACGCAGGGCCTCGCCCGCCTTGGTCAGCTCAAGCAGTTCGGTCGTGGTCGGAGCCTGTTCGAAGGCGGACAGGCCGCCCCGAATGCGCCAGCGCTTGGTCGGCGGGTCGGAGACCTCCTCGGTCTGGGGAAACAGCATCAGGACTGCGTCGCGCAGGCGCTCGGCCGTGCGCCGGCCGACCTCCATATCGCGGGCCATTTCGTCGAGCGTCAGCCCCTCGGCGCTGGCCGCCATGCGCCGCGCCAGCTCCAGCACCACCGCCGCCTTGTCGTGCCGCATGCCCACCTCCGTTCCGATACGTCCGATATTGGCGGATATCAGGTCTACATCTGTTCTCACAGACCGCCAAGGAGAACGTCATGGCCCGCTCGCTGCTTCGCTCCCTGACCCGCCGCACCCCGGCCCCGGTGCGCCGTCTCGACGGCCTGGTCGTGGTGCCCTGCGCGGCGCCGGACCAAGACCTGTGCGTCCTCTGGGATCCTTCGGAAGAGCAGATCGTCGACGTCCTGCCGCGCGCCTCGCTCAGCGCCTACGCCGACGAGGACGACCTGTGGCACGAGGCCCGCTCCGGCTGGGATCACCAGCCCCAGGCCATGGCCGCCTAAACGACGCCCGAGGCGCGGAGATCCGCGATCTCCGCCTTCGAAAGACCCAGGCCTTCCAGCACCTCGTCGGTGTCCTGCCCCAGCGCGGGCGGCGCCCGGTCGTAGGCGACGGGCGTCTGCGACAGGCGGATGGGGCTGGCCACGGTCCGGACGGCATCGGACAGGTCCGCCCGCTCCTGGCTGACCACCAGGCCTCGGGCCTGGGCCTGCGCCTCCTCGAACACACGGTCGATTGTGTTGATCGGCCCGCAGGGCACTCCCGCCGCCTCGAGCGCAGCGATCCAGGCGTCGGTCGTTCGCGGCGCGAACAGCGGCGCCAGCGCCCCGACCAGCTCAGCCCGGTTCTCGACGCGCAGCGCGTTCGTGGTGAAGCGGGCATCGCCCCCCAATTCCGGCGCGCTCAGCGCCGCGCACAGGCTGCGGAACTGGCCGTCATTGCCGACCGCGACCACCACCGCCCCGTCCGCCGTGGCGAAGGGCTGGTAGGGCGCCAGGTTCGGGTGCGCATTGCCCATCCGACCCGGCGCCTTGCCCGAGACGAAATAGTTGGTCGCCTGGTTGGCCAGCATGGCCGCCTGGACCTCGAACAGGGCGAGGTCCACGCGCTGCCCCTGCCCCGTCGCCCGCGCGTGCAGCAGGGCCGCCAGGATGGCGTTCGACGCATAGAGGCCGGTGAACAGGTCCGCGACCGCAACCCCCACCTTCATCGGCTCGGCCCCCGGCGCGCCGTCTGGCTGACCGGTCACCGACATCAGCCCGCCCATGGCCTGGATCATGTAGTCGTAGCCGGCGCGGTCCTTCAGCGGCCCGGTCTGGCCGAAGCCGGTGATCGAGCAATAGACCAGCCGCGGATTGACCGCGGCCAGGCCGGCGTAATCCAGGCCGTATTTCTTCAGCCCGCCCGTCTTGAAGTTCTCGACCACGACGTCGGCCCGCTCGGCCAGGCGCCGCAGCAGGTTCGCCCCCTCCGGCTTGGCCATATCGACAGTCAGGGACCGCTTGTTGCGGTTGGCGCACATGAAATAGGCCGCGTCGCCGCGCTCTCCGGCCTGCGTCGTCGTGAAGGGCGGGCCCCAGCCGCGCGTGTCGTCGCCCGCGCCGGGCCGCTCGACCTTGATGACCTCGGCCCCCAGGTCCGCCAGCACCTGGGTCGCCCATGGGCCCGCCAGCACGCGCGACAGGTCCAGAACGACGACGCCTGTGAGGGGGCCTTGGGTCCGCATGACCTGTGCTGTAGCGCGCGCCGGGGCCAGCCGGAAGGCGCCGGGCCTGACGCGGCCGCATTGACCCCTTTGAGCGGGGCGCGCATGTGCGGGCCATGAGCGACTGCCGCCTTTATTTGCTGACCCCGCCGGCCATCCCCGACCTGGACGCCTTCGCAGCCCGGCTGGAAGAGGCGCTGGACGCCGGCGATGTCGCCTGCCTGCAGATCCGGCTGAAGCCCGCCGAGGACGCCGACATCCAGCGAGTGGCCGGGCGGCTGGGGCCGATCGCGCAAGGCCGGGGCGTGGCGGTGATCCTGAACGACCGGCCCGATCTGGTGGCGCCGCTGGGGTTGGACGGGGTTCACGTCGGCCAGGGCGATGCGAGCTACGCCGAGGCCAGGCGCGCGGTGGGGCCGGACCGGATCGTCGGCGTGACCTGCCACTACAGCCGCCACCTGGCCATGGAGGCCGCCGAGGCCGGCGCGGACT
This sequence comes from uncultured Brevundimonas sp., assembly GCA_946885435.1. The sequence goes on along the minus strand of CAMPGL010000047.1, from coordinate 4,677 downwards.
ACGTCGCTTTCGGCGCCTTCTTCGACAGCCCGACCAAACAGGCGCCGACCCGCGCCGAGCCCGAGATCCTGTCGATCTGGCAGGAGACCATGACCACGCCTTGCGTCGCCATCGGCGGGATTACGCCGGACAATGCGCAGGCGCTGGCTGCGGCCGGCGCCGATTTCCTGTGCGTCGGCTCCGGCGTCTGGGACTGGCCTCAGGGCGCCGCAGACGCGGTTCGCCGCCTGAACGAGGCGATCAAGGCCGGTCTCGACGCGCGAAAGGCCTTCAGCGGGCGTTAGCGACTCTCTGGTACGCCGGTGGAATCGACGACCCGGTGGCCAAGCTGAAAATGACCTCGACCCCGCTGACTTCCATCGCCGAGCCGCTTCCGGCGCCGGCAGCGTCCGTGCGTGCGCACAATCCGCGGCGGGACGAGGCGCTGGCCATGGCCGGGCCCCTGCTGGCGGCCGGCCTGGTCTGTCTGCTCGCCGTGCTGGCCATCACCACCTCGCGGTCCGCGGGTCTGGTCGCGGCCCTGTGGGCCGCGGCCCCGGTCGCCGTGGTCGCCTGGCTGCGCGGACCCCAGATCCGCAACTTCGACCTGACCTTCGGCGGCGTGCTGGCCGTGACGTTCGGCGTGGCCAACTTCCTGGTCGGCAACGACGTTCCGACTACCCTGCTGTTCACCAGCGCCAACATGCTGGAGGTCGTGGCGGCGGTCTTCCTCGTGCGACGCTTCACCCCTGACCTGCAGTTCCGCACCGTGGAGTGCTTCGCCCGCTTCATGCTGTTCGGCGCCATCGTGCCCGCCGCGATCAGCGGCCTGGCGGTGTCCACCGTGCTGGTGGCCACCCAGGGCGGCGACTTCCGCGGCATGTTCGAGACGTGGTGGTTCGGCCACGCGCTGGGCATGGCGGTGGTCGCGCCCACGGGCCTCGCCTTCCGCAAGCGGCATCTGCTGATCCTGCGTTCGCCCTGGCGCATGGCCGAGGCCGCGGGCCTGCTGGCCCTGACCGCCGGCGTCGGCTTCGTCGTCTTTTCGCAGAACCTGCTGCCCCTGACCTTCCTGGTGGTGCCCGTCCTGATCCTGACGGCCGTCCGCCTGCGCGTGCCCCTGACGGGGGTGGCGCTCGTGCTGCTGTCGCTGATCAGCATCGGCTCGGCCCTGATGGGCTACGGCCCGCTGCACGCGGTCGTCGATGGCGCGACCGTCGGCGAAGAGGTGCGCATGGCGCAGCTCTTCATGATCATGGGCTGTCTGCCGGCCCTGCTGATCGCTGTCATCCTGGAGGAGCGAGACGGCCTCGCGGAACTGGCCCGGCTCGGCCAGGCCCGGGCCGAGCGCACCTCGGAAGGCAAGTCGCGCCTGCTGGCCAACGTCAGCCACGAGATCAAGAGCCCCATCGGCGGCGTCATCGGCATCGCCGAGCTGTGGCGCAGCGGCCAGCTGGGCCCCGTCACTCCGACCCAGGCCGAGATGAGCGACATGCTCATCAAGACCGCCCGCGAGATCGAGGCCCTGGCCCACGACCTGCTGGACGTATCCCGCGCCGAGGCCGGGGCGGTGTCGGTCGACATGCGCTCGGTGGATGTCTGCGCCCTGCTCGAGGACGTGAAGCGCTCGGCCGCCCTGCTGCCCGAGGCCCGGGGCGTTCGCCTGGAGATCGACCGGCCGGCGGACCGCCTGCTGGCCCGGGCGGATTCGGTGCGCCTGTCCCAGGTCATGACCAACCTCGCCGTCAACGCCCTGAAGTACGGCGGGTCCGGCGGCGTGGTCATCTTCCAGGCCTCGGCCCTACCCGACAACCGGGTGCGGCTGACCGTCATCGACCGCGGTCCCGGCCTGACCGAGGCCAAGCAAGCCGAGCTGTTCGAGCCGTTCAACCGTCTGGGCATGGAGCGCTCGACCATCGAGGGGCACGGCATCGGCCTGGCCCTGGCCAAGCGTCTGGTCGAGCTTCAGCAGGGCCGCATCGGCGTCGCCAGCCGGCCGGGCGAAGGCGCCGCCTTCTGGGTCGAACTCCAGGCCGCCTGACCTTCCTTACGGTCAAGCTTTTTGGGCTTGCGCGACTGCTCGCGCAGGTATAACCGCACCCCGGATAAGGTTTTTCCGCAGGCTCGGTGATGGACTTCGACGCGCTCTTCCTGTCGCGACTCCAGTTCGCCTTTACGGTCGCGTTTCACATCCTCTTCCCGGCCTTCACGATCGGGCTGGCGGCCTATCTGGCGGTGCTGGAGGGGCTGTGGCTCTGGACCAAGCGCGAGGCCTTCAAGACCCTCTACCTGTTCTGGGTGAAGATCTTCGCCATCAGCTTCGGCATGGGCGTCGTCTCGGGCATCGTGCTCAGCTACCAGTTCGGAACCAACTGGTCGGAGTTCATCCGCCTGACCGGCGGCGTCCTGGGGCCGTTGCTGGCCTATGAGGTCCTGACCGCCTTCTTCCTGGAGGCCTCCTTCCTCGGCGTCATGCTGTTCGGCTGGAAGAAGGTCGGACCGAAGCTGCACTTCCTGGCCACCTGCCTGGTGGCTGTCGGCACCTCCATCTCGGCCTTCTGGATCCTCTCGGCCAACAGCTGGATGCAGACCCCGGCCGGGTACGAGGTGCTGGCCGACGGCCGGATCGTCGCGACGAGCTTCATGGACGCGATCTTCAATCCCAGCTTCCCGTCGCGCCTGTTCCACATGCTCATCGCCGCCTTCATGACCACGGCGCTGGTGGTGGGCGGGGCGTCGGCCTGGCAGCTGCTGCGCCGCCGCGACCAGGCCGAGAGCCGCCTGGCCCTGACCATGGCCGTGGGCCTGATCGCCGTCCTGGCGCCCGTCCAGCTGCTGGTCGGACACTGGTCCGGCGAGGTCGCCCGCGAACACCAGCCGCAGAAGCTGGCCGCCATCGAAGCCTATTGGGAGACCCGGGCCAATCACCCGCTGATCCTGTTCGCCATCCCCGACCGCGACGCGCAGGCCAACCACCTCGAGGTCGCCATTCCCGGAGCCGGGGTCATCGTCGCCCCGCCCGACGAGGTGGTGCAGGGCCTCGACACCTGGCCGCGCGAGGATCAGCCGCCGGTCTTCCTGGTGTTCTGGAGCTTCCGCGTCATGGTCGGGCTGGGCCTGCTGATGATCGCGCTCGGGGTCTGGGGGGCCTGGCTGGTCTGGCGCAAGCGCCTGACCGAGAACCGCCTGTTCCTGCGCTTCGCCACCCTCATGGGGCCGGCCGGTTTCGTGGCCGTCATCGCCGGATGGATCGTCACCGAGGTCGGTCGGCAGCCGTGGGTGGTTCAGGGCCTGCTGCGAACCGCCGACGCCGTGTCGCCAGTTACGACCGGATCGGTGGCCACCTCCCTGCTCATCTATGTCACCGTCTACGCCATCGTCTTCGTGGCGGGCGCCATCTACATCCTGAGGCTGATCGCCGAGGGTCCGACGGCCGGCGCCGCCGAGCATCGCCCCGAGGCCCAGCGCGCGCCGGGCACGCCGCTGGCGGCCGCGCCCGAAGACAAGACCCCGGGAGACCCGTCATGAGCCTCGACCTCCCCCTGATCTGGGCCGGCCTGATCGCGACCGGCGTTCTGCTCTACGTCCTGCTGGACGGCTTCGACCTCGGCGTCGGCGTCCTGTTCCCGTTCTCGCGGAACAAGGAGGACCGGGACGTGATGATGAACACCATCGCGCCGGTCTGGGACGGCAACGAGACCTGGCTGGTGCTGGGCGGCGGCGGGCTGCTGGCGGCCTTTCCCCTCGCCTATTCGATCGTCATGCCGGCCTTCTACCTGCCGGTGATCCTGATGCTGGCGGGCCTGATCCTGCGCGGGGTGGCGTTCGAGTTCCGCTTCCGCGGCCTGCGGCGCGGCCGGCCGTTCTGGACCGCCATGTTCGCCTTCGGCTCCATCCTCGCGGCCTTCGCCCAGGGGCTGATCCTGGGCGGCTTCATCCAGGGGATCGAGGTGGTCGACGACCGTTTCGCCGGCGGCACCTTCGACTGGTTCACGCCCTACACCCTGCTGGTCGCCGCCGGCCTGGTCTGCGGCTACGCCTTGCTCGGGGCGACCTGGCTGATGTGGAAGACGGCCGACGAACTGCACGGCGACGCGCGCCGCTGGGCGGTGATCTCCGGCGTGCTGACCGCCCTGTTCCTGGTCGGCGTCAGCCTGGCCACCCTCGTGGTCCACCCGGTCGTGGCCGAGCGCTGGGGCTGGACCGGGGCGGGTCTGGACATGGCCCGCTTCCTGCCGCTGTCCTGGATCCCGCTGATCGGTCTGATCGGGCTCGGCCTGGTCGGCTGGGGCGTGCGCCGCGCCTCGCACGGCTGGCCCTTCATCGGCGCGGTTCTGGTCTTCCTGTCGGGCTATGCGGGCCTCGCCGCCGGCTTCTTCCCCTATGTCGCCCCCTACAGCGTCGACTTCCGCCATGCGGCGGCGCCGGACAATGCGCTGGGCCTGATGCTGGTCGGCACGGTGGTCATCCTGCCGCTGATCCTCGCCTACACCGGCTGGGTCTACTGGGTGTTCCGCGGCAAGGTCACGCCGGAGGCCGGCTATCATTAGGGTCGAGCCGCCACCCGGCCCGGACGAGCGGCCCGGCCCGCTGTGGAAGCGGCTGACCTGGTTCGCCGGCCTCGCCGTCGCCGCCTCGGCGGTCACCGCCGCCGTCGCCTATGCGCTCAGGGCCTTGCCGTTCATGGGCTGAGGCGCG
>CAMPGL010000046.1 GCA_946885435.1 uncultured Brevundimonas sp. | reverse complement strand
TGATTAGCTCAGTTGGTAGAGCAGCTGACTCTTAATCAGCGGGTCGTAGGTTCGAGCCCTACATCACCCACCATCCTGCTTCGCGCTGGCGCGCTTCGCAGGACAGGTCCCCAGAGCACGAAGTAGGATGTCCTCCGAAGCTTTAGCGAAGGAGGGCCGGTGCATTACGTCTATCTGCTTGAAAGTGTCGGGTCGCCGGCCCAGCGTTATGTGGGGCAGACGTCCGATCTGAAGGGACGACTGGCCCAGCACAACGCCGGGCAGTCTCCGCATACGTCGAAGTTCCGTCCGTGGCGGCTCGTGACCTATCTGGCGTTCTCGAACGACAAGCAGGCTCATGCATTCGAAAGGTACCTGAAATCCGGTTCTGGCCACGCCTTCGCCAGCAAACGGCTCTGGCCGAGCGCCGAGGCAGGCCAAGGTTCACTGAGGTCGTCTTGAGCGCTCGCCACTTGCCCCACGTCGCCTGATGGCCAAGCGCGCCACGACGCCCAAGAAGTCCGTCTCCGCCGCCAATCTGGCCGCGCTGGGCGCCGAGCGGCTGGCCGAGCTGCTGATGGAGGCGGGCTCGGAGTCGCCGGCTTTCAAGCGCCGCCTGCGCATGGAGCTGGCCGCGGAGGTCGGCCCGGGCGACTTGGCGCTCGAGATCGACAAGCGCCTGACCACCATCGCCGCCAGCCGGGCGAGGGTGTCCTGGCGCAAGCGGCCGGCCCTGCTCAACGAGCTCCAGGCGCTCAGGCGCGTCGTCGCCGAGCGTCTGGCCGGGCTCGACATCCGCCTGGCCTTCGACCGGATGGTCGCCTGGTTCGATCTCTATCCTTCGCTCAGCGTGCGTGTCAGCGACGCCAAGGGCGAGCTGCCGGTCCTGTTCGACGCGGCGACCGCGGACCTCGCTGCGCTCGCTTCGCGCGCCGGGCCGGACATCGCCGCGCCGGTGCTGGTCGAGGCTCTGTCGACGCGGCTGAACCAGTGGGCCTCCTGGGTCGGGCGGGGCGCGGGCGATCTCAGCCCCGAGCTGGCGCAGCGCCTTCTGGCCGACCTCACCCAGGGTCGACCCCGTCCGACGGGCAAATTGGCGCTGGTCATCCGCAAGCTCGCCGATCGCAGCGGCGACCTCGACGCCTGGACGCTGTCCATCCCCGACGAGGAGCAGCGAAAGCCCGACACGGGCGCCGAGATGGCCCGCCGCCTCGCCGCCGCAGGCCGCGCCGCCGAGGCCCGGATCGCGCTGGACGCCTCTCGTCCCGTCGCGCCGCCTCCGTCGCGCTGGAGCCGCCGCGACCCGGACCCGCAGCGGCCGCCAGACGCCTGGCTCGAAGCCGAGATCGCCGTGCTGGAGGCCGAGGGCCGCAGCGACGAGGCCGAAACCGCGCGCTGGGCCATGTTCGAGCGCACCCTGTCGGCCGAGGACCTGCGCGTCCTGCTGGCCCGCCTGCCGGATTTCGAGGACGTGGTGGCGCTCGACCGCGCCTTCGACATCGCCGCGGGCCATCCCGACGCCATGAAGGGGCTGGGCTTTCTGATCGGCTGGCCGGCGCTGCTGCAGGCGTCGGAGCTGATCCTCGCCCGCCCCGACGAAATCCGCGGCGCCCACGACGACGTCCCGCTCTGGGCCTCACGCCTGGCCGGCCGCTATCCGGCCGCGGCCTTGATCCTGCTGCGCCGCCGGGCGCTGGCGCTGGCGGGACTGGGTTCGGGGATGACCGACGAGATTCAGGGCCTGATCGCCGAAGCCGAGACCCTGGCCGCCGGTCTCGACGACCCGGCGCTCGCCGACCACGAGGGGTTCATCTCGGACCTCCAGGGCGTCCTGGCCGCGCGGCGACGGGGCTGGTGAGGCCGGTTAACGACGGTCCCGAAACCCGCGGAACGGCGCGGGAACAGAGCATGACCGAATCACTGACACGCTGATCTTCCGGCTTTGTTCGCCGCAAGATGTTGTATCTGCCCGCCGATTAACCACAATTGCGGCCCAGCTCGATTGGCCTGACACTTCTCCTGAAACGCCGGTTTCCTGGGCTTCGGAGGAACGCCATGGGTCAGGCCGCACCGCTGGACGAACAGGCGCGCTACCGCGCCGAACTCCGCCGCTCGCATGCGCTGCGCGACGGCATGCTGATCGGGGCCGCCACCCAGGGCGTGGGCAGCATTCTCAGCGGGATCGCCGCTTGGCTCGGCCGCTCTGGAGAGGCTAAAGACCCGCCTTCGCGGCCCCGTAGCTCAGCAGGATAGAGCAGCGGTTTCCTAAACCGGAGGTCGGGTGTTCGAGTCACCCCGGGGTCGCCACTTCCTCTAGCCGCGCCCCGTGACGATCCGCTTGTTGGCCGCGCGGGTCTTGGCGCCCTGATGCTGCAGCTTCTCGGTCCGATACGGACGCATGGTGTGGTTGCCGCCCTGCTGAACGCCCGGGTCGCCCAGGGGATCGCCTTCGTCCATGTAGTCGGGCATCTCGCCGGCTGCGGGCGCGGCCAGACTCGCGTCCTGATAGTCCGCCGCCACATAGCTCGAGGGCTCGGGGCGGACGGCTGCGTTCTGCTCGCGCGCCTGGTCGTTGGGCTGTCCGGACGACACGGCGCTGTTCTGGGCGGTCGCCTTTCCGGCATGGACGTTCTGGTGCGGCATGGGCCTCTCCTTTCGGTCTGTCAGAAGGGCAACCGGCTGAACACGGGTCGGTTCCGGGTTCTATCGGGCGACCTCGGAGGCCTCGGTCGGGTCCGGACCGTCGGGACCGGCGTTGCGAGGTCCCTTTTCTCCGGTCGTCTCCACCTCGGCGTTGGACGAAACGCCCTTCTTTTCGCCCAGCGGTTCGGCGGCGTTCTCCTTGCGGCCTTCGGTCTGCAGCTTGTCGGTCATGGCGGTCTCCTCTTCGCAGACAACCGCGCCGGGGCGGGGCCGTTCCGTCAGCCTTCCGACAACGCCTCCAGCACGCCCTGGCCGTAGCGCTGCAGCTTGGCCTGGCCGACGCCGGGGATGCGCGCCAGGGCGTCGAGGCTCGACGGCCGTCGGCTGGCGATCTCCAGAAGGGTCCGGTCCTGGAAGATGACGTAGGGCGGGGCCTTCTGCTCGGCGGCGCGGTCGCGACGCCAGGCGCGGAGCCGCTCGAACCGTTCTCGCAGTTCCGGCGACAGGGCCTCGGCCGGGGCGGAGCGACCACGCCGGCGCGGATTGCCCGAGCGGGTCGACGAATCCAGCCCCTCGGGGGCCCGCCGGGTACGGACCGCTTGCTCGCCACGATAGACGGCGCGGACGCCGTCAGGGTCGCCGAGCTGCAGGATCGGTTTGCCGTCGTTCGGCTCCTCGACCAGCAGGCCCTGGAACAGCAGCTGGTCGATCACGTCGCGCCAGCCGCGCGGCGCCGTGTCGGACCCGACGCCCCAGGTCGACAGCGCCGTCTCCCAGGCCTGCGGCTCCTTGGTGCGGCCGGTCAGGTGGTCGATCACCCGCCCGCGTCCGAAGCGGCCGCCCAGCCGCTGGACAGCGGCCAGGGCCTTCTGGGCCTGGACGCTGGCGTCGACCAGTTCGGGCGGATCCCCGCAGATGTCGCAGACGCCGCACGACTCGGCCTCGGCCTCTCCGAAGTATCGCCGCACCGCCTGGGCGCGACAGGTCGCGCCGTCCAGCATGGCGTAGAGCTGGCGCGCCTTTCGAACCTGCACCGCCTTGACCTCGTCGGGCATCGGGCGGCCCTCCAGCCGGCGCAGCGTCCAGGCGATGTCCGACGCGCCGTAGAGGGTGATCCCCTCGGCCGGGTCGCCGTCGCGGCCGGCCCGGCCGACCTCCTGCCAATAGGCCTCGATCGAGCTGGGCGGATCGGCGTGGATGACGAAGCGGACGTCGGCCTTGTCGACTCCCATGCCGAAGGCGATGGTCGCGACCATCACCGCCCCGTCTTCGGCCAGGAAGCGGGCCAGGCGTCGGTCGCGCTCCTCGGCGCCCATGCCGGCGTGATAGGCGATGGCGTTCACCCCGGCCGCCTTAAGCGCCTCGGTCAGCCGGTCGCAGGTCTCACGCGCCCCGCAATAGACGACGCCGGACAGGCCGCGCCTGCGGCTCACCAGTTCCAGCACTTGGGCCTCGGTGCGGGCGCGGGTCGAGGCCTCCTTGCGCACCGCCGACAGCTGCAGGTTCGGCCGGGCGAAGCTGTCGACGAAGACCTCGGCGTGCTCGAGCCTGAGCGAGCGGGCGATGTCCTCGCGCGTGCGGGCGTCGGCCGTGGCTGTCACCGCGATGCGCGGGACGTCCGGGAACAGCTCGGCCAGCCGCCCCAGCGACCGGTAGTCCGGCCGGAAGTCGTGCCCCCACTGGGAGACGCAGTGCGCCTCGTCGATGGCGATCAGGCTGAGGCTCAGGCCCGCCAGCCGCTCGATCATGTGCGACTGGGCCAAACCTTCCGGCGAGACATAGAGCAGGTCGAGCTCGCCCGCCTTGGCCGCCCGCCAGATCTCGGCCCGGGCCTCGGGCGACACGCCGGAGTCCAGCCGCGCGGCGGCCACCCCCTGCTGGCGCAGCGCCTCGACCTGGTCGGCCATCAGCGCGATCAGCGGCGACACCACCAGCCCCAGCCCGGGCCTGAGGATGGCCGGGACCTGATAGCAGACGCTCTTGCCGCCGCCTGTCGGCAGCACCGCCAGCACGTCTCGCCCCGCCAGCATGGCCTCGACGATCGGCGCCTGCAGCCCCCGGAAATCCGAGTGCCCCCACACCTCGCGCAGCAGGGCGCGCGCGTCGGCGAGAGTGGGCGAAGCGGGCTTGGCGAGGGCGGCGGTCACCGCGCCTCTGTGCCTGATTTGTTCCGCAGTGTCACGGCGACCGGGCCCGCAGGTCAGAACTCGCCGTCGCTTTGCAACAACCGTCACCATTACTGATTCAAAATCTAGTTCCTGTGGATGAGCAGGCGCCAGATGTTGCGTCTCTTAACGAAAGATTTACGATAGCTGGTATGCCAACGGTCGCTGAACGGCCCGCGGCACAAGATATTGAATCTCGCGGTGGGAGGCGGACATGGGCTGGACCGACGAACGGGTGGCGAACCTCAAGAAGCTCTGGCTCGACGGCCTGTCGGCCAGCCAGATCGCCAAGCAGCTGGGCGGCGTCACTCGCAACGCCGTGATCGGCAAGGTGCACAGGCTGGGCCTCTCGGGCCGCGCCGCGCCGTCGCAGCCCTCACGTCCGGCCTTCCGCGCCGCCCGTCCGCGTCCGACCCAGGCCCCGAGCGCTCCGCGCCGCATCGAGCCCGCACCGCGCGCCGCCGCGGCCCCGGCCCAGCCGGCGCCGCGCCCGGCGGTGCTTGACCTGCCCGGCACGGCCACGGTCCTCACGCTCGGCAGCCACATGTGCAAGTGGCCGATCGGCGACCCGTCCTCGAATGAGTTCAGCTTCTGCGGCCGCCGCTCCGACGAGGGTCATCCCTACTGCGTCGAGCACTCGCGCGTGGCCTACCAGCCGGCGACCAAGAAGAACGGCTCGTCCGAGCTGGCCCGCTCGCTGCGCCGCTACATCTGATCCAGATCGGCCGGACCTCCGGGGTCCGGCCCATCCCGGCGCGCGCTAAACGGCGCACGCACTGAGCGGGGCCGCGGTTCGTCCGGGTTGGCGCGGCCCCCTCGCCCCCGACATGGTTCGGGGCGCCCCCATCGATCCTTCATAACCGTCTGAAAACGCGCGCTCCAATGCGCCGGGCCCCGCCATTTCTGCTCGCCTCTCCGGACGCGCCTAGACTGCCGCCCGGTCTTTGAAATCGCGATCGGCTTTGGCCCCGGGATGTCGCTCTGTCGCTGTGTCGCTCCGTTGCGCAGCGACAGGCGCTTCGCTCAGTTCACCTGACGCGGCGTCTCGCTGTCGAGCGAGAAGGCGGGGATAGCCACGGTGAAGACGCGTCCCGCGGCGTCCGCCATCGAATAGGCGCCGACCATCGATCCCGACGAAGTCGGCAGCGGACAGCCCGAGGCGTAGCGGTGCACGCCGCCCGGCGGGATGACCGGCTGCTCGCCGACTACGCCCGCACCACGCACCTCCTCGACCCGGCCCAGCGCATCGGTGATGGTCCAGTGCCGGGCGAGCAGCTGCACGGCCTCGGGCCGCAGGTTCTCGATTTCGATCGCATAGGCCCAGACCCAGCGGCGGCCGTCGGGGTCCGACTGCTGCGGCAAGTAGGTCGGCCGCACGCGGACGACGATGTTTTCCGTCACCGCCTCATAGCCCCGGACGAGCGCGCTCATCCGACCGCCGCCCGCGCGGCCTCCAGGTCGGCGGGGTTGTCCACCGAGATCGGCGCCGCGTCGACGATGGCCGCCCAGATCTCCAGGCCGAGCTCAAGCGCGCGCAGCTGCTCCAGCTTCTCACGGCGTTCGAGCGCCGTGGGCAAGCCGGTGGTCATGACGTCGAGCGCCTGGGGCGTGTAGCCATACAGGCCGATGTGCCGCCAGATCGGGCCTTCGCCATAGAGGGTCGAGCGGGTGAAATAGAGGGCGCGGCCCTGCCGGGCGTCGCGGGCGAGGGCCAGGATCGCCTTGACCACGTCGGGGTTGGTCCGGTCGGCGACCGAAGCTTCGGGGGCGACCAGGGTTCCCATCTCGAGCCCGGGCTGGTCCTCGAACAGCTGAACGAGGGCGCGGATCGTCTCGGGCTCCACGAGCGGCATGTCGCCCTGGAGGTTGATGACCAGATCGTGCCGGCCTTCGGGATCGAGCTCCGGCAAGGCCGCCCGGATTCGGTCGGATCCCGAGGGGAGGGCCGGGTCGGTCAGGACGGCGCGGCCGCCATGGGCCCGCACGGCCTCGACGATCTCGGGGTCGCCGGCGGCGACGGCGACGGGCCCCACGTCGGCGGCCTCGGCTTGGCGCAGGACGCGGACGATCATGGGCAGGCCGCCGATGTCCGCCAGCGGCTTTCCGGGCAACCTCTGGGCGGCCATCCGGGCCGGGATCACCACGATCGGTCGCGGCATCGCGCAAGTCTCCGTCGGTCCGGCGCCGGGGCCGGTTGCGCGGTTGGCGATAGGGTGTAAGAGAGCGCCACGCAAGCAAGGCAAACCAAGGCGTCTTACGGAATGAGCGGCGACCTCAAGTGGAACAAGATCGCGGGCGCGGGTCTCGCGACGGTCTTCACCATCCTGATCGTCAATGAGGTCGCCTCGCGCGTCTATCATCAGGAAGCCCCTGAGAAGATGGGCTATTTCATCGAGGTCGCCGAGGAGGAGTCGGGCGAGGCCGCGGCCCTGCCGACCGACTGGGGCACCTTCCTGCCGACCGCCGATCTGGCCGCCGGCGAGGCCGCCTTCGCGCGCTGCGCCACCTGCCACACGATCAACCAGGGCGGGGCCAACGGCACGGGCCCGAATCTGTGGGCCGTGGTCGGCGGGCCGGTCACCCACGCGGCGGGCTTCAACTATTCCCAGGCGATGCGCGACCACGCCGCCGCCGTGGGCAACTGGACCTACGACGAGCTGGACGCCTTCATCGCCGCGCCGCAGCGGCACGTGAACGGCACCAACATGACCTTCGGCGGCCTGCGCGACCAGGTGCAGCGCGCCAACCTGATCGCCTGGATGCGCGAGCAGGGCTCGACCGGCTACGCCATCCCGGCGCCGGATCCGGCTCGCCAGGCCGGCGCGGCTCCGGCCGAGGGCGAAGCGACCGCCGAGGGCGACGCCCTGCCGGGCGCTACCGAGGTCGAGGGAACCCAGGGCGCCGAACCCGTCGAGGATCCGGGCGCGCGCGGCGGCCAGGCCGCCGATGCGCCGAACATGGAACTTTCCAGCCCGGGCGGTCCCGCCAACGCCGGCGGCTGACGGGCGGCCTGCGACGGCCGCCTCCCAACATGTCGACCGGGGCCTCCGGGCCCTGAGCGCCGGCAGCGGCGAAGCGGCCCTCGCCGCCTTCGACGCTGCGCTCGCCCTGACGCCGGCGGACGCCGAGGTCATCAGCCTGCGGGCGCTCGCCCTGGCCATGGTCGGCCGGTGGGAGGAAGCGGAGACCGAGGCCGGACGCGCCATCCAGCTGGAGCCTCACGAGCGGGCCTTCCAGGGCAACCTCGCTCAGATCCTTGAACGCCGTGGCCCCGCCGAGACCTCACAGGCCGCCGCGCGGCGCGACTGGCCGGCCCTCGAGGCTGCCGCGCGGCGCTGGGCGGCCCGGCGGCCCGACCGGCCGGCGCCCTGGCAGGAGCTGGCCCGCGCACGCTTCGAACTCGGTGACCCGGCCGCCGCGGCGCAGGCCTATCGGCGGGCCGCCGCCCTTCAGCCGCGGTCGGCCGACGCCCTGGCCACCCTGGGCGGCCTGCTGCTGCACGCCCTCGCGCATGAGGAGGCGGGACGCCTGCTGGACGAAGCGCTCGAGTCCGACCCGGGCCACGTATCGGCCCGGACCAGCCGCGCCACGCTGCTCACCTATCTGGGACGCTTCGAGGAGGCTGAGCGCGACTGCCGGCGCGCGCTTGAGGGCGACCCGCGTCACGCGCCCGCCTATACGCTGCTGACGCGCCTGGCTCCCGACCGGATCGACGCGACGGCGCGTGCGACGCTCGAAGACGTGGCGGACGACGAGGCCTCTCCCCTCGATCATCGCATTCCGGCCGCCTTCGCCCTGGGGCATGTGGCGGATCGCCAGGGCCGGATCGGCGACGCCTTCGCCGCCTACTACCGTGCTCACGATCTGGCGGCGGCGCGCGACGCCATAGAGGGCCGAAGCTACGACCACGCCCGCGCCGAGGCCCGCGCCCGCGCCATCGCTGGGCTTCCGATCAAGCCGCCGCAGACCGGAGCGACCGCAACGCCCCGGCCTCTCTTCATCCTCGGCATGGCCCGCTCCGGCACGACCCTGATCGAGGCTGTGCTGGCCAGCCACCCGAAGGTTTTCGGGGCGGGCGAGCGCACCGCCATGGCGCCCTTGCTGGAGGCGTGGCTCTCGGGCCGGTCGCCGGAGGCGCCTTGGGCCGCCGCCTATCTCCGGGGCTTGGGCGACCTCGCGGGCTTCACCCACGTCACCGACAAGGCGCCAAGGAACCTGGAGGCGGTCGGCCTGATACACCGCCTGTTCCCCGATGCGCCGATCGTCCTGGTCCGCCGCGACCCGGTCGAGACATGCCTGTCGCTCTACCGCCAGGAGTTCAGCCGGGACTGGCCCTTCGCCCATGACCTGATCAGCCTCGCCAGGGGCTACGCCCTGTCGGCGCGGATGGCTTCGATGTGGCGCGAGCGCCTGCCGGGCCGAATAATCGAGGTCCAGTACGAGACCTTCGCCGCCGACTTCGGCGCCGAGGCCCGCCGTTTGGTGACGGCCTGTGGTCTTGACTGGGACACTGCCTGCCTCGAGCCGCACCGCAGTCCGCGGCCCATCGCCACCTTCTCGACAGTGACGGCGCGGAGCCCGGTGCGCGTCATGAACGATCGGGCGTCAGCCTATCGGGCGCACCTCGCGCCTCTGGTCGAGACCCTGGAGGCGGAGGGGGTCGACCTGGAGACCGGCGGCTTGCGCGCCGGCGTCGATCACGGCCTGAAGTAGAGCGCCTCTTCGGGTAGAGGTTCGCGCGCGACGCCCGTGTCGGTTCGGCTGCGGATCATCTCGCCCGGACCGCACACCACGCCCGGGCCGCCCTCGGCCAGGACGATGTCGCCGCGCACGGGCGATTCGTCGCCGGCCAAGCGCCGGCCCAGCGATATCCCGCCGTCCTCCAGCAGCGCCGGGGCGCCCCGGCCGACGGCGAACAGCGCCTGGCGGACCAGACCCCATCCGTCGATACCCTCGGCCGTCCGCCCGCCGTCAGCATAGGGAGCGCCAAGAAGCCGCTCCGCGGCCTCGGCGCAGTCTGAGTCGAAGGTATGCAGGTCGGCCAGGCCTTCGCCATCGGACGCGACGACCAGCGCGTTCAACGGCAGACGGCGGCCGTCGATGGCGACCCAAGCCTGCGCCACGCGATGGGTCGGGAGTTCGCTCTCCGGGCCGAGATCGGCCAGGCGCACGAAGCCGACCTGACCGTCGCGGGCCGACTGTCCCCACGCCCAGCCGGCGGATTCCTCCAGCACCCGGAATGTCTCACCATGCAGAAGCTGATCCAGGCGCTCGGCCTGGTCGTGCGGCTCGGCCCGGACCTCGGCCGTGGGCGTCAGGCAGTTCATCGGCCGCGTGGGCTTGAATCGCTCGGCCCGCGCCAGCCCCTCAAGGAGCAGGTCGGCGAGGTCGGGCCGGGCCAGGGTCTGGTCTGCGAGCGTCGGAAACACCCACGTCCCTTAAGCCCGGGACACCCAAGACGGCGTTAACGGCGGTAGCGGCGCTTCAGCACCTCGAACAGGGCCCGCAGGCCCTGCGCCTCGCCGCCCTGCGGGAAGCCGGGCCGGGCTCGATTGTTCCAGGCGAAGATGTCGAGGTGCACCCACGATCCGCTCTCTGGCGCGAAACGCTGGAGGAAGAGGGCGGCGGTCACCGACCCCGCCTGGGCCCAGTCCGCGGCGTCGTTTCTCAGGTCGGCCAGTTCGCTCTCGACCGCTTCGCGATAGCCGCGCCAAAGCGGCATGCGCCAGACCGGGTCGCGGCGGTCCGCCGCCGCCGCGGCGATCTCGGCGGCCAGATCTTCATCGTCGGTGTAGTAGGGCGGCAGCTCGGGCCCGAGCGCGATGCGAGCGGCGCCGGTCAGGGTGGCGAAGTCGATGGTCAGCTCCGGTTGATGCTCGCCCGCGCGCGCCAGGGCGTCCGAGAGGATGACCCGGCCCTCGGCGTCGGTGTTGCCGATCTCGACCGTCAGACCCTTGCGGGTGCGGACGATGTCGCCGGGCCGGAAGGCGTCGCCGGAGATGGCGTTCTCGACCGCCGCCACCAGCACGACTAGCCGTACCGGCAGCTTCGCCTGCATGACCAGCCGGCCGAGCGCCAGCGCATGCGCCGAGCCGCCCATGTCCTTCTTCATCCAGCGCATGCCGGCGGCCGGCTTGATGTCCAGGCCACCGGAATCGAAGACCACACCCTTGCCGACCAGGGCCACCAGCGGCAGCTCGGATCGGTCCAGGTTCCAGCCGATCTCGATCAGTCGCGGCTGGCGATGGGAGGCGGCGGCGCGGCCGACGGCATGGACGGCGGGGAAGTTCTTCTCGAGCAGGTCATCGCCGACCGTGACCTCGATGGAGGCGCCGGCCTCCTCCGCGATCTCGCGGGCGATGGTCTCGATCTGCAGCGGGCCCATGTCCTGGGCTGGCGTGTCGACCATCTCGCGCGCCAGCAGGCAGGCGGCGGCCTCCTGCCGGATCGCGGCGCCGTCCACACCGTCTGGCAGGACCAGTCGCGCCCGGCCCCGCTCGGGCCGGGCCTTGTAGCGATCGAAGACATAGGCTCCGAGCGCCCAGCCGAGCGCGAACAAGCCGGCGTCCAGGCCCTCGGGCGCATCGGTCAGGATGTAGTCGCCGGCCGGCAGCCGCGCCGCCAGGGAGCGGGCCGCCATCGGATCCGCGCCCGCCTTGCCGGCCCCTGCCAGCACCCGCGTCAACCGACCTTCCGCGCCTGTGGCGAAGAGGATGCGGCCGGCCTGGCCCTTGAAGTCCTGGCCGCGCGCCAGCTCCTTGAGCCCCTCGTCTGACATGGCCTCGAAGGCCGCCTCGCTGACGAGCACCAGCGGGATCGGCGTCTCGGCGTGGTCGATCAGGACGTCGGGCATGGGGGCGTCTTTCCGGAAACGTTTACCAATCCTTGACCGGCGGGGCGGACGATTCAGGTCTCACCGTCAAAGGAAGGCGACACATGTCGCGCAAGGGTCCTGCCTACGCAACCGTCCTGGGTCTCGTCGCCCTCGGCCTGGCCGCTCCGGCCCAGGCCCAGATCTGGCCGTTCGGCCGTGACCGCGACGAGGCGCCCGCGGAGCCCGCCGAGACGACGCAGCCTACCACGCCGACAGCGCCCGCCCAGGCCAGCCGGCAGCCGGCCAGCGCCGAACAGCGCGCCCAGGCGGCGCGGCTCGACCCGCTGGCTCGGGCCGTCTTCTGGGCCAATGAGGTGACCATCGCCCCGACCGACGTGGCGGCCCACCTCCAGCTCGCCCGTGCCCAGCGCGAACTCCGCCGCTTCGAGGAGGCCGCCACCAGCTCCCAGCAGGCCCTGATCCTCGACCCCTCCAGCCGCGACGGCCAGATGGAGCTCGCGCGGGTGCATATCGCGCGCGGCCAGGCCTTCTACGCCATCGCGCCGCTCGAACAGGCGCGCGCCGCCCACCCCAACGACTGGGAGGTCGCCTCCCTGCTCGGCGTGGCGCTCGACCAGGTCAGCCGCTTCGACGAAGCCCGCGCCGCCTGGGCCCAGGCTCTGGCTCTGTCGCCCGAGAATCCGGCCGTCCTGACCAACATGGCCATGTCCCTGGCCGGCGCCGGACAGGCGGCCGAGGCCGAAGCCCTGCTGCGGCGCGCCATCGCCCGGCCCGGCGCCACGCTGCAGATGCGCGTCAACCTCGCCCTGATGATCGGCCTGCAGGGCCGGGTCGCCGAGGCCGAGGCCATGCTGCGCCGAGATTTGCCGCCCGAGATGGTGGAACAGAACCTCAGCTGGCTGCGCCGCACCTCTTCGACGACGCCGAGCCCCTCCAGCGGCCGCACCTGGGACGCCCTGCGCGGCGGCTAGTGCCCCGCCGGTGAGATCACCGAAGAGGCGAACATGCCAGGCAGGGCCTCGCCGAGGCCGGCCAGCACGAACTGGATGCCGAGCGCGACCAGGATCAGGCCGAGCACCCGCACCACGATGGCCATGCCGACCTCGCCGATCAGGCGGCTGATCGGGC
>CAMPGL010000045.1 GCA_946885435.1 uncultured Brevundimonas sp. | reverse complement strand
CGGTGACTGCCTTGTCGATGCCGCGCTTCAGGTCCATCGGGTTCATGCCGGCGGCGACCGACTTCAGGCCTTCCTGAACGATGGCCTGGGCCAGGACGGTCGCGGTGGTGGTGCCGTCACCGGCCTTGTCGTTGGTCTTGGACGCCACTTCGCGGATCATCTGGGCGCCCATGTTCTCGAACTTGTCTTCGAGTTCGATCTCCTTGGCGACGGAGACGCCGTCCTTGGTCGAGCGCGGGGCGCCGAACGACTTTTCGATCACCACGTTGCGGCCCTTCGGACCCAGGGTGACCTTCACGGCGTTGGCGAGGATGTTGACGCCGCGCAGCATGCGGTCGCGGGCGTCGGTGGAGAACTGGACTTGTTTGGCGGCCATGTGAGGCTGCTCCTATCGTCTGAGGTGGAAGGAAAGGGGATCCGGCCGGGTGCTTAGGACAGCACGCCCAGGACGTCGGATTCCTTCATGATGATCAGGTCCTGGCCGTCGATCTTGACCTCGCTGCCGGACCACTTGCCGAACAGGATGCGGTCGCCGACGTTCAGCTCGGGCTTGATGTAGTCGCCGTCTTCGTCACGGGCGCCGGGGCCCACCGCGACGACTTCGCCTTCCTGGGGCTTTTCCTTGGCGGTGTCGGGGATGATGATCCCGCCCTTGGTCTTTTCTTCTTCCTCCACGCGCTTCACCAGCACGCGGTCGCCGAGGGGACGAAACGCCATTTTCTAAGTCTCCGTGTCTTGCACCTGAGGGGCTCTCGGGGCGGCTGTTAGCAGTCGCCCACCCCGAGTGCCAATGCTCGCGGAGATATGGCCGAGGGGCCGGAGCGTCAAGGGCCGGAGCTGTGGAAATCCCGTCTATTCGTCGGCGTAGATCGCGACTTCCGGAGCCGCGTTCCAACTGGCCGAGCCGCGGTACATGCCGGACGTGTTCATCGAGAACGCGACCTCGCCTTCGTCCGTCAGGGCGATGAGCCCGCCGTCGCCCCCAAGGGCTCCGACCTCGCCGATTTC
This sequence comes from uncultured Brevundimonas sp., assembly GCA_946885435.1. The sequence goes on along the minus strand of CAMPGL010000045.1, from coordinate 12,109 downwards.
CGCGTCCGCCGCCTGCTGGATCGTCTCGCCTGCGTAGGTGATGCGCCCGCACACATCACGCGCGACCGTGGCGCGGATGAAATACTCGCCCGTGCCCGTGGCCGACACCGCGCAGCCCTGATCGGCGTAGGTGCCTGCGCCGATGATGGGCGCGTCGCCGATACGGCCCCAGCGCTTGGCGGTCGTGCCGCCCGTGGAGGTGCCCGCCGCGATCCGGCCCTGGCTGTCGAGCGCCACCACGCCCACGGTGCCGAAGCGGTGATCGTCCAGGTCCAGCGAAGCCGAGGCGCCCGGCGCCGGCGGCGCGCCCGCGGGCCGCGGCGGATGCGGCACGCCCCGCTGGGTCAGCACCTCCAGCAGCTGGCCCCAGCGCCGCTCGGTGAAGAAGTACGCCGGCTCCACCTGCTCCAGGCCCGCGGAGGCCGCGAAGACGTCGGCGCCCTCCCCCGACAGCATCACATGCGGCGAGCGCTCCATCACGGCGCGAGCGAGTGCGATAGGATGGCGCGTCCGCGAGGCGCCGGCGACGGCGCCGGCCGCCATGGTCTCGCCGTCCATGATCGAGGCGTCGAGCGAGTTGGTCCCCTCGGTGGTGAAGACCGCGCCCCGCCCCGCATTGAACAGCGGATCGTCCTCCATCAGCTCGATGGCGGCCTGCACCGCGTCGAGCGCCGAGCCGCCGTTCCTCAGGACCTCCGACCCCGCCTCCAGCGCGGCCGTCAGGGCGGCGCGATACTCCGCGTCCCGCTCCGGCGTCATCTGCGCCCGCGCGATGGTGCCGGCTCCGCCGTGCAGCGCGATGGTCCAGCGGGCCTCGGCCTCCTGGGCAAGGGCGGATCCGGCCGAAACCAGCAGGGCGAGCGCGGCGCAGGCGGCGAGCTTCATGTCCGAATCTCCGAAGGCTGTCAGTAGCGGGACGCGCGGCCCGGCAGGGGGATCGTCATGTTGAGCGCGTTCTGGGCGTCGTTGAGGAAGCCCTGGATGAGGGTGATCTCCCCCGGCTGGACCTGACCTTGGACCATGCGGACGTGCAGCCGGCCCTCGACCTGCTCAACCGCCGAGACGCGCTCGCCCGCCACGAGCGTGAGGGGCACGCCGAGATCGCGGATCACCCGGTAATCCCCGGGCAGGGGCACGATGGTGCGGCGCTCGCACGTCACCATGGCCAGTTCGCCAGGGACGTTCACCCGCTCCAGGATGCCGGGGCTGTTGGCGATGGAAAAGCGCGGCTCCTCCAGCGTCACCAGCGAACCGTCCTGCTCGACGACCGGCCGGCAGACGTCAGCGATCTGGGCCGCGGCGGGTCCGGAGAGGGCCCCGAGCCCCAGGGCGGCGGCGGTTAACAGCCAGGCCTTCATCGAGTTTCATCCGTCTCCACGCGCCGGGGCAGGTCCGGCAGATGCGCCTTCAGGCACGCCCGGACATCGCGTTTCAGGTCGCCGGGCGCGTGAGCATAGTCCACGCCTTCCGCCGCGAACACCGCCCGCACGGCCGCATCCAGCCCCCGCGGCAGGGCGGCGATGACCCGCTGCTGGCCCTTCTCGTGCAGACAGAAGCCGAGCTCGATGCAGAGCGCGCTGAACATTTCGGTGTGGTCGCCGGTCCCCGCCATCGTCAGCGCCTCAGCCGTTCGGCGTGGAAGGCGATGTGATCGTCCATGAAGCTGGCCATGAAGAAATACGAGTGATCGTACCCCGGCTGCATGCGCAGCGTCAGCTTCTGGCCGGCCTTCGCGGCGGCCGCGGCCAGAAGTTCGGGCTTCAGCTGTTCCTGCAGGAACGGGTCCGCATCGCCCTGATCGATCAGGATGTCATCGAAGCGCACGCACGCGCCGCCGGCCTCGACCAGGAGCGCGGCGTCATGCTCCTCCCAGCCGCCGCGGTCGGGTCCGAGATAGGCGGCGAAGGCCTTCTCGCCCCACGGACAGCGCGTCGGCGAGGCGATCGGCGCAAAGGCCGAGACCGAGCGGAACAGGTCCGGATGACGCAGCGCCAGGGTCAGCGCCCCGTGCCCGCCCATCGAGTGGCCGAAGATCGACCGGACCCCCGTCGTCGGGAACTCGCGGTCGATCAGCTCGACCAGGTCGCCGGTGACATAGCTCTCCATCCGGTAGTGCTCGGACCAGGGGGTCTCGGTCGCGTCGACATAGAAGCCCGCGCCCTGCCCCAGGTCATAGGCCGGATCGTCGGCCACCCCCTCCCCGCGCGGCGAGGTGTCCGGCGCGACCACGATCACGCCGTGCTCGGCAGCCGCGCGATAGGCGCCCGCCTTGGTGGTGAAGTTGTCCTCGGTGCAGGTCAGGCCGCTCAGCCAGATCACCACCGGAAACGGCCCCTCGCCCGGCGGGGTGAACACCGACAGGGTCATGGGCGTGCCGGTCGCGGCGCTGTCGTGGCGCAGGTAGCGGAGGGTCCCGCCGTGGACGACGTGCTGCTTGAGGGTCTGCATGGCCGTTCCCTAGCGGCCCGCGATGACGGCCGTCCAGCGCCAGGGTCGTTGGACGATCGCGGTTCGCCCGCTATCGTGGCGGCTCTTCCGGGGGGACAGGCATGCTGGGCGAGCTGCCGGGCGACGTGCAATCCAATCTGATCGCCGGGGCCATCGCGGCCGCCGCCACGGCCGCCTTCCAGTTCGGCCGTCGGCGGTTCTGGGAGCTCGGCCGTTATCGGCGTCTGTGGCGGCCGATGAGCGCGGACGACGTAGCGGTCGTCACCTCCACCACCATCCGCGACCAGCAACCGGGCCACGTCCGGCTGGCCACCGGCGCCGGTCAGGTCAAGGCGCTGAGCTACCTGAACCGGGCCTTCTACAAGGCCTTTCCGAACCGGGCGATGGACCAGGTCTTCATGTCGGAGGAGGTCACCGACGCCGCCCGCTGCAAGCACCTGATCGTGGTCGGCGGGCCGCACACCAATGCGCTCACCGCGCGCATCCTCAAGGAGCACTCGGCCGTCCTGAAGCTGAGCATCGGCAAGGACAACGCCATCGTCGTGGACGGTCAGAGCTTCGCCCCCGAGATGGAGGACGGCCGCCTGGTCCGCGACGTCGGAGTCATCATCGCCTGCCCCAACCCCTTCAAGGCCGGTAAGCGCGCCATCGTCTTCTTCGGCTCCCACACCTTCGGCACGGAAGGCGCCGCGCTTTTCTTCTCTGAGAACCACGGCTTCAGGAAGCCGTTCGACCGGACCCACTACGTCGTGGTGACCCGCGCGCTGCTCGGGGATTTCTGCGTCACGGAAAACGAGGTGGTGTTGGCGCGCGAGCTGGATTTCGGCGCGACCGCGCCGGAGCGATAGGAGCGCACCAGCGCGTCCCTAAGGCAGCAGCCCCGACAGCCAGCGAAGCACGTTCAGGGCGAACTGCTGGTCGTCATGGCCGTCCGTCTGCAATCCGAAGACGATGTCGGCCTGGCCCGAGTCTTCCGGGAAGCGGACAATCTGCGCCGTCAGCATGCCGGCCTCCCCCAGCACCACGACGCGCCCCCGCCCATGAGCGAAGGCGAGGCCCTGGGCGCGGCCGTCCACCGGCACGGAGAGTTCTTCGAACACCGCGGCCGGGTCTTCGCCGGCCTCCAGCCTTTCGGTTACCTGGATCCGCGTCGCCTGGTCGGGCGCTTCCCGGTCGCCGGGCGCCATCGCCAGCAGGATGTCCGAGCCCGGCGGGCCGCTCACGGACTGGCCGGTGAAGCTTCGGACGACGTCGATCCGCTCCGTCGGGTCGCGACCCTCCAGGATGGGGTGAGACCCGAGCGTGCCCGCCTCTCGCGAGAAGGTCAGGAAGGTGACCGTCCGGCCGTCCTCATAGCGGAAGGCGTAGCCCCGACCCATCGAGACCCCGAAGGCCTGGGCCAGGGCCGCCGACGCGTCGCCGTGCGGCGTGTGGTCGGCGGCCAGCAGCAGGGCCCCGCCATTGCGGACCCACGCCTCGACGGCGGTGATCTCGGCTTCGCTGAAGGCCGAGGTTCCCCTCGGCGTTTCGGCCGGACGCTGGGCGTTGGAGACCACCAGCACGTCCACGCCGTCCAGCGCCCCCGGCTCGTCCCACCGATGGGTCCCGGACTCGACGACATAGCCGTCGGCGCGCAGCAGGGCCACGAAGGGCCCGTAGCGGCCCCCGGCCGTCTGGACACTGCCGTGCGCCTCATCGAGCAGGACGGTGGGCCCGTCCTGCCCATAGGCCGGCGACGAGACGACAGGGCGGAAGTCCGGGTCGGCCATCTGCTCCTGGGCGAGGCCTGCAGAGGCGATCGCCACGGCCCCCAGCGCAAGCAGAGCCTGGAGGCCCGACCGTCTCATGATCCCGGCCGATGCAGGGCGCAGACCTTGTTGCCCGCCGGGTCGCGCAGATAGGCTAGCACCAGCGGGCCGAACGGCCCCTGGCGCGGCCCCGGTGGATCCTCGATGGACCGACCGCCCGCGGCGACACCCGCATCGTGGAAGGCCTGGACCATCTCGGGCGTCTTCGCATGGAAGCCCAGCGTGCCGCCGTTGGCGTGGCAGGCTGGCGCGCCGTCGAGCGGCTTGCCGACCGCGAAGGCGCCCCGCTCGGTCCGCCACCAGTAGCGGCCCTTGTGGTCGGCCACGCCCGGGGCGATCCCCAGCGCGCCCAGCGTCGCATCATAGAACCGGCGCGACGCCTCGACGTCGTCGGCGCCCAGGGTGATGTGGGTGAACATTGGCTTCCCTCCCGTTCTCGAAACCTGGCGCGAGCTTAGGCGCGGTCAGTTTCTTTTGGCAACGACCTAGAACACCACCACGCTGCGGATGCTCTCGCCCGCGTGCATCAGGTCGAACGCCTCGTTGATCCGCTCGAGCGGCAGGGTGTGGGTGATCATCGGGTCGATCTCGATCTTCCCGTCCATGTACCAGTCGACGATCTTCGGCGTGTCGGTGCGCCCGCGCGCGCCGCCGAAGGCCGAGCCGCGCCAGACCCGGCCGGTGACCAGCTGGAACGGCCGGGTGGCGATCTCCCGGCCCGCCTCGGCCACGCCGATGATCACGCTCTCGCCCCAGCCGCGGTGGCAGGCTTCCAGCGCCTGGCGCATCACCACGGTGTTGCCGGTGCAGTCGAAGGTGTAGTCCGCCCCGCCGCCGGTCAGGTCGACCAGATGCGCGACCACGTCGTCCACCGTCTTCGGATCGACGAAATGGGTCATGCCGAAGCGCCGGCCCCACTCCGCCTTGGCCGGGTTGATGTCGACGCCGACGATCATGTCGGCCCCGACCATCTTCAGGCCCTGGATGACGTTCAGCCCGATGCCGCCCAGGCCGAAGACCACGCAGTTGGCCCCCGGCTCGACCTTGGCCGTATTGACCACCGCGCCGACCCCGGTGGTCACGCCGCAGCCGACGTAGCAGGCCTTGTCGAACGGCGCGTCCTTGCGGATCTTCGCCACCGCGATCTCGGGCAGCACCGTGTAGTTCGAGAAGGTTGAGCAGCCCATGTAGTGGGCGATCGGCTGGCCCTTGTAGCTGAAGCGGCTGGTGCCGTCGGGCATCAGTCCCTTGCCTTGGGTGCCGCGGATGGCCGTGCACAGGTTGGTCTTTCGGCTCAGGCACGACTTACACTGGCGGCATTCAGGGGTGTAAAGCGGGATCACGTGGTCGCCGACCTCGACCGAGGTCACGCCTGCGCCCACCTCGACCACCACGCCCGCGCCCTCGTGGCCGAGGATCGACGGAAAGATGCCCTCGGAGTCCAGCCCGTCCAGCGTATAGGCGTCGGTGTGGCACACGCCCGTCGCCTTGATCTCGACCAGCACCTCCCCGGCGCGCGGCCCCTCCAGATCGACCTCGACGATCTCCAGCGAACGTTTGGCCTCGAAGGCGACGGCGGCGCGGGTTTTCATGGACGTTCTCCAGCAGGCTTCAGGGCGTCAGCGCGGCGTCTTTGGTCCTCTCGGCCCGCCCGGCCGGGGTCCGCCGGGGCGCGGACCACCGGGGCGCGGACCACCGGGTCGGCCGCCCGGCTTGCCGCCGGGACGTGGGCCAGACCGGGGGCGATCGCCGTCGCCGTCCTCACGCGACTTGTAGGGACCACGCGGACGGTCGGAACGCGGGCGGTCCTCACCGCCGCCTACGCGAGGCTTGTACGGGCGCTTCGGACGGTCGCCCTCGGCGCCTTCGCGGGGCTTGTAGGGTCCGCGCGGCCGGTCGGAGCGCGGACGGTCGTCGGCGCCGCCCTCGCGCGGCTTGAAGGGACGGCGGGGACGGTCCTCGCCTCCGCCCTCCCGGGGCTTGAAGGGGCCGCGAGGCCGGTCGCCGCGCGGACGTTCCGGGCCGCCGTCGCGCCGCCGGAAGTCTCGACGCGGACGGTCGCCCGAGGCGAAGCGCTCCTCGCGCGCCTCACGGGCGGCGGCGCGCTCGCCGGCCTCGGCGGCCAGGGCCTCGCGCTTGGCCTGCGCCGCCCGAATGCGGCTCGGCTTGGCCTTGGGGTCGGCCAGCGGCGACGCCTTGCGCACGCCCGTAGGCAGGGGCTCGACCTCGTCGCCCTGGGGCAGGGATTCGGGATGGATCAGGCCTGACAGCTGCTCGCGGATGACGCGCGGGCCGACCTCGGCCACCTCGCCCTCGGCCAGGGTGCCCAGCTGGAACGGGCCATAGGACAGGCGGATCAGCCGGTTCACGGTGACGCCGAGGTGCTCGAGCACCTTCCGGACCTCGCGGTTCTTGCCCTCGGTGAGTGAGACCGTGATCCACAGATTGGCCGGCGCCTTGCCCCCGGCTGCTTCCTTGGCCTTGTCCAGCGTGGCTTCGATTGAGCCGTAGCGGACGCCGTCGATGGTCATGCCGTCCTTGAGACGGTCCAGCTGTTCCTGGGTCACCCGTCCGCGGGCGCGAGCGCGATAGCGGCGCACCCAGCCGGTCGTCGGCAGCTCCAGCGCGCGCGACAGCTCCCCGTCGTTGGTCAGCAGCAGCAGGCCTTCGGAATTGATGTCCAGCCGGCCCACCGAGATCACGCGCGGCATGCCCTCGGGCAGGGCCTCGAACACCGTCGGGCGTCCCTGCGGGTCCCTGTGGGTGGTCATCAGGCCGACGGGCTTGTGGAACCGCCAGACGCGGGTCGCCTCGGGCCTCTCGACCGGGCGGCCGTCCAGGGTCACCACGTCGTCGCGGCCGACCAGCACCGCCGGGGTGTCGAGCACCCGCCCGTTCACGGCGATCCTGCCCAGGCCGATGAGGCGCTCGACCTCGCGGCGCGAGGCGACGCCGGCCCGGGCGAGCCGCTTGGCGATGCGCTCCTTGCGGACGGGCGCCTCGACCTTGGCGGGGGCAGCGTCCTTGCCCGGCTTTCCGGAACGCGGAGGACCCTTGTGGGGCGGCTTGATCGGCGGCTTCGGCATGGCCGCGACTTACAGGACCGGCGGCGCCAAGCGAAGGCGGAAAACGCGCGCGGGGTTGCGGCGGCGCAGCGATCGGCGTTCAAGCGCGGCCATGGACGACGAAGCCTACATGCGCATCGCGCTCGGCCTGGCGGAAGCTTCGGCGGCGAAGGGCGAGGTGCCGGTCGGCGCCGTGGTCGTCGATCCGGCCACGGGTGAGACGCTCGCGGCGGGCGCCAATGAGCCCATCGGAAAGCACGATCCCACGGCCCATGCCGAGATCATCGCCCTGCGCCGCGCGGCCGAAGCCCTGGGCAACTATCGGCTGACCGGCCTGACGCTCTACGTGACGCTCGAGCCCTGCGCCATGTGCGCCGGCGCGATCAGCCATGCGCGGATCGGCCGGGTGGTCTGGGGCGCGGACGATCCCAAGGGCGGCGGCGTCATCCATGGCGCGCGGGTGTTCGACCATCCGACCTGCCACTGGCGCCCCGCTTTCGAGGGCGGCGTGCTGGCCGAAGAGGCCTCGCGTCTGCTCAAGGACTTCTTCCGCGCACGGCGAGGCAAAGGAACGGCAGGATAGCGCCCCGCGTTGTGGGGCGATGCGCCCCATGCTCACGCTTGCCCTTGCGACCGCCCTGTCCCTCGCGGCTTGCGGCGGACCGCCGGACGACATGCCGCAGACCGGGGCCGAGGCCCGCCAGCGCGCGGTCGATGCGCGTGTGGCCCGCGAGCACACCGGGGCCGAACTTCAGGAGCGGATGACCCATCGGATCGTGCGCGCCGAATACGCCTGTCTGAACGGCGAGCGGCTTTCGGTCACCTTCGATAATCCGCGTGAGATGGCGACGGTGCGGATGATCGACGGCACCGCCGTTGACCTGCGCCAGGAGCGGGCGGCGGACGGAATCTGGTATCGCGCGGACCGCTATGACCTCAGGGGCTCGGGCGTCGACGCCACCTGGCGGTCTCCCAACCGTGACGAGACCACCTGTCGGGCTATCGGCTAGGCGAAGGCGGCGAGCCGGGCGTCCAGGCGCTCGCGAACGGTGGGCCAGTCCTCGTCGGTGATGGCGAACATGACGGTGTCGCGAACCCGGCCGGTCCAGGTGATCTTGTGGCGGCGCAAGGTCGCCTCGCGCCGCGCGCCCAGCTTGGCGATGGCCGCCTGGCTGCGGGCGTTGACGGCGTCGGTGATGATTTCGACGCGGATGATCCCGCTGTCGAAGGCGTGCTGAAGCAGCAGGCGTTTCGACGCCGGATTGATCGCCGTGCCCCGCGCGTCTGGATGATAGACGGTCGAGCCAAGCTCCACGCGCCGGTGTTCGGGCACGAGGTCGTGCAGGCTCGAGGTCCCGACCACGCGGCCGGAGACCTGGTCACGCACCGCGTAGGCGGGGCCGCCGCCCGCCGCCATGTGACCGGCTCGCCCGTCGAACCACGCGTCGAAGGCGGGGCCATAGGCGTTGGAGACCATGATCGACCAGGCGGCCTCGTCGACGCTGATGGCGACGCGGACCTCCTCGCGGATGGCGTCCGAGAGCGGCTCTAGGCGGACCCAGCGGTTCTCGAGGACCGGCGCCTCCAGCCTCATGCCAGCACCTTGCGCACCTCGGCGGGATCGACGCCGCGCACGACCTCGGCCTGGCCTATTCCGCGCGCCAGAACGAAGTTGAGGTGGCCGCCCTCGGCCTTCTTGTCTCCGGCCATGCGGGCCAACACCCGGTCGGGATCGAAATCGCCGACCTGGGCGATCTCGGTCGGGAGGCCGGAGGCGGCCACGGCCCGCTCGACCCTGGCCACCTCCTCGGGGCCGCACAGGCTGAGCCGTTCGGACAGGCGGAAGGCCAAGACGCAGCCGAGCGCCACCGCCTCGCCGTGCATCAGCGCATCTGCGTCGTAGCCGGCTTCGGCCTCAAAGGCGTGGGCGAAGGTGTGGCCGAGATTCAGCAGGGCGCGCCGTCCCTGCTCGGTCGGGTCCTCGGCCACGATGGCCGCCTTGATCTCGACGGCGCGGGCGACGGCGCGCTCCAACGCCGGGGGCTCGCGGTTCAGGACGGCGGGCGCCTTGGTCTCCAGCCAGCCGAAGAAGGTCGGATCGCCCAGCAGGCCGGCCTTCAGGATCTCGGCCATGCCGGACTTCATCTCCCGCTCAGGCAGGGTGTCGAGCACACCGAGGTCGGCGAGAACCAGCCGCGGATGATGGAAGGCGCCGATCAGGTTCTTGCCCTGGGGCGCGTCGATGGCCGTCTTGCCGCCGACGGAGGAGTCGACCTGGGCCAGCAGCGTCGTCGGGGCCTGGATGAAGCCGATTCCCCGCATGTACAGCGCCGCCGCCAGGCCGGTCAGGTCTCCGATCACCCCGCCGCCCAGCGCGAGGACGATGTCCCTGCGGTCGAGACGCTGGTCGAGCAGCCGGCTCATCAGGTCCTCGAGCCCGGCGAAGGACTTGGTGGCTTCCCCCGGCGGGACGGCCAGGACGGCTGCGGACAGTCCCTGTGCGCGCAGGGTCCGAGCCAGCGCCTGGCCGTGCAGGGCCGCGACCGTCTCGTCGGTAACGATGGTGACCCGGCGGTGGGTCAACAGGGGCGCAATGTGGCCTGCGGCGCCCGCCAGGAGGCCCCGACCGACCCGGACTTCGTAAGGTGCGACCCCGGGGCCGCTGACGGAAATGGTCCTCATGCGGCCCTCGCGTGGAAGTCCCGGACAGCCGCGATCACGGCCCGCACGGCCTCGCGGTGCGCGCCCTGGCCCGTGTGCACGGTCAGGTCGGCCTGGGCGTAGAACGGATACCTGGCCTCGGCCAGCGTCGACAGCACCGCGATCGGGTCCTTGCCGCGCAGCAGCGGCCGGGTGTCGCGCCGCGTCGCCCGTTCGGCCAGCACCTCGAGCTCGGCCCTCAGCCAGACAGTGACGGCCTTCTCCTTCAGAAGCGCGCGGGTGCCGTCGTGGACGAAGGCGCCGCCGCCGGTGGCCAGCACGCACGGCGGCCCCTCGAGAATGCGGCGGATGACGCGGTGCTCTCCGGCCCGAAACTCGGCCTCGCCCAGATCCGCGAAGATGTCGCTGACCGACCGGCCGGCGGCCGCCTCGATCTCGGCGTCGGCGTCGCAGAAGGGCATGCCCAGGGAGGCGGCGACGCGGCGGCCCACCGAGGATTTGCCCACACCCATCAGCCCGACTAGGGCTATGGTGCGGCTGCGGATGTCGGGAGCATCATTCATGGACTCCAGGGGCTTTACACGAGGCCTGGCGTTGCTCGCCAGCGCCGCCACGCTTGTCGGCGCGCCCGTGCAGGCTCAGACGCCCCCGCCGGCCGGACAGGTCACGGGCGACGACCTGCAGGCGCTCGATCTCTGGGCCTCGCCCGGCCGTGACACGGGCCTCGACGCCGATCTCTGGGAGGGAACCTCGGCGCGCCTTGCCGAGGCGGTGATCGCGCCGCTGGCCGAACAGCGCCTGAGCCCCGCCGAGGCCGCCCTGGCGCGCGGGGCGCTGGCGACCGCGGCCCGGTCGCCGGAGGGCGCGGAGCCGGCGCTGGCCGGCCTGCGGGCCCGCACGCTGGTGGCGCTGGGAGACCTGGAGGCCGCGGCCGAGATCGGCCGCCGCACGCCGCGTCTCGAGGCTCACGAACCCATCGCCCGCGCCGCGGCGGACGCGGCCCTCTGGCTGGGCGACGACGCGCGCGCCTGCGCCATCGGCGAGGGGCTCCAGGCGGGGCGCGAGGATGGGTACTGGCTGCGCCTTCGGGCCTATTGCCAGCTCGTCGCCGGCAACGAGCGCGCCGCACAGGTGACGTTCGGCCTGTGGCGCGAGACGGGAGAGGAGGCCGACGGTTTCGCCCGCCTCTTCGGCCAGGCGCTGCTCGGAGAGACCGACGGCCCGGCCGACGCCTCCGAAGGCCTGAGCTGGGCGATCTCGCGCCGGCTGGAGCTGGACGCCCCGGCCTCCGCCGTGCCGCACCGGCCGCTGTCCGCCGCGCTGGCGGGCGGGGACGATCTCGGCGCGCTGCAGCGCGCGTGGCGGCTGGGTCTGGTTCCGGTCGAGCGGGTCCGGAGCGCCTATCTGGCCCAGCCACTGCCGCCGGCGACCGAGCCGATCGAGGCGGCCTCGCCCGAAACCCTGACCTCTCCCGCGCCGACGCCCCTGATCGAGGCTCCCGCCGGCGTGGTCGGCGAGGCGAACCTGTACCGCGTCGCCCACGAGACCCGCGAGCCGGACCTACGCCGGCGCGCGCTCGTCGCCCTGCTGGGGCGGGCGGACACCGCCGAGGTGTTCGTGGCGCTCGCGCGGCTCGCATCGCCCGAACTGGTCGCCGTCGCGCGCCAGGCGCCGGCCGGCGCGGACCCGGCTCTGCTCGCCATGGCCGCCGCCGCGGCGGGAGAGCCCGAAGCCGCGCGGGTCCTGTTCTCGCGCGCGGTGCGCAGCGAGGGCGGATGGGATTCGACCCGCTTCGCCCTGATGGAGGCGGTGGTCGCCGCCGCGGAAGCCCGCCAGGGCGGCGCGACGCTGGACCGGCTCATCGAGCGGGGCGCGGCCGGTTCCGCCGAGGCGCAAGGCGCCGCGCTTCTTCTTTCGGCGCTGGGCGCTCGGATGACACCCGAGGCCCGGGCCCAGTTCGCGACCTTCGACGTGCCCCGCCCTCGCACCACCCCCGCCACAACTCCGCGAGGGGCGCGGCGACGGCCCCAACCACCACCACATCTTCTAGCACCTCGACCACCTCGACCCCAAGGTCCTGGCCGAGCGGCTGCCGGGGATCACCGAGAGCGGCAAGATCTTCGCCGG
>CAMPGL010000044.1 GCA_946885435.1 uncultured Brevundimonas sp. | reverse complement strand
GCCCAGCGCGAAGCCGACCGCGCCGAGGCCGAAGCCGCCGCCAAGGCCGAGGCCGCCGCCGCCCCGGCTCCGGAACCGGAAGCCCCGGCCGCCGAGGAAGCTCCCGCCGCTGAAGAAGCCGCCCCGGCCGAAGCCGCTGCGGAAGAAGCTCCGGCCGCCGAAGAGGCTGCTCCGGCTGAGGCCGCCGCTGAAGAGGCCCCGGCCGCCGAGGAAGAAAAGACCGAGGGCTAACTCCAGGCCGCTCACCCCGGCGAATGCCGGGGGCCAGATGACAGAGCGCCGCGCCCGGCCTATTCGAGCGCGGCGCTCTTCTTTTGTGGGCGGTGTCCTTTGATCTGGGCCCCGGCATTCGCCGGGGAGAGCGGAAATGGTGACCCATAACCTCATCCTAGTGGGCCAGGTGGGCGGCGCCTTCGGCGTGCGCGGCGAGGTGCGCGTCACCAGCTTCACCGCCGACCCCATGGCGCTGCTGTCCTATGGACCGCTGCTGAAGGCGGACGGCTCCCCGGGCCTGACCCTGACCGGCGGGCGGCCCGACAAGAAGGGCGTGGTGGCCCGCGCCAGGGAGATCGCCACGAAGGAAGAGGCCGACGCCATGCGGGGCCTCAAGCTCTACGTCCCGCGCGACCGCCTGCCCGAGCCGGAGGAGGACGAGTTCTACCTCACGGACCTGATCGGCCTTGAGGCGCGCGCGCCGGATGGCCCGGTTCTGGGCCGGATCAAGTCGGTCCAGAACTTCGGGGCCGGCGATATCCTCGAGATCACCCCGGCGGAGGGCGGCCAGACCTGGTACCTGCCCTTCACGCGCGAGGCCGTGCCCGAACTGCATATCGGCGACGGCTGGCTCCTGGCGGTGCGGCCCGAGGAGGTCGGCGAGCGCGAGGCGGACTGAACGGTCCGTCCACGACTTTCTTTCGCGGCCAAGCTGAACCCTCTGACTCCAGGTGTGTTCCTCTCGACGCAGGGGAAGCGTTCAGGAGCGAAGCCATGCGCGACATGCGCGCCGAATCCTATGTCCAGCCGATGCACGGTCTCGAGCGGCCGCTGCCGCCTCGCCGCGCGCTGCGGCCGCCGAAGATGGCCGTGCTCGCCGTCGCCGGAGGCGCCGTGCTGATGTTCGGCCTCTCCCTGGTTCGGACCTCGGATCTGAGGTTCCTGGAGACGAGCGGCTCGGCTGAAGCCGCCGAGATCGTGCCCGTCGCCGAGCCGGTGGAGCGCGTCGTCGATGCGCGCGCGCCTGCCGAGACCGCTGAGGCCCCCGAGACTGAAGTCACCGAGACCGTCACGACGGAGGCGGCGCGCGCCGAGGTCGAGGTCCAGCCCGTGGCGGCGGAGTCCCCGCCGGAGCCCGCGCCGGTCGAGACGCCCGAGCCGGCTGCCACGCCGCAGCGTGTCTCGACGGCCCCGGAACAGCCGGCGGCCGAAGCCGAGCCGGTCATCCAGGTCCCGGAAGTCGCCATCCAGCCCGAGCCCCTGGCCATCGAGGTCCCGCAGATCGAGACCGCCGCCGCCGCGGGCTAGTTAACCCGGCCCTAACCGCGTCCCTTCACCTTGCCGGACATGGCCGGGGACGCCCGTCAGTCGAGGCGGCGCATTGCGCGCACGACCGCCGCGGTGCTCACCGCCGGCGCGGTGGCGGCTGCGCCCCTGAACGGCCTGGCCCTGGCGGCGCCGGGCGATCCCATCGACATCCGGCTGGGCGTCAACGAGCGCTTCGCCCGCGTCGAGTTCGCGGGGCCGATCGGGTCGCGCGCAAGGGTCCGCCGCGACGGCCAGACAGTGGTGGTTCGGCTCGGCACGACAGCGGCGCCCGACATCGCCCTGCTCAGGGTGAATCCGCCGCGCGGCGTCGCCTCGGTGGAGACCCGGGCCGTCCAGTCGGCGACCGAGATCGTCCTGACCCTGGCCGAGGGCGCTGACGCCCGCTTCGGTCAGGCCGACGGCGCGGCCTATGTGAACATCTTCCCCGCCGGCCAGGCGGCCGAGGCGCCCCAGGCCGACGTGGTCCGGGTGGGCGCCGAGGTTCACGGCGGGGTGCTGACGCTCGACTTCGACTGGCGCACGCCGACGCCGGCGGCCGTCTTCCGCCGCGAGGACGCCGTCTGGGTGGTCTTCGACGCCTCGGCCCGCCTCGACCTGGAACAGCCGCCTGCCGGCCTGGGGCCCGCCTCGGACATCCGCTGGGTGCGTGGCGAGGACTTCACGGCGGTGCGCATCTCCGCGCCCGCAGACATCCAGCCTGTCGCCCGCAGCGAGGGCGGCCGCTGGATCGTGACCCTGGGCGTCGAAGGCCAGGCGCCGGAGGCGCCGGTCACGCTCGCGCGCGACGACGAGTCCGGCCCGACCGGCATGACGGCGGCGGTGCCCGGCGCGACCCGGGTGCTGTGGATCCAGGATCCCACCGTCGGCGACCGCATCGGCGTCATCACCGCGCGTGGGCCCTCCAAGGGACTGGAGCATGGACGCCGGCTGGTCGACATGACCCTGCTGCCGACGGCCCAGGGCCTGGCCCTGACGCCGACGGCCGAGGATCTGACGGTGGCCGTGGACGGCGACCTCGTGCGGATCAGCCGCCCGGGCGGCCTTCACCTGTCGTCCCCCACCGACGCGCTGCGGCAGGCCGAGGCCCTGCCCGAGGCGCCCCAGGCGGCGGGCCTGCCGGCCCTCGTCCTCTCTGAATGGGCGGACCTCGGCGAGGCCGATTTCCCGGCCCGTTATCGCCAGCTCCAGACGGCGGCGGCTGAAGAGGCGATGCTCGGCGAGAGCGCCCCGGTCGAGGCGCGGCTGGCGCTCGCGCGCTTCCTCGTGGGATCCGGCCTGCATTTCGAGGCCATCGGCGTCATCAACAGCCTGGTCCAGGGCGACGAGCGCATGGGCGGCTTGCCCGAGGCGCGCGGCCTGCGCGGGGCGGCCCGCGCCGCGATCGGGCGTCTGGCCGAGGCCCAGGCCGACTTCGCCTCCGGCCCGCTCACCGGCGACGCCTCGGCCGCCGTCTGGCGCGGCTATATCGCCGCCCGCCAGGGCGAGTGGGAGGTGGCGCGGCGCGCCTTCTCAGACGGAGCCCGGGCGGTCGACGCCTTTCCGCCGGAATGGCGCACCCGTTTCGCGATGGCCCACGCCGAAGCCGCGCTGGAAAGCGGCGACCCCGCCGGGGCCCGCGCCCTAATTGACTATGCGCTCGCTCAGGCGACCGGCTCGCGTCAGCTGCTGGAAGTCCGCGCCGTCCAGGCCCGGTTGTTCGAGGCGGAGGGCGACACCCGGCGCGCGGCGGCCATCCATCGCGCCATCTCGCGCGCGCCGTTCGAGGATCTGGCCGTGCCGGCGACCCTGCACGCCACGCGGCTCGAGCTGGCGGCGGGCGCCCTGACCCCGGCCCAGGCGGTGCAGCGGATGGAGCCCCTGCGCTGGCGCTGGCGCGGCGACGCCTCCGAGCTGCAGGTCATCCGCACGCTCGGCGGGGTCTATCTCTCGCAAGGCCGGTATCGCGAGGCGCTCGAGGTGCTGCGCGGCGCGGGCACGCGCCTGCCGGACCTGCCGCAGGCCGCAGAGCTCCAGGCGGATCTCTCCAACGCCTTCCGCGCGCTGTTTCTGGAGGGCGCCGCCGACGGTCTGCAGCCGATCCAGGCGGTCGCCCTGTTCGAGGACTTCAGAGAACTCACTCCGCCGGGCGCCGAGGGCGACGACATGGTGCGCCGCCTGTCGCGCCGTCTCGTCGACCTCGATCTGCTCGACCGCGCGGCGGCTTTGCTCGAATATCAGGTCGAGCACCGGCTGGACGGCGTGGCCAAGGCCAGCGTGGCCACAGACGCGGCCGCCATCCGCCTGATAAACCGCGAACCCCAGAAGGCGCTGGAAAACCTCTGGGGCTCGCGCACCACGCTGTTACCCAGCGCCCTGCAGGCCGAGCGCCGGGCGCTCGAGGCCCGGGCCCTGATGATGCTGGGCCGTTACGACCACGCGCTCGAGGTGCTGGGCTCGGACGCCAGCCCGGCCGCCCAGGCCGTGCGCGCCGACATCCTGTGGAAGCAGCAGGACTGGGCCGGGGCCGCCGGCCTCTACGAAGCCGGGCTCGGCGCCCGCTGGGAGAACGAGGCGCAGCTTACGGCCGCCGAGGAGACCCAGGTGACCCGGGCGGGCATCGGCTATTCGCTGGCGCGGGACGCATCGGCCCTGGCGCGCTTGAACCAGCGCTACAGCCGCTTCATCGAAGGCGCCCGCAGTCCCGACGCCATGCGCCTGGCCCTGGCGACGCGTGAGGACTTCTCAGGGCTGCGAGACGCCCAGAGGCTGGCCGAGAGCGTCGACACCTTCACCGGCTGGGTCTCGCAGGCCCGCGCCCGCTTCCGCGAGCGCACGGCGGAGCCGCAGGCGGCCAGCGAGTCCGCGTGACCTTCCGCTTCGATTTCGCGGTGGAAGAGGGGGCGCTTGTGTTGCGGCTCCCGAGTGAGCGCGAGGCTGGTTATCTCCTCAGTCTGCTGCTGAAGGCGAAGTTTGGCCGGGAGCACGAAGACCAGTTTCTAGCCTCGCCGTTCACACGTCAGATCATCGACGAGTTGGTGGCCTTCATTTCGCTCGCGAGGCCTGAAGCCATAGAAAACCTCGCGGAGGCCAAGTTCTCCTCCGAGGCATTCCCGACTGTCGTTCGTCGGCTCGCGGAAGGAGAGGAGTGGGCTTACGCACCCGAAGCCCGCCGGACTCTAATCCGTGATGCCTTGCACCCGTATGTCGTGGACGAGGATTTCGTCTCCGCCATCTACGCGCAGGTAGAGAAAGTCCGAAGCGGCCCGAATTCCTAGTGCTGGTTCTCGGGCAGGCGGACGACCAGTCCGTCGAGCGCATCGCTGACGCGGATCTGACAGGACAGGCGCGAGTTCGGCTGAACGCCCTCGGCGAAGTCGAGCATGGACTCTTCCATGGCCGAGGCCGAGCCGGTCTTCTCGCGCCAGTCCTCGTCGACGTAGACGTGACAGGTCGCGCAGGCGCAGGCGCCGCCGCAGTCGGCGTCGATGCCGGGCACATTGTTGCGGATGGCCCCCTCCATCACCGACATGCCGGTCTTGACCTCGACCTCGTGGGTCTCGCCGTCGTGCTCGATGTAGGTGATCTTGGGCATGACGGCCTTCTAGCGGGCTGGACGCCATGCGCAACGCTTTGTCCGTGTAGGCTCAGTTCCGGCGGCGATAACGCAGCACCCAGGCGTCGGCCCAGGAGCCGTCGGTCTGCTCGGTCTGCCAGCGCCAGACCAGGCTGTCCTCGGTGACCTGCTCCCAGATCATGCGGCGCGTCGCGGGAGTCTGGGCGCCGCGCGGCTCGGTGGTGCGCAGCTCGAAGAGGTGCGGCTGACCCTCCACCGGTCCACCGACGAGGAAGAAGGGCGTGCCGGCGTTGTCGACCCAGGTCTGACGCCATTGGCCGGTCTGCGGATCATAGACCGACCAGGACGCGCCGACGTAGCCGGTGTCGGCCTGCTCGAAATGCTCGGCGACGACGCAATCGCCGAACTCGTTGCGGGTGATGCGGTTGGTCGCCCGGCCGACGGTTCCGTTCGGATTGTCGAACTCCAGGTCCCACTCGCCGACCCAGAAGTCCATCTGGCGATGTTCGGGCGCCTGGCACGGCGGAGCGGCGGGCGTCTGGGCCTGGGCGACGCCCGCCGTCAGGGCGAGCACGGCGACGACGGCGGCGGATCTGAGCATCGGGCCCTCCCTCGGGACGGCTCAGCTTGGCTCAGATGCCGTCGGCCCGCAAATCAGCGGCCGGCGGCGCGGGCGCCGAGCATCTTCTTGGTCTCGGCGATGGCCTTGGCGGGGTTCAGGCCCTTCGGACACACCTGGGCGCAGTTCATGATGGTGTGGCAGCGGTAGAGCTTGAACGGATCCTCGAGGTTGTCGAGCCGCTTGTCGGTCGCCTCGTCGCGGCTGTCGGCCAGCCAGCGGTAGGCCTGGAGCAGGGCGGCCGGGCCCAGGAACTTGTCCTGGTTCCACCAGTAGCTGGGGCAGCCGGTCGAGCAGCAGGCGCACAGGATGCATTCGTAAAGGCCGTCGAGCTTCTCGCGGTCCTTGGGCGACTGCAGGCGCTCCTTTTCGGGGTCGGGCTCGTCCGACTGCAGGAAGGGCTCGATCGAGGCGTATTGGTTGTAGAAGCCGGTCAGGTCCGGGACCAGGTCGCGCACCACCGGCATGTGCGGCAGCGGCGAAATGGTGATGTCGCCGTCGATCTCGTCCCAGCCCTTGGTGCAGGCGAGCGTGTTGCGGCCGCCGATGTTCATCGAGCAGGAGCCGCAGATGCCCTCGCGGCACGAGCGCCGGAACGACAGGGTCGGGTCGATGGTGTTCTTGATGTGGATCAGGGCGTCCAGGACCATCGGGCCGTGGTCCTCGACAGCCACTTCATAGGTGTCCCAGCGCGGCGTCTCGTCGGTCGACGGGTCGTAGCGGTAGACCTTGAAGGTCTTGACCTTCTGGGCGCCCTCGCGCGCCGCCCAGCGCTTGCCGGCCTTGGGTTTGGAACCGCGCGGAAGGGTGAGTTGGACCATGGGGAGAGACCTAACCGAAACCGTGTCCGTTCCTTACGCCGGATCGTCCGGGGCGCAAGGTGGGCGGGGTCAATTGCGAACGGTTATCAGGCCTTCGGCCACCCCCCGGCGCGCGACAGGGCCGAGGGCGCGGGCCGACCGAGCTTCCCGCCGATCCAGCGGGCCGTCTCGATGAGGGCGTCCAGGTCGTAGCCGGTCTCAAGGCCCGCACGGTGCAGCATGTAGACCACGTCCTCGGTCGCGACATTGCCGGTCGCGCCGGGCGCGAAGGGACAGCCGCCGATACCGCCGACCGAGGCGTCGATGACATCGATCCCCGCCTCCACGCCGGCGAAGACGTTGGCCAGGGCGGTGTTGCGGGTGTCGTGGAAATGCAGGCGAAGGGTGGCGTCCGGCGCGGCCTTGCGCGCGATCTCGACCTTGCGGCGCACGGCCCAGGGGTCGCCCACGCCGATGGTGTCGGCCAGGCCGATCTCCCTGACGCCCAGGGCGGCGACGTCGCGGACCAGGGCCTCGACCTGATCGTCGGACACCTCACCGTCGAAGGGACAGCCCCACACCGTGGAAATGATCGCCGTGACCGAGGGACCGGCGCCCGGGGCGCCGGCCATGTTGTGCGACCGGCCGACGATCTCGGCCAGCATCTCGACCTGCTGGGCGACGTTCAGGCCCGAGTTCTTCAGCGCGAAGCCGTCCGAGGCGGCGATGGAGACATTGGCCTGATCGACGCCGGTGGCGACCGCCCGGTCCCAGCCCCGCTGGTTCAGCACCAGCCCGATTCGGGTGACGTCGGGGGCAGGGGGCAGGGCGGCCATGACGGCCTCGGCGTCGGCCATCTGAGGCACGCGCCCGGGGTGGACGAAGGAGACCGTCTCCAGCCGCCTGGCGCCCGCGGCCTCCAGCCGGCCGATGAACTCGACCTTGTCCTCGGTCGAGATGACGACCTTCTCGTTCTGCAGCCCGTCGCGCGGGCCGACCTCGACGATCTCGATGAAGCGGCTCACGGCTCGGCCTCCTCGCGGTAAGGGCCGTAGACCGACAGGCGCAACTGGTCGCCGTTCGAGTAGTTCAGCCCTTCGATAACGGCCCGCGGGCGGGGCGTCATGGCCAGCGCGGCGGCTTCCTCGGCGAAAGCCTCGGCCTGGGACTGATCGACGACGGCCGGGCGTCCAGCGGCGAGCGCCCGGGCAGCATCCGCGCCGTCGCCGAGCTCGGTGTCGGTGCCGATCAGGAAGATGGCGCTGGGCTCCGAATAGCCGGCCAGGGTCACGGCACCTCCAGCCTCGCCGCTCATGGGGTGCAGTCCCTCCTCGCGCAGGGCCGCCTCCAGTCGCGGCGCAACCCACAGGGGGCCGAGACCGCTGATCAGCTTGACCAGGGAGGCGTGGGCCAGGACGCCGAAGACCAGGCTGACGACCAGCGCCGTGACCGCCATCCGGTTGAGCAGCATGAAGGCGCCGACCGCCGCCCCGACCAGGGCCAGGGCGATGGTGGCGGCGGCCCAGCTCTGGTCGCCGGGGCCGCCGTATTCCGAGAAGCCGTAGATCACCAGCGCGGTGACCATCAGCGCCCCGAACGCCATCAGGCCCGCGCCGATCCGGCGACTGAGCGTGCCCAGCGGCTGGGTGAGGCTGGCGGCCATCAGCCAGGCCAGGGCGCCGAAGGTCGGCAGGGTGTAGTGCCACAGCTTGGTCGGGAAGAGTTCGAAGGCGATCCAGGTCGGGATGAGCCAGCACAGAGCGAAGCGGATCGCCGACTGGTTGCGCTGCGCCCAGCCGGTCGACAGTCCCGCCGGGATCAGCAGGGTGGCAGGAAACAACAGCAGCGGCGCCAGCAGAAGGTAGTAGCCTGGCCAGCCGCCGTGACGCTCGTGGCCGCCCACGATCTTGGGGAAGAGGTCGCCACCGAGCGCGGCGCCCCAGAAGGCGCCGTCGGTCTTGACCGTGATGGCGAGCGCCCAGGGGCCGATGCCCAGTAGGACCAGGGCCAAGCCCCAGCGCCACCCGAGCTGGGTCATCCAGCGCCACTTCCGGTCCCACAGGCCCAGCGCCACCAGCGTCAGGCCGACGACCAGCACGATGATCGGTCCCTTGATCAGGACCCCCAGCGCTACCGCGCCCCAGAACAGCAGCTTTGTGCGTTTGCCCGGCGGCTCGAGCCCGTCCCTCTGGGCGATATAGAGGCGCGACAGGGCTGCCATGGCCAGGGTCACCGCCCCGCAGAGCATGGCGTCGGTCTTGGCGATTCCGGCCTCGCTCGACAGCAGGAAGCTGGCCCCCAGGATGGCCCCGGCCAGCACGCCAGTGCGCGCTCCGAAGGCCAGCCCCGCGCCCCAGGCGCAGGCCGCCGCCGCCAGCATGGCGCCCAGCAGGGACGGCACGCGATAGGGGCGGATGTCGCGATGCTCGACGTCGGAGAACAACGACACCGAGACCGCCTGCAACCAGTGGATGCCGACCGGCTTCTTGTGGCGCGGCTGATCCTGGAAGGAGATGCTGGTGAAGTCCCGCGTCTCCAGCATCTGGGCCGTCGCCTGGGCGAACCGGCTCTCGTCCCGGTCCAGCGGGCCGAGCGTCAGCACGGTGGGCAGGCCGGCGATCAGGGCGATCAGCGCGGCGATGGCCGGGCCCCGCCACCCTTCGAACCAGCGGTCGTCGATCACGAGCTTCATCGCGTTAGGCATTCCCATGACCGGGCGCATCCGTCCATCCCGCCCGAACGGATGGAAACGGAAGGGGAACATGCTATGGGCCGGGGGTGTCGCAGCTGCCCCCGCGTTTTCAGGACTGGTTCGCCTCCAGGGGTTGGGCGGCGCGGCGGCATCAGCTCGAGATGGTCGACAAGGGCCGCGAGGGCCGCGACGTCCTGCTGATCGCGCCGACCGGCGGCGGCAAGACCCTGGGCGGCTTTCTGCCCAGCCTGATCGACTTGGCCGAGCGCGGGCCGAGGAATACGCCGCCGGGCCTGCACACCCTCTACATCTCCCCGCTCAAGGCCCTGGCCGTCGACGTCGAGCGCAACCTGCTCACGCCCGTGCGCGAGATGGGCCTGCCGGTGCGGATCGAGAGCCGGACGGGCGACACGCCGGTGTCGAAGCGCCAGCGCCAGAAGGTCAGCCCGCCGGACATCCTCCTGACGACACCCGAGCAGCTGGCTCTGTTCTGCGCCTGGGACGGTGGACGCGAATGGTTCTCCGACCTGCGCTGCGTCATCGTCGATGAGGTCCACGCCATCTGGTCGAGCAAGCGCGGCGACCTGCTGAACCTGGGCCTGGCGCGACTGAGCCAGTACGCGCCGATGTGCCGTCGGGTCGGGCTGTCGGCGACGGTGCAGGACCCGGACGCCATCCGCCGCTGGTTGAGCCCCAGTCCGGGCATGGCCGATCTGGTGCTGGGCGACCCCGGCGCGCCGCCGGTGGTCGAGGTGATGGGGGCGACGGCCAAGACCATCCCCTGGAGCGGCTGGACCGCCCAGCACGCCATGGCCGACGTCTATGACCGCATCAAACAGAGCCGGCTGGCGCTGATCTTCGTCAACACGCGGTTCCAGGCCGAGATGGCCTTTCAGACCCTGTGGGAGATGAACGACGACGACCTGCCGATCGCGCTGCACCACGGTTCGCTGGCTGCCGAACAGCGGAGGAAGGTCGAGGCGGCCATGGCGCGGGGCGAGCTGCGCGCGGTGGTCTGCACCTCGACGCTCGACCTCGGCATCGACTGGGGCGACGTCGACCTGGTCATCCAGCTGGCGGCGCCCAAGGGCTCGGCGCGGCTGATCCAGCGCATCGGCCGGGCCAACCACCGGCTGGACGAGCCGAGCCGGGCGCTCTTGGTCCCCGCCCACCGCTTCGAGGTGCTGGAGTGCGAGGCGGCCAAGGCGGCGGTCGCCGAGAACGACCTCGACGCCGATCCGGCGCGCGCGGGGACGCAGGACATCCTGGCCCAGCACGTCATGGGCTGCGCCTGCGCGGAGCCCTTCCTGGCCGACGACCTGTATGCGGAGGTGCGGACCAGCGCGCCCTACGCCGACCTGCCGCGCGAGGACTTCGACCGGGTCGTCGAGTTCGTCTCGACCGGCGGCTATGCGCTGCGGACCTACGACCGGTTCAAGCGGATCGTGAAGGGGCGCGACGGGCGCTGGAAGGTTCGCAACGAACAGACGGCCCAGCGGCACCGCATGAACGTCGGGGCCATCGTCGAAATCCCGATGCTCAACATCAAGATCGGCACGGGCAAGCGCGGCGGCCGCAAGGTCGGCCAGATGGAAGAGAGCTACATCGAGCAACTCACCGCCGGGGACACCTTCCTGTTCGCCGGCCAGGTCTGGCAGTTCCATACGGTCGAGGGGATGGACGCCTGGGTGACGCCCGCGCCGCCGGGGGCGGAGCCCATGGTGCCGAGCTGGGGCGGCTCGAAGTTCGCGCTGTCGACCTATCTGGCCCGGCGCGTGCGCCGCATGATCGCCGACGAGGCCAACTGGGGACGGCTGCCCGACGACGTGCAGGAGTGGCTGCACATCCAGAAGATCCGATCGGTCATTCCGTCCCCAGACGAGATGCTGGTCGAGACCTTCCGGCGAGGCTCGCGGCACTATCTGATCTGCTACCCCTTCGACGGCCGGATCAGCCACGGGACCCTGTGCCACCTGCTGGCGCGGCGGCTGGAGCGGGCGGGAAAGAACCCGTTGGGCTTCGTGGCCAACGACTATGCGCTCGCCATCTGGGCGATGAGGACGCTGGGCGACCTCGATCTCGGCGAGCTGTTCCAGCAGGACATGCTCGGTGACGACCTGGAGGCCTGGCTGGACGAGAGCGTGATGATGAAGCGCGGCTTCCGGCAGTGCGCCGTGCTGTCCGGCCTGATCGAGCGCCGCATGCCCGGCCACGAGAAAAGCGGGCGGCAGGTCACCTTCTCGACCGACCTCATTTATGACGTGCTGAGGCGGCACCAGCCGGACCATCTGCTGCTGCGCTGCGCGCGGGCGGATGCGGCGTCTGGTCAGCTGGACGTGGCGCGGCTGGCCGGGCTTCTGGCGCGCATCCGGGGACGGATCACCCATGCGCCGCTGACGAAGGTGTCGCCCTTCGCCGTGCCGGTCATGCTGGAGATCGGCCGCGAGCCGGTCGCCGGCGGCTCCTGGGCCGACGCCGTCATGGAAGAAGCCGCCGAGGAGCTGATCGCCGAGGCCATGGAGTTGACCGCGTGAGCGCCGAACCGATCGAACCGGAAGGTCCCCGAATGCGCCGATCCTCCTGCGGCGGCTGCGTCGTCGAGGTCAATGGCGCGGCGGTGACCGCCCGCGCCTCGGGCGCCATCTGGCTGGCGGACCACGGCGTGCTGGCGGCCGGCGACCTGCACTTCGAGAAGGGTTCGGCCTATGGCGTGCGCGGCCAGCTGCTGCCGCCCTACGACACCCTGGCCACGCTGGAACGACTGGAGGCCGAGGTCGCGGCGACGAGCGCGCGCACCGTCATCCTGATGGGCGACAGCTTCCATGACGCGGGCGGCGAGAGCCGGCTCTCTGCCGAGGTCGTCGCGCGCATCGAGGCGCTGGTGGTGGGCCGGACGCTGGTCTGGATCGCCGGCAACCACGACGAGGACGCGCCGGTGGCCCTGCCCGGCGAGGCGGCGGCCGAGGTGCGGCTGGGCCGGCTGGTCCTGACCCACGAACCGGCCGAGGGCCGGGCGCCTGGGGAGGTCTCGGGGCACCTGCATCCGGTGGCGACGATCGCCCGCTATGGCCAACGGGTGCGGCGGCGCTGTTTCCTGACAGACGGCGAGCGGATGATCCTGCCGGCCTTCGGCGCCTATGCGGGCGGGCTGAACGCGGCTGATCGCGCCTTCGCGGGCCTGTTCGGACGACCGCCGACGGCGCTGCTGCTCGGTGACGGGCGCGTCCACGCCGTCAGCTGGGCGCGGCTCAGCCCCGGCCGCTAGTTCCGGCGGAAGTAGGTCGAGGCGGCCCAGCCGGTGACCAGGGCGACCAGCACCGAGACGAGTCCGTAGAGCCACGGCTGCTGGTGAGCCGCGTCATAGACGAACCGCTCCAGGCCGACCTTGCGCACCTCGATCGAGCCGCGGCGGACCGAGATGGCGCGACCGTCCTGGAACAGCCAGACCTCGGTCTGATACTGGCCCGTCGGCGCTTCGGCGGGCAGGACGATCTCGGCGCGGAACAGGCCCTGGTCCACGAAGCGGACGCCCTCGGGGTCCACGGCGTAGAGGCCGTTGGCCTCCTTCAGCCGGATCACGGCGCGTCGCCAGTCGAGGTAATCCTCGCCGAGCCGGCTGATGACCACGTCGCGCACGCCGTAGAGGTTGACCGTGCGCTGCTCCTCCGGCGCGTCGATGCGCAGGTGGTCGAGGCCGACGCCCAGCCGGCGCAGCACGCCGAAGCCGGCGATGTCGGACAGGGGGCGGGTCGAGGCGGTCATGTAGAAGCCAGGCGCGCCTTCGAACAGCACCGGGCGGCTGTTCAGCCACAGGCCCGCGATCCGCATCTTGCGCACCAGACGCACGGGCTGCTCGGGGCCGCGAACGACGACGACCACGTCCACCGGACTGTCGCCCGGATTGAAGACGGCGCCGTAGAGGACGATCGAGGTGCCGACATACCCCGCGTCGATCGCGACCTCCGTTTCGGTCAGGGCGGCTGAGCCGGCCGGCCCCTCCGGCGCTACGGCGGTGGGGCCGGCCGTCTCAGC
>CAMPGL010000043.1 GCA_946885435.1 uncultured Brevundimonas sp. | reverse complement strand
CCGGCCGCAAGCGTGGCCGGAACCTCGGCTGTTCCCAACCGTTCGGGGCGCATGGACCTCGACCCAACGTCCGAGCCTCGGGCGCTGACCCCTCATGCGCGGCTCGACAAGATCGAGGTCATCGTCAACCCGCGGTCGGGCAGCGTCTCTGCGACTGCGGCCGAAGAGCTGTCGACGCTGCTTCACGGGCTCGGCCTGAAGGCGAACATCCACATCTTCGACGGCGGCCGGCTGACGCCGCTGCTGGATCACGTGTTCGGGGCCCAGCCGGACCTGATCATCGTGCTGGCCGGCGACGGGACCGTGCGCGCCGTGGCGGCGCGCGCGGGCGCGGACGGCCCGCTCATCGCGCCCCTGCCTGGCGGAACCATGAACATGTTGCCCAAGGCGGTGTACGGCGTCGCCGACTGGAAGGCCGCCCTGACCAGCGCCCTGACCGAAGGGTGCGAGCGCCCCATCCCTGGCGGCCGCATCGGCGAGGAACCCTTCTACTGCGCGGCGATCCTCGGCTCCCCGGCTCTCTGGGCGCCGGCGCGCGAGGCCATCCGCGAGGGCAAGGCCCGATTGGCCTGGCTCTATGGTCGACGCGCCTTGCGGCGAGCATTTTCCGGCCGCGTCCGTTATCGGCTGGACCGCGGCCCGTTACGCCGCGCGGAGGCGCTCGTGCTCATCACGCCCCTGATCTCCACGGCCGTGAACAAGGCCGAAGGCCTGGAAGCGGCGGCCATGACCCCGGCCCGCGCGGGGGAGGCCTTCCGCATGGCCGCCCGCGCGCTGTTCGCGGACTGGCGCAGCGATCCGGCGGTGGCGACCCAGGTCGTCAAGCGGGCCCACGCCTGGGCGGGATCGCGCATTCCCGCCATCCTCGACGGCGAGACCATCCGGCTGGATGACTTCGCCGAGGTCACATTCGAGCCGGTCGCGTTCCGCGCGCTGGCGCCGCCGCCGGAGCCTACGGTTTGATCGGACGCATCTATCAGTTGTCGGACATTCACTTCGGCGTAGAGAACAAGGACGCGGTTCAGGCGGCGCTCGATCACTGCCACGAGACCCCGCCCGACCTGGTGCTGATCACCGGAGACATCACTCAGCAGGGCTTCCAGGACGAGTTCGAGGCGGCCGCGCGCTGGATCAAGGCCATGCCCGAGCCGGTCTTCGTGACGGTCGGCAATCACGACGTGCCCTACTGGAACGCCTATGACCGGGTCTTCCAGCCGTGGAAGCGGTTCGAGACCACGACCGGTCATCCGGCCCATGATCATCAGTTCGAGAATGACAAGCTGATGGTCCGCGGGGTGACCACGGCGCGCGGCTGGCAGGCGCGCCTGAACTGGTCCAAGGGCGTCATCGATCTGGACCAGACCCGCCGGGCGGCAGAGGCCCTGGCCGCCACGCCGCGGGACCACCTGCGTGTGCTCGCCTGCCACCATCCCCTGATCGAGATGATCGGGGCGCCCATGACCGGGGAGGTGAAGCGGGGCAGGGCCGCGGCGGAGATCTTCGCCGGGGCGGGCGTCGACATCATCGCCAGCGGGCACGTGCATGTGCCCTTCGCCCTGCCGATCGGCGTGGGCGACCACCGCTGCTACGCGGTCGGCTGCGGCACGCTGTCCGTGCGCGAGCGGGGCATGGCGCCCAGCTTCAACTGCATCACCTGGAACGAGACCGAGATCTGCGTGACGGCCCTGGCCTGGACGGGGTCGAAGTTCGAGGCGCAGCGGACCTGGAACCTGGACCGACGGGTCGACTAGACCAAAGAAAAGGCCGCGGCCCTTGCGAGCCGCGGCCTGTATTTCATGCTGTCCGTTCAGTCGTCAGACACGCGGTCCGCGGAACCTCCCCGCGACCAGCGAGATCACGAACAGAACAATGAAGATGATGAACAGGATCCAGGCGATGTCCATCGACAGGCCGGCCACTCCGCCAAAGCCGAGAGCCAGGGCGATGAGAGCGATGACCAGAAAAATTACGGCCCAACGCAGCATTCGATTTCTCCTCCAGTTTCGGAAACGCCGCGTCGCGGCCTCCGGGAAGTGAACGTCGCTACGGCTGCGCTGTTCCCGCCAAGCTGAACTTTAGCGCGGGGCCGGATAGGTCCAGCCCGGCTCGCCAGCCTTGGCCGCGGCCAGCTGGTCGCCGGCCAGACGCCAGTTCACGAGGCCGTCGAACCAGGCCTCCAGGAAGCCCTTCCGGTCCTGCTTGTGGTCCAGATAGTAGGCGTGCTCCCACACGTCGCAGACGATCAGGGGGAAGCCCGCGTCCTCGGACAGGGTGTTCATGGCGTCGTGGGTCGAGGGGACGGAGAGCTTGCCGTCCTTCAGGGTGATCCACACCCAGCCCGATGCGAAATGGCCGACGCCCTCGGCGACGAAGTCGTCGCGCAACTTGGCCAGCCCGCCGTAGGCTTCGATGAGGTCGGCCAGTTCGCCCGACGGCGCCTGATAGTCGGGCGTCATGCAGTCCCAGAAGAAGCCGTGATTCCAGGTCTGGGCGGCGTTGTTGAACAGCTTGCCCGGGCCCGCGTCGCGGATGACTTCCTCGAGCGTGGCCGGCTTGCGGCCTTCCTTCTCGAGAAGCTCGTTCAGGGTGTCGACGTACTTCTTGTGGTGCTTGCCGTGGTGCGTTTCGAGCGTGGTGCGCGACAGGGTCGGCTCGAGCGCGGCGTGGGAATAGGGGAGGTCGGTCAGAATGAACATGGATACTCTTTTCGGGCGCGATTTCAGCGCCGGCGGCGCCCCGTGGTGTGCGCCTTTTCAGTGAAGGCCGCCGCCACCATGGTGGCGAGCGCCGGGTTCCTGAGGAAGATCCAGCCGGCCGCCAGACCCGCCACGGTGCCCAGGATGGGCCGGGTGCGGAACAGCTGGATGGCGCGGTCGGTCAGGCCCTCGGGCTCGGCTTCTTCCTGCGGTTCGGGCCGATAGCCCAGCAGGGCGGCGAAGACCCCGGCGCAGACCGCGAAGATCAGCGCCGTGATCGCCGCGGCGCCCGCGGGAATGAGGACGATCGACAGGGCGTAGTAGATCGCCAGGCCGGCCGCGGCGACCGCCACGACCACGCAAGCCGTCATGGCGGCGAGGGACGCCGCCTTGACGATCAGCCCCCGTCCGAACATCAGCGCCGGCCGCCGGCCAGCAGCAGGCCGATGATGACGCCGACGCCGAGCGCGATGCCGGTCGATTGCAGCGGACGCTCCTGTACCCGCTCGGTCAGGTAGCGCTGGTACTCGTCGAAGCGCTCGGAGGCCTCGTCGTAGTACTCGCGGCCACGGACCTGGGCCTCGTCGTAGTAGCGCTGGGCGCGCTGGCGCAGTTCGGCGGCGCGGGCGCGGACCTTCTCGTCGGCCTGGGCGGCGAGATCGCGCAGGCGATCCGCCTCTTCGCGGCCGACGGCGCCGACGTCTTCCTTGAGGTTCTTCAGGTCGCGCTTGACGCTGTCGCGAGCGCGGGTGCGGGGCTCGCCATCGGCGGTCGCGGCGGGGGCACGGGCCATGTCAAAAGTCTCCGGTCAAGCTTGTCCACGCCATATGGGCGCATCTGGTTCTGAACGCCAGAGGTTGGGCTGAGTTCCTTTGCGCGCAAGCGATGCCGCTGGCGCGTGACCCTCCCTGGTCCTAATGAGAACCCCATGACCGACTATCTGTTCCCGCCCGCCGAGCCCGTAAGCCTTCCGGTGCGGGGCTCCGGCGCCCGGTTGCCCGTCCGCCGCATTCTCTGCGTGGGCCAGAACTACGCCGCCCATGCGCGCGAAATGGGCGCCGATCCTGAGCGGCGGCCGCCCTTCTTCTTCTCCAAGCCGGCCGATGCGCTCGTGCCGCTGGGCGGTCAGGTGCCCTATCCGTCGGTGACCCAGGACCTGCATCATGAGGTCGAGCTGGTCGTGGCCCTGGGTCATGGCGGCGCCGAGGTGACCGCGGACGAGGCGCGCGCGCTGATCGCCGGCTGGGCGGTCGGCGTCGACCTGACGCGGCGGGATATCCAGGCTCAGGCCAAGAAGGACGGCCGGCCCTGGGACGCTTCCAAGGGCTTCGACTTCTCCGCGCCCATCGGCGAGGTGGTGCTCAGGCGCGACATGCCCGAGGCCAAGGGCGCGATCCGACTGTCCGTGAACGGAGAGACTCGCCAGTCGGGCGAGCTGTCCGACATGATCTGGAGCCCGGCCGAGGTGGTGGCCCAGGCTTCGCGCCTGTGGCGCCTGGCGCCCGGGGACCTGATCTTCACCGGCACGCCGGAGGGCGTTGGGCCGCTGGTCCGTGGCGACGAGGTGCGCGCCGAGATCGACGGCCTGCCTGCCCTGTCCTTCACCATGGTCTGAGGCGTATGGCGATGATCCTGCACGGCTACTGGCGCTCGGGGACCTCCTACCGGACCCGCATCGCCCTGAACCTCAAGGGCGTGACCTATGAACAGCGGACGCACGACCTGCGCCAGGGCGAGCAGAAATCCGAGGCCTATCTGGCCCTGAACCCCCAGGGACTGGTCCCGGCGCTGGAGCACGAGGGCCGGGTCATCACTCAGAGCCTGGCCATCCTTGGCTGGCTGGAGGAACGCTTTCCCGAGCCGCCGCTGCTGCCGCGCACGTCGCCCGAGGACCGGGCCGAGGTCCGGGCCATGGCGACCCTGATCGCCTGCGACATCCATCCGCTGAACAACCTCAGGGTGCTCAAGGCGGTGAAGGGCCTCGGCGGCGACACTGACGCCTGGGCCGACCAGTGGATCCGGCCCGGCTTCGACGCGCTCGAGCGGCTGATCGGACAGCGCGGCGGAGGCTGGAGCT
Source organism: uncultured Brevundimonas sp. (assembly GCA_946885435.1). The sequence continues at coordinate 8,491 of CAMPGL010000043.1, read as the reverse complement.
GGGGCGAGGCGCCGACGATCGCCGACTGCTGCCTGATCCCGCAGGTCTATTCGGCGCGGCGGTTCAACGTCGACGTCTCGGCCTGGCCGCTGATCTCGGCCATCGACGCTCGGGCGGCGGAGCACCCCGCCTTCCAGGCCGCCCATCCCGACGTACAGCCGGACGCAGACAAGGGCTGAGCGACACAGCGACAGAGCGACACCGCGACATCCGCCGAGGTGGACGCGTGGATTCATCCGGCCAGGATACGACCGGCGCAGGGCCGCGAGGACGAAACGCCGCGCGGGCCGGACGCTGCCGCTGATCGATAGGGTTTTCGGGTGCTTCGATAGGGGAGTTCCTTCCCCAGACCCGCCGGCCGTGGCGCCTAGCGGATGAGTCGCGCCCGGCCGGATCCGGGCCCAAGTCCCTGTGGCACGGGAACGTCCGAGCCGGCGTAGTCGGCGTTGATGACGAGGGTGGGCGAGCCCCGCACCTCGAGCGTCTCGACGATCATCACGGTCCAGTCCGACGCCTCGGCGATCTGGTCCGTGCCGCGCACGATGAGCTTGGAGGCCGGGGTGTAGATCACGCCGTCCAGCCGCTCGACGTGGTCGCTGGCCATGACGAACTCGCTGCCCAGCCTGCAGTCGTGAGGGCGGGACGGCTCCTCGCCGCCGTCGTCGTCATCATCATCATCATCATCGTCGTCGTCATCGTCGTCCGCGTCCTCTCCGACCGGACACCAGCCCTCGGGCGGGCGCAGGCCGATGATGACGAAGCCGGCCAGGAAGCCGTCCTGCCGGCCCGACAGGGCGACGCGCGAGCGTCCCAGGAAGTCGAAGGCCGCGTGGTCGAAGACCAGGACGACGTCGTCGCCCACGAGGCGGGAGGTGTCCTGGAGTTCGAGCCGGCTGTCGACGAAGTAGTGTTCGCCCGGCGAGAGGCGCAGCTCCGCCGAGCCCGTCACCACATAGTCGTCGCAGTGGACGCCGGCCGGAAGCGTGATGGTGTGGCTGACCTCCACCACCTCGCGGCGCGCGCAGCCGCTGGGCGGCGAGGCGTCCAGCCCGAGATAGGGGTCCTCGATCGCCTCGGCGCCCACCTGGGGATCGGGGCTGAGGTTGCCGCTGGAACTGCCGACGGACTGGACGATGCCCGCGCCGATGCGGCTGAACATGCCCGCCTTCAGCCGATCATTGGAATGCACAAGGCACATGGGCGCGTCGACCACGGCTCGGTCGAACAGCTGCAGCACGTCGCCCTTGCCCTGGCCGTGGGCCATCACGCAGAGCGGGATCATCGACACCGACGAGGCGACCGCTTCGGCGTTCATGTCCCAGCCGCCGGGCGGCAGGAGGTTGCCGAAGAAGGACATCCTGTTGCCGTGCAAGGCGGCGCGCAACGCCCGGTCGCCCGAGCCGGCGGTGATGACCTCGACCGTGGGCGTGACGGTGGGGCCGTGGCCCCAGTCCTCAAGTTGGGCCTGGATGTAGGCGAGCGCGCGTTGCTCGGGGCCGACGTCGTCGACGGCCATGGCCAGTTCGCGCGCGCCCGCTAGCGCCGCGGCGTCGGCGATGTCCTGAAGCCGCTGACGGTCGGAATGCACGGCGAGGAGATCGACTCCGCCGAGCGCCAGAATGGACACGGCCGGGATGGCCAGGGCGAATTTGAGGGCGATCACGCCGCGGGTGTCGCCCAGCATGCCGCAGAGGGCGCGCGCACTGACGCCGATCCATCGACGGGCGCGACTGTTCGTGGCCCCCCGATGCCCCACGCCTACTCCTACGCCACCCTGGCCCGCCGAAGGGGCCGGCCCGACCATGCCCTGCGTGTCTTTAACGGAGGCTAAAACCCCTATTTTTTCCCAACGAAGGTCGAAACTTGCGTATCCAGGGCTGTCCGCATGCAGCGTCGGGCGACGGATCAGGCGTGACAGGACGGAGCAGCGAAACGGGTCAATCGCGGGCCTGGATCACCCGGGGGTCTCCGCGTGCGGTCGGCCAGGCATTGCTGAAGGCCGGCGCCTTCGACCTCGCGGCGGTGGCCCTGCGCCAGGCCTTGTCGGACACCCCCGACGACTCCGACCTCCTGCTGGACCTGTCAGCCCTGGCCGAGCGGGCGGGCGATCAGGCCGAGGCGCGGCGCCTCGCCGAGCGCGCCGTCGCGATCCGGCCGTTCAACCCGCCGACGCCCGCCGAGGATGGCCCGGTCATATGGAAACTGCGCTGCATCGACAGCGGGGCCTGGAAGCTGAAACGGACCCGGGGCGCCTGGGGCCGCCGGTTCCGCGGCGGACATTTCTCCACGCGGCATCTGCTGAGGGGATCGGGCCTGAGCCCGCAGATCGCCAGCCTGTGCGGCGGCCGCACGCAGGTGCTCGACCGGTCGCCCGCGCCAGACCTGATCATCAACGCCATCGCCTGCGCGGACCGGGGCGCCGAGGTGCTGAAGGCCCTGGCGGCCTGGACGTCCGGGCGGCCGGAACTGCAAGTGATCAACCCGCCGGAGCGAGTAGCCCTGACGACGCGTGACGAGAACGCGCGACGGCTCGGCCGGCTGGACGGGGTGCGGTTTCCACGGACCCTGCGCCTGCCCGCCGGGACCCGGGGCCCGCGTGCGTGGGAGCTCATCCGCGAAGTCGGCCTGTCGCCGCCCCTGATCCTGCGCGAGAGCGGCCGTCAGACCGGGCGCGCTACCGAGCTTTGCGAGAGCGCCGAGGACCTGTCCGATGCGCTAGCCCGCGCCGCGCCCGACCGCGACCACTACGTCGTCGAATACCTGGACACCCGGGACGGCGAGGGCCGGTTCCGGAAGATGCGCGCCTTCGCGATCGACGGCCGCGTCTATCCGGTCGCCTGCCTGACCAGCGACCACTGGCAGATCCATTCGCGCGACCGTTACCGGCTGATGGACAAGGACGAGGCGACCCAGGCGCGTGAGCAGGCCTATCTGGCCGACCCGCCATCGGTCGTCGGCGACGCGGTCTGGTCGGCGCTGGGCCGGGTGTTCGAGACGCTGGGGCTCGACTTCGCCGGGGCCGACTTCACGGTCGACCGAGACGGCCGGCTTGTGGTCTTCGAGGCCAACCCGGCCATGCGGCACAACTTCGATCACGCGGGCGCCTTTCCCTATACCCGGCCGCATCTGGAACGCGTGTCCGAGGCCTTCACGGCGATGGTGCGAAGCCGGGCGCGGGCCGCGCCGTCCGAAGCGACCAGTTAAGCTCCCATAAGGGTTCCGCTCAGCGTCCCTTAAGGTTTCCGGATCATCATCCTTACTCGAGGCTTCCCGCCTGGAGGACGCGCGATGACGCGCATGGGACTGGTCAGTGCGAACGGCGAGCGGCGCGCAGCGCGCCGGCCGGCCAATGACCAGGCGTTGTCCGACTATCACTCCGCCCTGAAGTTTTCTCCGCTGCGCGACGGAGCCTGGCTGACCGGGCGTGACGGTCGCCGTCGACTCGACCTTTGTCAGGCGAACGGCGCGGTGCTGCTGGGCTGGAACGACCCCGGCGTCGAGACCGCGGTGGCCGAGGCCGCCGACGGCCTGCAGGGCCAGGTCGCGGGCCGCCTCTCCGAGATCACCCCCGGCGCCGAGGCGGTGGCCTTCGAGGCGAACGTCGCCTCGGCCATGGCGGCGGTGCTGCTGGCGGCCAAGACGGTCACCGGCCGCGACGGCGCCTATTTCTGCGACGAGACGGTTTCGGCCACGGGCGAGGTCGAGACCCTGTCCGAGGTCATGGGCCGCCGCGCGGGCGAGATGGCCGCGCTGGTCATCCGGCCGCTGGACGCGCCGCCCGCCTTCCTAAAGGCCGCGCGCCGCCTGTCCGACCGCCATGGCGTCATGCTGATCCTGGAAGAGAGCCGCAGCGCGCTGCGCGTGCATCGCGCGGGGGCGCAGGGGCTGTCGGGCGTGACGGCGGACGCCGTCATCTTCGGCCCGTCCCTGGCCAACGGCCGCGAGCTGGCGGCCGTGACCGGGACCATCGAGTTGATGTCGGCGGTGCGCCGGCAGGGGCCCGCGCCCGACGCCGAGGCCTTCGCCGCGGCTCTCGCCGTGCTGGCGCGCATGGAGCGCGAGGACGTGGCCCAGACCCTGCAGGTCATCGGCGCCGAGATCACCGCCGAGGTCGAGCAGCGTTTCGCCCGCACGGGCGCGGACGCCTTCGCCTCCGTGTGCGGCGATCCCAGCTGGAGCGTGGTGGCGGGCGACCCGGCCTTCGAGGCGGCCCTGTCCGAGGCCCTGACCCGCGAGGGCGTGCTGAGCTTCGGCGCCCACACGCCGTCGGCCGCCTGTGGTGCGGAGGAGATCGCATTCCTGCTGTCGGCCTATGACCGCGCCCTGCCTCGCGCGATCGAGCGCGCCCGCTGGACGGGGCTGCGCGCCGGATGACCGAACCGCATCGCGCCCGCCTGGGGCTGGGCACGGCCCAGTTCGGCCTCGACTACGGCGTGTCGAACACGCGCGGCCGGGTCGGCGAGACCGAGGTGCTGAACATCCTCGACACGGCCGCCATCAACGGCGTGACCCTGGTCGACACGGCCGCCGCCTACGGTGACGCCGAGCGGGCGCTGGGCCGCAGCTGGCCGTTCCCGAGCCCCTTCCAGGTGGTGACCAAGACGCTGCGCCTGGCTGAGGGGCTGGACCGCATCGAACATCGCGCGCGCCGCTCGCTGGAGCGGCTGGGCGTGGCGCGGGCCAAGGCTCTGCTGGTGCATTCGGCCGAGGACCTGCACGGCGCCGAAGGCCGCGCCCTGTGGGCCCGGCTGGAGAAGCTGAAGGGCGAGGGCCTGTTCCAGCAGATCGGCTTTTCCGCCTACGCCGAGGACGACCCGGCGACCCTGGCCCGGCGCTACAACGCCGATGTGGTGCAGGTGCCGTGCAGCCTGCTGGACCAGCGGCTCGTGCGCGACGGCACTCTCGACAAGCTGGCGAGCCTGGGCGTCGAGGTGCATCTGCGTTCGGTGTTCCTGCAGGGGCTGCTGTTCCTGGACCGCGAGAACCTGCCGCCGGCCCTGGCGCATGCGGGGCCCCGCCTGTCGCGCATCCGCCGGGCGCTGGCGGAAGCGGGCGCCGATCCGCTGCAGGCGGCCCTGGCCTTCGCGCTCGACCGTCCCGAGGCCTCGGCGGCCATCGTCGGCGTGACCTCGGCGGCGGAACTGCGGGCCATCATCGCGGCCTCGCATCAGCCCAGCCCGCGGCTGGACTGGACGGCCCTGTCGCTCGACGACACGGCCGCCCTCGATCCCCGGACCTGGGCCGCGCCGGTCAGTAGCGCAGCCTGAGCCCCGCATAGACGGCGCGTCCGGCCTCTCCGTAGAACAGCGTCTCCTGATAGGCCGCGTCCGTCAGGTTCTCGACCCGCAGGGTCAGCTCAGCCTGGTCCGACAGGGCGTAGCCGCCCGCGAATCGGCCGATGACGAAGCCCTCGCGGGTCCCGCCCGCATCGGCCTGGTCGCTTTCGCCCCGCACCGTCAGCTGAGCCCTCCACGGGCCCTCGCGCCAAGCCAGGGTGCCCGAGCCTGAGTGCTCGGGCACGCGCAGCAGGCGGGCGCCGTCCTGGTCCTCGGCGTCGGTGAAGGCGTAGGCGGCGCGGATCTCGAAAGCCGGCGTGATGTCCCACTCGCCTTCCAGCTCCAGCCCGGTCGAGCGGGTGCGGGCGAGGTTCACATAGACGGACTCGTAGGTGAGCGGGTCGAACAGGAAGGTGATCTCGTCGGTCACCTCCAGCCAGAAGGCCGTGGCCCTGAGCGCGCGGGCGCCGTCGGCGGAGCGCCACGACAGGCCGAGATTGACGCCCTCCGCGCGCTCGGGCCGCAGCACCGGATAGGGCGAGAACGAGAAGCAGAAGTCGCAGACCGTCTGGCTGATGGTCGGGGTCTTGAAGCCCTGGCCGTACGCGCCGCTCAGCGTCAGGCCGGGCGCCAGCTCATAGGCGGCCGAGGCGCGCAACGTGGTCTCGGCGTCGTATCCGTCCGGATCGTCCCAGCGCACGCTGAGCGAGGCCGACAGCCGCTCGGTCGCCTGCACGCGCGCCACCCCGAAGGCGGACGTCGCGCCGAGTTCGGCGGCGGTTCCGGTCGAGAGGTCGCCGTCAGTGTCCTCGCGCTCCAGTCCGACGATGAGGTCGACGGTGTTGTAGAAGAGAGCCCGCTCCGCCTGCCAGCGCACGGCCTCGCGGGCGCCGGTGTAGCGCGAGGGAAAGGCGCCGCCGGTGATGGCGCGGTCGATATCCGAGCGCGCGAAGGTCAGGGCGTGCTCGAAGCCGAAGAGGCCGAACCGGCTGCGCAGGAAGCCCGAGACGCTTTCAGTGTCGGAGACCTCGTCCGTGTCGGCGAAGGCGTAGTTTGGCGGCGGATAGCCGTCCAGTTCGGCCACGGCGTCGTTCCAGCGGAGGCGGCCGTCCAGGCTGACCGGCCCGGCCTCAATCCGGCCGCTGGCGGCCAGGGTCCGGTTCTCGAAGCCGTCGGCCTCGGTGTTTCCGTCGCGGACATCGGCGCGCGAGACGCCGTCGGTCTCATGGGCCGAGGCGAACAGGCCGAAGGCGTAGCCTTCGGAGCGCGTTCCGACCGCGGCCGAGCCGCGCAGGGTCCCGAGCGAACCGGCCTCGGCGTCGAGGCGCAGGCCGTCGAGTTCGCGGCTGGTGAAGGCGATGACGCCACCGATGGCGTCCGAGCCCCACAGGGATCCTTGCGGGCCGCTGAGCACCTCGATGCGCTCGATGTCGCCGAGCTCCAGCGAGGCGAAGTCGTAGCCGCCCGCCGGCTGGCTCGGATCGTTCAGCGGCACGCCGTCGAGCAGAACCAGGGTCTTGTCCTGGCCCGCGCCGCGCAGGCGCACCGAGGTGACGCCGCCGAAGGGCCCCTGGTTGTAGAGGCTGACGCCGGGGATCTCGCTCAGGATGTCGGCGGCCAGGACCGCGCCGCTGTCTTGGATGCGGTCGGCCTCGATGACGTAGGCCCCGGCGACCTCCGGCTGGGGCGCCGGCAGGCGCGTGGTGGTGACGATGACCTCGCCGACCTCGGTCGGTTCGTCCTCGGCATGGGCGGAAAAGGCCAGGGCGCTCGCCGCCGTGGCCAGAAGGATGGCGCGTCTCATGCGCATTGCTCCGTCGCTGGGTTCGCGGAGCCGCGCGCGAAACCCGTTCAGCGACAGCGATCGCCCGGAAAGCCGGACGGCGGCCGATCGCGTCGCTGCGACGGAAGGTCCGCGCCCCTGTCTGGTCCCGGACCAGGGCGAGCGACGTGAACGGGCGGGCATTCGGACTTGCGGCCCCGACGGGCCGCCTACCGTTGCGGGCACAGTGGCGGATTTCGACCGCCTTCCCCCGAACCGTTCGCCGCCAGCTTGGCAGGCGGGTCCGGGGTCGGCAAGCCCACTAGAGCCAGCCCAGTCCGATGGCGGTCAGGCCGATGACGCCGACGGCGATCCGCCACCAGGCGAAGGGCGCGAAGCCGTGGCGCGAGACGAAGTCCAGCATGGTCTTCACCACGAAAGCGCCGCTGATGAAGGACACCACGAAGGCGATGGCGACGATCCCCAGGAAATCGCCGTTGAGCATCTCGCGGCTCTCCCAGAAGTCGAGCGCGAAGGCGCCGACCATGGTCGGGATGGCCAGAAAGAAGCTGAACTCCGCCGCCGCCCTCTTGTCGACGCCGGAGAGCAGCCCGCCGATAATCGTTGCGCCCGAGCGGGACACGCCCGGAATGATCGACAGGCACTGATACAGGCCGATGATCCCGGCGGTCCTCAGCGAAAAGCCCATGGCGTCATGCTCGCGCGCGGGCGGCGCCCAGCGCTCCAGGGCGATCAGGGCGATACCGCCCAGGATCAGGGTGACGAAGACGATGCGGACGTCGAACAGCACCGTCTTGATGAAGTCGTGGAACAGCAGGCCCAGGATCGCCGAGGGCAGGAAGGCGACCAGCACCGCAAGCGCGAACCGCCAGGCGACCGCATCGCGTCCGAACAGGCCGAGCAGGACCTTCCACAGCCGCTGGAAGTAGAGGGCGACGACCGCGAGGATGGCGCCCAGTTGGATCAGCACGATCAGGGTGTCCCACTTGGGATCCGTCAGGCCCAGCATCTCCTTGGTGATCAGGAGATGGCCCGTGGAGGAGACCGGAATGAACTCGGTCAGGCCTTCGACAAGACCGAGAATGATGGCCGCCAGCCAGTCCGCCATGAACGCGCCCTACGCAGGAGTGGAGGTCAGGCCGCGCCGTCGACGGGCCCGGGGCCGACATAGCGCAGGCGCGCCCTGAGTGGCGAGCCCGAAGCCGCCTGCTCCATCGCATGCGCCAGCCACCCGACCATGCGACCGATGGTGAGGAGCGCGAAGGGCGCCTCGCGGGGCAGGTCCATGCGCTGCGCGGCGAGCGCCAGGGCCAGCTCGAAGGAGGCGGCCCGGCCGGTCAGGCCTTCGCCCACGCGCACGACGTCCGCCAGCGGCGCGGGCAGGACGGCGGCGATCCCCGCGCCCGGGCCCTGATCGAAGCCGAAGCCGGGC
>CAMPGL010000042.1 GCA_946885435.1 uncultured Brevundimonas sp. | reverse complement strand
GCGAACTCGCCCACGGGGCCCTGCAGCTGGCCGGTCATGGCGCGAACGTCGCGGGCGGCCTGCTCGGCCTCTGACGCCGCGCGTTCGATGTGGGCGATGGCCTCGGCGCCGTCGCCTTCGATGATGTTGCGGGCGCTGACCGCCAACGCCTGGTACTCGAGGATGGCCGAGTTGGCGTTCGAGACCGCCTGTTCCAGCTGCTGAAGGATCTCGCGGCGCGCTTCCAGCTCGGTCGAGATCGCCTCGACATTGGCCAGGGTCGTCGAGAAGGACCGGATGTTGTCGTCGGACAGGACCCGGTTGATGCGGTTCAGCGCGTCCACCGCCTGGGCCAGCACCGTGCCGGACCCCTGCAGCAACTCCGCGATGGGGCTCCGCTGGCTCTGGATCACCGGGGTGACGCCGTCCGGGAACTGCGCGCGCAGGAGCGGGCCGCCCGGCGTGCCAGGCGTGACCTGGATGTAGTTCACCCCGGTGATGCCCAGCGGCTCCAGCTGAGCGCGAGAGTCCGACCGGATCGGAATCCCTTCGTCGACGCGGATCCGCGCGATGACCTGGTTGCCGGTCTGGCGATCCAGCGTCAGGTCGGTCACCTCGCCGATGCGGATGCCGTTGAAGTGCACCTCCCCGCCGACCGACAGGCCGCGCACGGGGTCGGTGAAGAGCACGTCGTAGACGTCGTACTCCTCGTTGAACTGGAAGCGGGCCAGCCAGACCACGAAGACGGCCAGCAGCACCATGATGGTGACCGTGGCCAGGCCGACCGCCGCATAGTGGGCGTTGCGTTCCATCAGGCGGGCTCCATGGCCGCGCGCGCGGCGCGGCCCCGCGGTCCGAGGAAGTATTCCCGGATCCAGGGGTGAGATGACTTTTCCAATTCGCGTGGCGGGGCCACCTCGACCACCTTCTTGTCGGCCAGAACCGCCACTCGGTCGCAGATGGTGTAGAGGCTGTCCAGATCGTGGGTGATCATGAAGACGGTCAGACCCAGGTTCTTCTGCAGCTGCGCGATCAGTTCGTCGAAGGCGGCCGCCCCGATGGGATCGAGGCCGGCGGTGGGTTCGTCCAGGAACAGCAGCTCCGGGTCCAGCGCGAGCGCGCGGGCCAGGCCGACCCGCTTCTTCATGCCGCCGGACAGCTCGGCCGGCTTGAGGTGGTGGGCCTCAGGCCCCAGCCCCACCATGGCGATCTTGAGCTCGGCGATCTCGCGGATGGTGTCAGGCGACAGGCGGGTGTGCTCGACCAGCGGTGACGCCACGTTCTCCAGCACCGTCAGCGAAGAGAACAAGGCGCCCTGCTGGAACAGCACGCCCCAGCGCTTCTCCAGCTCGTCGCGCTCCTCGCGGTTCATCGGGCCGACGTCGAGGCCGAACAGGTGGATCGTCCCCTCCTCCGGCTCCTTCAGGCCCAGGATGGAGTTCAGCAGCACGGTCTTGCCGGTGCCCGAACCCCCGACAACGCCCAGCACCTCGCCCGCCCGGACAGTCAGATCCAGGTCCTTGTGGATCACGCGCTCGCCGAAGGCGTTGACGATGCCCTCGACCACGATCGGCGGCTCGCGCTCCGTCACAGCCCGATCTCCAGGAAGGTCATGGCGAACAGGGCGTCCAGCGCGATGATGGCGAAGATCGCCTGCACGACGGCGGCGGTGACGCGGCGGCCCAGGGACTCGACGTCGCCGCCCACGGCCAGACCCTGGCGGCACCCGATGGCGGCCACAACCAGGGCGAAGACCGGCGCCTTCACCAGGCCCACGAGCATGTGCTTGGGCATGTAGCTGTCTTCGGTCAGCCGCTGGAGGAAGAAGGCCGGACCGAGATCCAGCTGGCTCCAGGTCACGATGATGCCGCCCAACAGCCCACCGACCATGGCCAGGAAAGTCAGAAGCGGCAGCATGACCAGCAGGGCCAGCAGGCGCGGAATGACCAGGGCCTGGAACGGGTCGACGCCCATGACGCGCATGGCGTCGACTTCCTGGTTCATCTTCATCGAGCCGATCTCGGCCGCGAAGGCCGAGGCCGAGCGGCCGGCCAGCAGCACGGCGGTGATGACCACGGCGAACTCGCGGAAGACGGCCACGCCGATCAGCTGAACCGCAAAGATCGAGGCCCCGAACTGCGTCAGCAGGTCGACGCCGATATAGGCCACGACCGCCCCGATGAAGAAGTTCGTGACCATGATGATCGGGATGGAGTCCAGGCCGGCCCGCTCGACGTGCGAGAACAGCGCCGGCCAGCGCATCCCGCGCGGATTGACGAGCGTGCGACCGACAGCCGCCAGCAGTTCGCCCAGGAAGGCGAAGGACAGCCACGCTTCCGCGGCGAAGTCGTAGACGCCGTGTCCGATACGCACGAAGGTCCGGGTGACCGGGTCTGGCTGCGGCGGCGGCGGGACGGCGTGGCGTTCGAGCTCCTCCACGATGCCCAGGATGTGACTGGCCTCGGCGCGGCCCTCCCAGCCTTCGCGCGGAACCTTGCCGCCATTGGCCTGGATCAGGACCAGGGCGCCCGTGGTATCGAAACGGCCGAGCTCCGAGATATCCACCGCCGTGAACTCGCGACCCTTGAGCGCCGACACGAGGCGCTTCGGAGTCCGGCCGAGCGTGCGCGCGCTCCAGTCGCCGGCCAGTACGAGGACCAGGCGACCGCGTCCCCCCTCCTCGACTCGGAAGCTCGCTGGCGTCATCGGGATTTCTTAGCAGGAAGATTTCCCCGTCGTCTCTGGCCGAAACATGACGGACGGACAAAGCTCGGCCGCGCTAGTTGCGACACGTTCGCAGATGTGCGAGAGGGGGCGCCCTGTCCGGTTCCCTACGGAGCGCTTCCATGATCCGTCGCCTGTCTATCGCCGCCGCGCTCGGCGCGGCCCTCTTCGCCGGGGCGTGCCAGCCCCAGGCGGACTCCGAAGGGGGCGAGGCAGCGACCGGCGATGCGGGCGTAGTCAATCTCTACACGGCGCGCCACTACGCCTCGGACGAGCGCATCTACGAGGCCTTCACCGAGGCCACCGGCATCCGTGTGCGCAAGATCGAGCTGCCGGCCGACCAGCTGATCGAACGCCTGCGCGCCGAGGGCGAGGGCAGCCCCGCCGACGTGGTGGTCATCCAGGACGCGGGCGGAATGGGGCGCGCCGCCGAGGCTGGCCTGATCGTGCCGTTCGAGGACGCCGTCATCGATGAGCGCGTGCCCGAACACCTGCGCGACCCGCAGGGACGCTGGTTCGCCATCGCACGGCGCGCCCGCGTCGTGGCCTATGACACCGCCCGCGTGCGGCCCGAGGAGGTCGATACCTACGAGGAGCTGGCCTCGCCCCGGTTCCGCGGCCGGCTGTGCGTGCGGTCCTCGGACAACAGCTACAACCTCAGCCTGCTCTCGGCCCTGATCGAGCGCTGGGGCGAGGAACGCGCCCTGGAATGGGCCCGCGGGATCGTCGCCAACATGGCCCGCCCGCCGCAGGGCGGGGACATCGAGCAGATCCGCGCTGTCGGAGCCGGCCAGTGCGAGGTCGCGATCACGAACCACTATTATTTCCTGCGCCTGGCTGAGTCCGAGGACGCCGCCGACCAGGACCTGACGAACCGCGTGGCGCTGAGCTTCCCGAGCATCGGCGGCCAGGGCGCGCACTTCAATCTGTCGGGGGCCGGCCTGGCGGCGAACGCCCCCAACCGCGAGAACGCCATCCGCTTCCTGGAATTCCTGACCGGGCCGGAGGCGCAGTCGACCTTCGCCAATGAGACAAACGAGTTCCCGACGGTCGAGGGCGCGGACCTGCCGGCCGACGTCTCGCGCTACGCCGGCCAGGCGGCCGATCCCCTGCCCCTGCCGGCCTACGCTGCGCGACAGGCGCAGGCTCAGCGCATCTTCGAGCAGGCCGGTTGGCGCTAGGGCTCACCCAGACCCTTACTCCCCTGCGCGCGGCCGCTCTCGCAGCGGCCGCGATCGCATGTGCGCCCCTGATCGCGGTGCTGGTGACGGCGACTGGACCGCTCGCTGACAGCCTGACCGGCTCGACCTTCGCCCGGTACGCTGGGACATCGGCGGTCCTGGCCCTGCTTGTGGCGTTCGGCGCGGGTCTGCTCGGCGCCACGGCGGCCTGGGTGGTCGCCATGCACGATTTTCCCGGACGGCGGCTGTTCTCCTGGGCTCTCGTCACGCCGCTGGCGGCGCCCGCATTCGTGCTGGCCTACGGTTACGCCGACCTGTTCGACGTAGCCGGGCCGATCCGTACCGCCTGGCGCGCAGCCTTCGGTTGGGACCCGCCGTTCGAGATGCGCTCGATCTGGGGCGCGGCGATCGTGCTGTCGCTCGCCTTCTACCCCTACGTCTATCTGACCATGCGCGCGGCGCTGCTGAACCAGTCGACAAGCCTGGTGGAGGCGGCGCGGTCGCTTGGACGCAGCCGGGGGCAGGCCTTTCTCGCCGCCACCATGCCGATGGCGCGGCCGGCGCTGGCGGCGGGCATGGCGCTCGCGGTCATGGAGACGCTGGCGGACTATGGGGCGACGTCCTTCCTTGCGGTGCAGACCCTGACGACCGGTGTGGTGCGGGCCTGGTCGGTTTTTGGCTCGACGGCGGAGGCGGCGCGGCTGGCCCTGCCGCTGCTGGGCGCGGCGGCGGTCCTGCTGCTGATCGAGCGCTCCAGCCGCCGCGCGGCGGCCGAGGGCGGTCAGGCGCGCTGGCGGGCGCTGGAGCCGGAACGGCTGAGTGGCGGCAGGGCGGCCGTGGCCTTCCTGTTCTGTCTGCTGCTGGTGACGCTGGGCCTGCTGCTGCCGCTCGGCTGGCTGCTCGCCAAGGGCTGGGGCGCCGAGCACGAGACCGGGCGGCTCCTCGCGGCCGGCCGGAACTCGCTGATGCTGGCGTTGATCGCCGCGGTCGTGACCACCACCCTGGCGGGTCTGATCGCGTTCGGGGCGCGCGGCTACAAGACGGTCTCTCGGCTGCTCAGCCTGGGCTATGCGACGCCCGGCGCGGTCATGGCGGTCGGGCTGCTGGCGCCCGCCGCCGTGATCTGGCGGCTGTGGCCCGAGACGGTGTCCAGTCTGATCATGGGGGTGACCCTGCTCGTCCTGGCCTATGCCGCGCGGCTGATGGCGGCGGCGCTGGAGCCGATCGACTCCGGGCTCGAGCGCGTGGGCCGGTCCATGAGGGGCGCTGCGCGGTCGCTGGGCGAGACCGAGGCCGGCACGGCGCGTCGGGTGGAGCTGCCCATCGCCTCGGGCGCCCTGTTCACGGCGGCGCTCCTAGTGTTCGTGGACGTGATGAAGGAGCTGCCGGCCACGGTGATCCTGAGGCCCTTCGGCTTCGACACGCTCGCCGTCATGGCCGACTTCTACGCCAAGGACGAGCGGCTCGGCGAAGCGGCATGGCCCGGACTCTTCCTGGTGCTGGTGGCCCTGCCGGCGGTGATATGGCTGACGCGGCGGGTCTCGACCTCGCGTCCCGGAGCGGCGGTATGAGCGTGATCGAGGCCAGGGGCCTTGCGAAATCCTACGGCGGCAAGCCGGCGGTCGTGGCCGCCGACCTGACGCTGAGGGCTGGCCGGATCACCTGCCTGCTCGGCCCGTCGGGGTGCGGCAAGAGCACCCTGCTGCGCCTGATCGCCGGGCTGGAGGCGCCCGACGGCGGCGTCATCACCGCCGAGGGCCACGACATCACCCGCCTCCCGCCAGAGGCTCGCGGGGTCGGCCTGGTCTTCCAGGACTACGCCCTGTTCCCTCACCTGCGGGTGGCGGCCAATGTCGCCTTCGGCCTGAACGACCGGCCGGCGCATGAGCGCAGGGCGCGCGCGCTCGCCCTCCTCGAACGAGTCAAGCTGGCCGCCCGGGCCGAAGCCTGGCCGGGCGAGCTCTCCGGCGGCGAGCAGCAGCGCGTGGCGCTCGTCCGGGCGCTCGCCCGCGAGCCGAAGGCCGTTTTGCTGGACGAACCCTTCTCGGGCCTCGACGGCCACCTGAAGGCGGAGGTCCGCGAAGCCACCTTGGCGGCGCTGCGAGCCTCGCACGCGGCGGTGCTGATCGTCACTCATGACGCGGAGGAGGCCATGGCCATGGCCGACGATCTGCTGCTGATGAGCGAGGGCCGCATCCTGCAGACCGGCTCGCCCGAGGACTGTTACCTGAACCCGGTGTCGCCGGCGGCGGCGCGCCTGCTGGGCGAGGTCGAGGTCCTGCCTGCCCGCGTCTCCGGCGGCGAGGCCGCCACGGCGTTCGGAGAGGTGCCGGCCGCGGGCGTGCCCGACGGAGCGGCTGGCGTCCTGGTGCGGCCCGAGGGCTTCCTGTCGGGTGGCGATGTGCAGGCGGACGTGTCTGACGTCCGGTTCGTCGGTTCAGCCTGGCGGGCGACGCTGAGTGCGGGAGGGGTTTCCGTGCGCGCCCGGCTGGCCGAACGACCCGAGCAGCGGATGAGCGTCCGCCTCGACCCGAGCCGCACGCGCGTGTTCCCCTAGAAGAACGGCCGCGCCCCTCTCGGGACGCGGCCGCTGATTTCGCGTGGCGTGACGCCTTAGCGGTACTGCTGGATCCGCGTGGTGCGCAGGCCCTGCATGCCCCAGCGGTCGATCGACCGCTGCCAGCCGAGAAACTCCTCGGTGGTCAGGCGATAGCGCTCGCAGGCCTCTTCCAGAGAAAGCAGGCCGCCGCGCACGGCGGAGACGACCTCGGCCTTGCGCCGGATGACCCAGCGCTCGGTTTCGGGCGGGGGAAGATCGTTGAGCGTCAAAGCAGCCCCCGTCGGACCGATGACGTAGCGTTCGCCCTCGCCGTTGACTCGCTGTTCCTGAAGCATGGGCTTTTCGCCTCTCGCACCACCATCACTGATGCAAGAATAGCCAAGCCCCCATAACGCCCGTTTAAGCGCCTTGGTGAATCACTTCTGAATCGGAGACTCGCGTTCCTCATTGTTTGTTTAGCCCCCTTAAACACTGTATTTATCGGCGTTACTCAGGTCTTACCTAGCGTTTCACCCGGATGAGCTCTTCGAGCATCTCGTCAGCGGTGGTGATGATCTTGGAAGACGCGGAATAGGCGCGCTGGGTGGTGATCAGGCCGGTGAACTCGGCCGACAGATCGACGGTCGAGGCTTCCAGCTGGTTCGGGGCGATGAAGCCCGCCCCGCCGGTGCCGGGAACCTTCAGGTTGTAGGTCCCCGAGCCGTCCGAGACGCGGAAGGCGTTGCCGTTCACGGCCTGCAGGCTGTCGGGGCTCGGGAAGGTCGCCAGCGCCACCTGGGCGATCCGGCGGGTGATGCCGTTGTCGAAGATGGCGGTGACGAAGCCCTGCTCGTCGATCTCGATATTGGTCAGGTTGCCAAAGGCGGTGCCGTTGGTGATGACCGCCTGCACAACCGACTGGCTGTCGTACTGGGTCAAGCCGCCGGCCGCGGCGTCGAGGTTGAAGGAGACCTGCTGGTTATCGACCCCGAGCTCTGGCGCCCAATTCACCAGACCCGCGCCCGGAGCAGCGGAGTCCGAGGCGCCGAAGGTCAGGGTGGCGTTCTCCGGATCGGGGAACAGGGCGGCGACGCCCAGCGCCTCCATGGCGTCCACGTCGAGGCGGCCGTCCTGGGTGAAGGCGATGATGCCGGTGCGGATCTGACCGTTGGCGAGCCCCGCGCCCGACACGACGTCCGAGGCCGGGATGGCGCGGATTTCGGCGTGCCACTGGTTGGGGACGTCGCTCTTCAGGAAGGAGATGGCGATGGTGCGCTTGCCGCCCTTGGAGTCCGAGATCGGCACCTGCAGCTCGAAGTCCGGTCGCACGCCTGCGCCCGTTTCCGGGTCATACATGGACATGGAGTTGGTCAGGGCGTCATAGGCCGCCAGCTCATCCGACAGCGGCTGGCTCGACAGCAGGTTGGCGTTCAGCGAGACGCGGGTGGTCGGCTCCGCGGCGCCGCCGACCGAGCCGACGTTGATCGAATCCAGCCGCGACAGGTCGGACGGGTCGACCTCGATCGTACCGTCGCTGTCGGCGATCCAGCCCTGCAGGAACAGGCCGGCCGAGTTCCGCAGATAGCCGAGGTTATCGACCTCGAAGGAGCCCGCGCGGGTGAACAGGCGGGCGTCCGTGGCCGTGAGATTCTCCGAGTTCTCCGTGACGACGAAGAAGCCCTGGCCGGAGATGCCGAGGTCGGTGGACGACTGGGTCCGCTGCAGCAGACCTTCCTGGGTGATGAAGTGCCGGGCATGGGCCAGGACGCCGCCGGCGGAATAGCCCCGCGCGCCGGACCCGCCGGTCACGATGGTCTGGAAGTCCACCTGGCTGCGCTTGTAGCCGACGGTGTTCACGTTCGCGATGTTGTCGGAGATCGCGGCGAGGGCGGCGGAGTTGGCGGTGAGGCCGGAGACCCCCGCCAGCATGGCGCTGTTGATGCTCATGGTCGTCTACTCCTGGATATTCAAAGCAGCTTGAGGGGGTTGAGCGCGCTCGCCAGCGAGCCGAGCTCATCGATGGGGTTGAGGAGGTCGAGCGCCCCCGCCATCAGGCGCGAGGCGGCGGACGGGTCGTCTTCGGTTGTGTCGGCCTGGGCGCGCGGCTGGTTGACGCTGATCACCTGAGACATCGGCAGGATGGAGCCGCCGATGGTGACGTAGGGCACGCCGTCATAGAGCTCGACGGCTGTAACGACGCCGCGGATCAGCACCTGCGAGCCGACCGTCTGGCCGCCTGCCGAAGTGGCGGTGACCCGCAGATTGTAGACGCCGCCGTCGGGCAGCTGTGTCCCCGCGCTGTTGCGGCCGTCCCAGGTGAAGTCGTGGACGCCGGATCCGAGTTCCGGCGCCGGGCCCGACCAGACGACAGCGCCGGTGGCGTCGAGGACCTCGAGCGTGGCCGAGCCCGCGTTTGTGGCCAGTTCGTAGCTCCAGGTGGCGCCGCCATCGTCGAGCCGGACCGCGGAGCCCGCCGCCACCACTTCCTTGCCGATGTAGTGGACGGCGGAATCGAGCCCACCCGTGCCCTGGTTCACCAGGGCCTGAAGCAGGTCGTTGGTCAGCAGCTGCTGCTCGACGCCCGCCATCTGGGTCAGCTGGGCCGTGAAGTCGTTGGAATCCAGCGGCGACAGCGGGTCCTGGTTCTTCAGCTGGGTGGTGAGCAGCTGCAGGAAGGTCTCGAAGTTCGAGACCAGGTTGGCCCGTCCTCCGGCCGTTACGCTGTTGGCTCCGATCGCGCCGATGGTCATGGTCAGATCCTCACGTCCAGGCCGAGGCGGGACAGGGCGCGCAGGGCCGGCTGGGCCTCGACGTCGGCTACGTCGGCCGCGCGCGCGGAGCGGGCGAACGGGTCGCGGTCAGCGCTCTCGAAACCCTGGCGGCCGCCCTGCTCCTCGCGGTCGGCGAAACTCAGGGCGTCGTCGGACAGCAGGAAGCCGGCCTCCTCCAGGTTGCGGCGAAGTTCGTCGGCGCGACCGCGCATATCGGCGGCGGCGGCCGGATTGTCGAAGGCGAGCCGGGCGGCCACCCGGCCCTCCGCGTCGATGTCGAGGCGGACATCGACGCGACCCATGTCGGCCGGGTGCAGCTCCATCTCGAATCGGGTCGATCGGCCTTCGAGGCGGCGGATGATCTGGGCCGCGACCTGGGTGACGGCGTCGAACGACAGGCGCTGGGCCGCCGCGCCATCCGCGCGGACCAGCTGGGGCCCGCCCGACTCGCGGGCGGCGGCAGGCAGGGGATCGAGCGACGGTTCGGCCGGGGCTTCGACGTTGGCGTCCTCCTGGGTCGCGACCTCGGCAAGGCGCGTCACCGGCGCTTCGGGCCTGGCGGCGGCCTCGACGGTCGAGGTCGCCGCTGGGGTGGCCTGAGCCGTAGGAGCGGGCCCGGCCTCGGCGGCGCCCGCGTCAGCGGACAGGCTCAGGGCCGGACCTTCGGCAGGGAGCTCGGGCGCGGCCGGGTCGCCGGGATCGACCGCGGCCACCGCCGGCGCCTGGGCCACGGCGCGGCGCACCGCGTCGGCCGCGCCCTCCGCCCGCGTCTGCACGCCGCTGGCGGCCAGGAGCGCCAAGGCGTCGTCGATCGCGGCCGGCGCATCGCCAGGCACCACCAGGGCGCCTTCGGTCTTGGCCACGGACGATCCGTCCGGGACGCCGGGAAGGACGAGCGGACCCTCACCCTTCGCCTGAGCGGCTCCGTCCGATACGCCCGGCAGGACTTGCGGGCCGGCGGTCTTGGGCTGAGCGGCGCCGTCCGGCTGCGCCGGCAGCACCTGAGGCGTCTCGGGCAGGGCCGGCAGGACGTGCCGGCCGTCGCCGGCCGGAACCAGCGGGCTGGTCGGCGGGGTCAGCAGTCCGGGCAGGACCAGCGGCCCGAGCGTCGGATCTGAGTATGCGGTCCGGGGATCGAGTTCGGCCTGTTCGGCCAGCACGCGGCCGACGCCCAGTCGGCCGCGGGGCGCCGCCGGCCGGCCCTGCTCGCCCAGCAGGCCGGCGAAACCCACGGCGTCGCCCTGTCCCGACGAGGCCGGGATCGGCGTAGATGGGCCCGCGGCGGGCAGGAGTTCGACAGGCGACATGCGCGGCTTCGACGTCCAAGACGACCTGGACTGGGGTCGAGCGCATTCGGCGCCGGATCATTCGGCACGCCCCAAGCAACGGACGCGCCAGACGGCTTCCATACGTATTTACAGTCGCTTAGCTGGCGTAGCACTCATGGCGTAGCATGCCCCGTCGGCGGATTTTGCCGCGTGTGACTGCGCGATTCCTGCCGTGATCAGACGGTGAAGACCGACTTCACGAGCCGCTCGAGCGCCGTGGCGTCCGTCTGATCGAAGGCGGCGAACTGGTCGGAGTCGATGTCGAGCACCGCGATCAGCCGGCCGTCGGCGTCCGCGACGGGCACGACGATCTCGCTGTTGGACCGGCCGTCGCAGGCGATGTGGCCGGGGAAGGCGTGAACGTCCTCGACCAGCTGTGTCCGGCGCTCCGCCGCCGCCGCGCCGCACACGCCACGACCGAAAGCGATGCGCAGGCAGCCCAGCTTGCCCTGGTAGGGACCGACCACCAGCTCGTCGCCTTTGGTGGCGTCCACCAGATAGAACCCCGTCCAGATGAAGGCGGGGAAGGCGTCGGCCAGCATCGACGACATGGTCGCCATGCGCGCGATGCGGTCCGGCTCTCCGTCCAGCACCGCGAGGATTTCGTCGTGCAGTTCGGCGTAGAGTTCGGCCTTGTCGGCGGGGCGGTCGGCGCGGGCGGCGTAGCTCATCGGGGCTCCTTGCGGAGCGTCATATAGGCCTCGCTGTTCAGGATCACAGGGGCGAAGCCGAAGGGACTGCCGCGCAGGCGCACGGGTGTGAAGCGCTCCGCGAGCTTCTGGCGCAGGCGCCGATGATCGAAGCCGAGGTGATGCGGATGATAGCGCCGCCCCTGGGCGATGTCGGCCATCGGCCGATAGTCGAAGGATCCGCCGAGCACCGCCCTCCAGACATGGCCCGGTCGGGTGTCGAAATCATTCGGCCGACGCAGCATGCGAAACAGTCCCTTGAGGCCGGCGACCGGACCGACCTCGACCGGAACTCCGACCACCAGCCAGCCGCCTGGCTTCAGGATCGACGCGATGCGGTCGAGCGCCGCGTCGGCCTCTGCGTCCGGCAGGTGCTCGAACACCTCGGTGCAGAAGACCACGTCCGCGCCTTCGGGAATCGCCGCCTCAAAGCGGACGACCCTTATGTCGGGAAGGCTACGCAGACGGGCCTCCGCCTCGGCCGCCAGATGCGGCGCCGGCTCGAAGCAGGTGATTCTCGCGTTCGGCCAACGTTGGTGCGCCAGCGCGGCCAGGGCGCCGTCCCCGGCCCCGTAGTCCACGATGTTATCCACAGGAAACTTGGCCGTAAGCTGCGCCAGCGCGTCGCTCAGACGGCGCTTCTGGACCCAGCGCTTCAGCGCGTTCGGGTCTTCCCACGTCATCTGGGCGTAGGTTTGCAAAGGGAAATTTCTCCGGTCGATCGTCCGCGCCCGGGCATAGCACGGCCACGCGTCACCGACCCACGGTCCGTAAGCTTGACCGGAACCGGACCGGCCTCCATCGTCTTTAGGTATGGTTAACAAATAGCTTGGTTCGGGGAATGGCGTTCGATCGGTCGCGCAGTGGAAGCCGAGGACGTCGCCCCTGGATCCTGGTGGCGATCGGCGCCGTCCTGGCCACTGCGGCGCTCGCGGTCGCAAGCTGCAACTGGAGCGATTTCGGCCGCGATCGCACCGGCGGCCGCGGAGAGCCGGGCTGGACGCCCGCGGCAGGAAGCCGTCCCGGCAGCGCGGAAAGCGAACAGTGCCCGCGGCCGGCGTCCCTTTACGCCCGGACCTCAGAGTTCAACGATCAGGAACAGCAGATCCGCCGCCTGAGGCGGCTGGCCTTCCGGGGCGACTTCTTCGCGCAGCTGGAACTGGGCCAGCGCTACGCCGCCATCGCCGAGACGGACAACAACATCCGCGACCCCATCGAGTCGGCGGTCTGGTACGCCATGGCGCTCGCCAACGATGATGGGTTCACCCCCGTGAACACCCGGGTCCGCCGCGGCCTGTTCGCCGGCTGGCGCCCCCTGTCCCGCTTCGACGACTGCCGCGGCTTCGAGCGCCGGCGCGCCTACACCCGCCTCGACAGCCTGCTGCGGCGCATGTCGAGCGACGAGCGCGAAGCGGTGCGCGACCGCGTCATCTATGTCCTGTCGACCCAGGACGCCGAAGGCTTCCGCACCTTGGGCCGCCTGCATGACGCCATGTACGGCCCGTTCGGCGAACCCGCCGACAATCAGGAGGCCCGCGATGCGGTGCGGGGCGATCGACGCCAGGGACGCCGGTCCTCGCCCCGCCAGGCCGCCATCAGCCTGTTCGAACGCAACGACGTCGACGCCTATCTCTACAACTACCTCGCCATGGAGACGGGCGACGTCAGCGCCTATGTGCTTCTGCAGGACTTCGCCGCATCCGCCGCCCAGAGGTCCGACGTCGGCGCCTATGTGGAGGCCAAGGCCCGTCGCTGGGTCGCGCCCTACGAATTCTACCCGCCCGAGGCTCCGCGCTCAGGCGTGCCCCATTCCGACGAAAGCCGCGCGCGCGGCGACGCGGCGGACATCGCGCTGCAGCGCATGGGCGAACTGCCCTTCGTCCACGTCGGCCGGGCCTTCCGCTATCTCGGCGTGACCACCGGCGTCCCGCTCGGCGTCAGCTCGATGACCAAGCGCGAGGTCGAGACCTTCGAGGCCATGCTCGGCCATCCCATGGAAGGCCGCCTCTCCTATCTCGAGCGCGTCCGCGCCATCCAGTTCGCCGCCGAGCGAGGTTCGTCCGAGGCCCAGCTGGTGCTGGCGGTCATGTATTCCGAAGGCATCGGCGTGCCCGCCGACTATGCGCGCGCCTTCCACTGGTACGAGGAGGCGGCCCGCCAGGGATCGCCCGAGGCCAGCTTCGCCCTGTCGACCTTCTTCGCCCTGGGGGTGGCGGGGGTGGCCGACCAGGACAAGGCCGAGGCGGTGGTGCACCGCCTCGAGTCCGCCCTGACGGGCTTCCGCCCGTCTGTCACCCGCCTCCAGGCCGTGCTGGCCCAGGTGTCCCGGTCCCAGCGATGACGGAGTCCCCCATGCCCCCGCGCC
>CAMPGL010000041.1 GCA_946885435.1 uncultured Brevundimonas sp. | reverse complement strand
GGGGTGGCAAACGATCATGCCGACTTCCCAGACTTGATCGCTGAATTGCAGTCGCTCGACCCCGGTCAACCGGTCGGTACCGTCTGGCCCCTTCACGACGATCACGCCGTCATTGATGGTGATGGAGTAATCGCTGCGAGCGTAGACAAAGACCGCGGTGTCCTCGCCGTCCAAGCCGATGAGCGTGTCGTCGCCAATGCCACCGATCAGCGTATCTTCGGCTTGTGAACCAGTCAGGACATCGTTGCCCATCCCACCATCAAGACGGGTCCCAAGGTGCCAAGATGGCACCACATATGCGCCTGTGAGATGATCGTCGAAATCTGATCCAATCAGATGATCGATGCTCCACAGGGTGTCGAAGCCCGCACCGCCGGTGTCTTGGGCTTCACGGATATTGAGATCAACAGTCACGCCGGAGGGGCTACCTCGATAGTCGGCTATGTCTTCGTTCCGGGACCGGTGACCGATCAAGACATCGTCGCCTTCGCCACCGTTGAAGTAGATCGGGCGGTCGTGATCCAGCCGGCCTGTCTCGCCCCAGCGGTAGCTCAGCGTATCGTCGCCCGCGCCCCCATGCAGCACGTCCCCCCCGCGAACCCAATCGTCGCGAGCGCCTCCGATCACCGTCACCTCTCCTTCAACGAAGATGCGCTCGAAGTTCCAGGCTGAGTGCCCGCTGCCGTCATGATCGAGACGAAGGACATCACCGGAAAAGCCGTAAAGGTTGAAGCTGTCGTCACCATCTCCGCCGTCGGCGCGAACTCGCGAAGCTGTCGCTGAGCCGAGGTCAACGTAGACCTGATCGTCGCCCCCGCGAGCTTCAATCCAGTCATACCCGCCACCGCGAGTGTCGATGTGATCCGAGCCTGCTCCGCCGATCATGCGGTCGTCGCCACCGCCAAAATCCCTGAGAGAGTTTCCGACGTCGCCGCCGATAAGAATATCGTTCCCCTGTCCCCCATCGAGAGAAGCGCCACCGTCCCCGGCTTCCAGCACATCGTCACCGGCTTCGCCATAAAGCCTACCCGGGCCGTATAGACGGTCAGCGCCGTCCCCACCGTACAACTCGTCCCCACCACTGCCGTATAGGATGTCGTCGCCATACTCTCCGTACAGACGATCCCGGCCATCGCCGCCAGTCAGGACGTCGTTACCCCACCCGCCTTCAAGAAGGTCGTCGCCTTCGTCGCCGTACAGATGGTCGTCGCCCGCCACCCCGCGTAGATGGTCATCGCCGCCCCCACCACGCAGCACATCCGCCACGGGCGTTCCATTGATCAGCTCCCCTGACGCCGTTCCAGTGATGGTGACAAACAGCGGGTCTTCGACCGTCCCGAGTGAGGCCGCTGCCTCGATGGGGTCGATTACGTTCAGCCACTTGCGCCAACGATAGCCGAACATGGCGAGCTCCCAAGCCGTGGGAGTATCGAGCCATTCTAGAGTGCGAAACACAAGCGCCTATAAGCAGATGCCCAATGCTGAACAACGTCCGCAATGGGTCGAAACCCGACGCTGAGCGGTCCCCGCCGGGGGGATGTCCGTTCTGCAGCCAGTGACGAAGGTCCGCTTCTGGCGCAAAGCCGCCCCTGGAAAGAGCATGGACTAGCAACTTATGAGGCGAGCTAAGGCTCTCGAGCGGGCTGAATGCTTGCGCTCGGCAACGTCTCATCCGGTCGGTCGGTTTTCTGAGAGCAGGTCACCGGCCGAGCCGACGTGCGACGTTCGCCGCAGTATCTCGTCGCACAGTCGACCGACCTCTGCTTCCGCGAAGCCCGTGGGTTCCAACTCCCCAACAGCAAGGCCTCTCTCGGAGCTGGCTTGATAGGCCGCTCTCGACCGAATGATGGTCTCGGCGTCGGCCCAGTACGCATAACCTAGCTTATGCGAAATCGCGCGGCGATTTGGGCGCCGCCGGTCTGTCAGGTCGCTCAGGTGCCGATTCGGCCCGCGTTTCCTGCTCCGGCGCGAGTGCCGCATCGCCGGCTTCGTCGCCGGCGAGCGACTGGACCAAGGTGCGAACTGCCTGGCGCTCTCGCGGGCTGAGTTTGCAGTACGCCGAGAGAAAGAAGGCCGCTCCCGGCTGAGACAAGAGCGTCAGCGCTGGATCCGGATGAACTGGATCCCCCTGCTCTCCCAGTAGCGAGGACGCCGAAACGTCAAGATGACGCGCCGCTTTGACGAGCATGGAAGCAGATATCCGATTGCTGCCCTGCTCGTACTTCTGGATCTGCTGAAATGTGAGCCCCAACGCCGCAGCCAGATTGGACTGGCTCATTCCCAACTCGGTGCGCTTGAGGCGCACGCGGGCCCCGACGGCGACGTCGATCGGATCGGGAGCCTCCCCGCGGCGTCTCCGTGGTTGTCGTGAGGGCTGTGGCATCAGAGGGCGCCGCCCAACAGGAAGGCCCGGATGTTCAGCGGGGCCTGCCGGTCGCCTGCATCGCTCCGCTCCCCCGCGTTCGACAGCATTACCCCTATGATTGCATGCGCTTGGTCAGGATCTCCGGGACGATGACACAGAAGTTCGGCCTCCAGAGTCTCGAACCGCTCAAAGGCAGCCTCATCCAACTTCC
The DNA here is from genome assembly GCA_946885435.1 of uncultured Brevundimonas sp. The sequence continues at coordinate 11,035 of CAMPGL010000041.1, read as the reverse complement.
TTGCGCCCAGCGCCCGCCATTCCTCTAAAGTTCGCTCAAAATCCATGACGGCACCAATGCGGCAAGTACGCCCCGCCCCGACAATGGCGGTTCTAGACCCTAGCAGCTAGCAACTTCAGGTCGAGGCAACTTGCTGAGGCCAAAGTCGCATTGCAATCTGAAATCATTCTGGCGCCGTGAGCCAAGGATCCGACACGTGGGCGCTCGTTCCACCAAACCGTCGCGCTTCAAGCGCCACCGTTACCCTGACGACGTCATACGCTGTGTTGTCGACTGGTACTTTATCGGCGACGATGGCTCTCAGCGTCTAGCAAACGCCTGCGCGCGACGTGGACTGCGGATTCCGGATGTGACGATCCTTCGCTGGACCCGCAAGTTCGGTCCAAGCGACCAAATTGAACGCCGTCTAAGCCTGCGCGAGTTCCCCCCCCGCTGGGATTTAAGTTGCCGGCAGGAAAGCGCCAATGGTGAGATCGTGGCCTTGTGGCGGGCCTCCAGTAGCGATGGATTGTTGCTGGACTGGATCGTCGCCCCCCCAGACGATCGCCCCTCGGCTGAACGGCTCCTAGGCCTACTCATGGCTGAGGCGCGCGGCCTGCGCACTGCAGAGTCAGCCCTTCTATAGCCTCAGAAGCGCCGCCGGCGCCGACCGCCCCCGACAAGGACCGGCTGCAAGACATCCGGTCCTCAGCCGGCCCTATGGCGGCCGGCCTAGCGGGTTCCGAGCGGGTTCGCCGCCATCCCCGCACCGCCCTTGATCCGCCCCACACGACGGCTTCTCCGACGATCCCGGCGCTTAAGGGGCCCGGTCCCCCTAGTCGACTAGGCCGCAGCGGGTTGAGGCAGATCCAATGATGCTGCGGTGACGATCGAACGAAAAGTCTCCAACATCTCGGGGTGACGCTGAGCCAGAAACTGCTCCAAAGCCGGCCTCGCTAGGATTCGGTCCAGGAATCCGCCCGCGATCACGAGGAGCAGCATATCGTCGCCGTAGGTGGCCTCGAGCTCCTTATAGTCGTGACTGATCGAGGCCATCTCTCGCTCCAGGCGATCCATCTGTTCGCCGGTGAGGCCCGTGGCCCTGCGAAGTTGGTCCGGCTTGATGAGATCCTGCGGCTTGGAGGTCGCCAGTAGCGCCTTGACGTAGTTGGTGCTGAAGTTGTTGGCGGCTACCATCAGCTCGGCGACTTCGAGCTGGCGCACCGGCCTCATCTTCTTCAGCTTGTTGAATACGTGGGTGCCGACCACCCGGTCCTTCAGCAGATCCTCCACGTCGGGGCTAATGCCGTCGAGAAGTTGTCGGCGGTGCCGGATGACCTCCACATTGACGTTTAAGGCGCTGGCCAACTTGGTCTCCGAGACCCCGCGCTCGAGGGCTCGCATTATCATGTAGTGCTCTTGAACTACGGCGAGCCGATTGACACGCTTGTTGTAAGTGAAGGCTTCATCGTCCGAAGCCAGCAGGCAGCGCGCGTTGGCCGCCCCCTGCTCGCGCAGGGCGTGGAGCCGCACGTGACCATCCAGAACCGTGTAAGGACCGCCAGCATTGGCGGTCACGACGACTATCGGTTCGACCAACCCAAGCTGAGCAATCGAAGCGGCGATCCGTTGGGCTTTTGAGGATGAGAGCACCGCGACGGACAACTGCCGGGATGGAAGCAGCTGATCGAGGGATATGATCCTGATCTGCTGTTCGAACGCGATGCGAACAGAGCCCATCTCAGAATCTCGAGGGCCCAATGCGCTCGGCTAGAGCGGCCGGGATCGTGTTGATCCCCTCAGCACGAAGTAGGGCGACGAAGTGATCATCATCGAGCAGATTGCGAAAGGCTGTGGAGACGAAAAGCAGGCGGCTTCGTGCCAGCGAGGCGCGCTTGACTAGAAGCTTCTGGCGCTCAGTCTCTCTCTGATAGGCTTGGATGAGCGCTTCAGAAGTGACTGGCCTCGACGATCGCGGGCCATGCGTTGTCCGGCTAACGCCTTTGCCGGAACTGTTGCGCTGTTCGATGATCTGCCGGATCGCGAGCACCTGTTTCCCAGGAATGGATTTTTCCTGATAGGCCTTGGCCAAAGCTTGCTGGACGTCCCCGTCCTTTGCTCTGGCGATCTCGATGGCGATGGTGTGTGGGATGGCGCCCCGCTCTACGGCGTTGATCAGTTTCTCCTCGCCATGGTCGAGGAGGAAGCAGATCGAAGAAATATACTCCTTGCTGAACCCGACCTTGGTCGCGATTTCAGCCGGGCCGTAGCCGCGCTCCTTGAGTTCCCCAATTCCTCGCACAAGCTCCAGCGGCGTATGAGTGCGGCGAGCGAGGTTCTCGACGAGGCTCATGATGAAGCAATCGTCTTCGCTGGCCTCGATCACGACTGCGGGTATCTCCGTCTGACCGAGAGCCACAAAGGCTTCGAGCCTTCCCTGCCCGCACACCAGATCATAACGGCGCGACCCAGCGCGCGGCGTGACAGTGATGGGTCTCTTGAGGCCCAGCAGTTCGATGCTGCTCACCAGCTCCTGGAAAACGCGCTTATTGCGCGCCCGCGGGTTGACCACGGTGATGGCGTCGACTGGGACCATTCGGATTTCGGGAGCCTGGTCCGTCATGCGGCACGCAGTTCGCGCCGGCGCACCAGACATAGAAACGGGTCAAGCGTGTCGACCCGGTAGGAGTCGAGTTGGACGCCATTGTGCGACGCTAGTCTCAGTTCCGAGCACAACCCCGGATCCAACCAGGGCAGGATGTAGTAGTCCCTGACCTGAACGTTGTTCTCCGCCATGCGCACGGCAATTGTGATGGACGGCCGAAGCCCTTGATCAAGCCGAAGCTTCCACCGTTGTGCACCAGCAGAGGTCTGTCGACACCGCACAATTACGACAGACGCTGAGAACTCTCCGTTGATCCGAAGCAGGTCGGTCGCCTCATCGCGAACGACCGATCCGCCCGCCTCGCCGATGTCGTCGATAACGGCCTGCACCACCTCAGGGTGCAATTGACGAAGCGCGCGATTGACCTCGATGTACCGAAAGTCGCGCCCCGGAGAATAGCCGATCAGGGCGTAGGCCCTCAGTAGGCTTCCGAAGCGGTGGGTGAACGTCGAGCTTGAGGGCATGTCTTCGACTTCGTCGATCACAAGGCCCGAAAGCCAACCCTTCTGGGCAAGCAGATCGCTCAGCCGGTCTAACAGCTCCTGGTCTGAGTAGCGCTTGCTTCGCTCTCCGATGATGCGCTGCGCAGCTTCAAAAAAGTCCGCTTCGACGATGCCTTCGAAGGCTCCATCAGCCCGGACCCACATTTCGCGTGAGTTTCTGACCCTCTTAGCTTTCAGTTTGAAGGACTGACGATTGTAGACGTTGTTCCCGATGTACTTTTCGTTCGTCAGGATCTGGTGCACCACGCCTCTGGTCCAGGCCCGGCCCCGATCAGTTAGGAGCCCCTCGGCATTGAGTGCGGCGGCGATCTCGCTTTCGTGGCGTCGCTGAACGACGAACATGCGATAGAGCCGGCGAACGACCTCAATCTCATCGGGCGGTCCCGGCGTGAGGATCACTCTGTCGGTCTGGAGGCTCTTCTGTTCACGCAGACCGAGTTGGGCCTTCGGCTGACGATGCTCGTCAACGAGCAAGCGCCGGAGGCCGTACCCCGCCGGCCCGCCCTGCCGAAATCCCAGCGTGATAAGGCGGCATTGGCCTGTAAACACCTTGGCCGACAGTTCACGCGAGTACTCGCCCGCCATCGCTCGCTTCATGCTCTTGATGACGGTAGCGCTTAAGCTGCCGTCATTCTCGAACTGCTCGGCACAATAGTGGACCGAGATGCCAGCCTCGCGGCAAATGAACTCATAGTAGGCGCTCTCGTCCGCGTCTTGAAAGCGACCCCACCGGCTGACGTCGTAGACGAGAATGGCCTGAAATCCAGGAGATCCGGCACGGACGTCGCCAATCAGCTTCTGAAGTGACGCACGGCCATCGATCCTGAGGCCGCTCTTGCCGGCATCTTCATAGGTTCGCACGATCTCGAACCCGCGCCTGACGGCATAGGCAGCGATGATTTCGGCCTGATTTTCGGTCGAGTATTTTTGATGCTCCGTCGACATGCGCACGTACTGCGCCGCCCTTTGGAGCCGCGTCGCGCCTATGTTCTTCTTCTCGTCTGCCGGATACATCTGCCCACGCCGCCCGCAGCCTTGGACTGGCCGCGACGCGTGAGCCTAGACCCCCCAGCTCGGGAAAGTCGTTTCATAAGGTGGACTGAACTTTTCAGGCCAGCTTGTGAAAAACGTTCCTACAAGGGAGGGAGTATCATGGGACACTTCGCCGATAGCATCGCGACGGCCATGAAGGCGGAATGGGGTTTGTCGCCCTCAGCGCGCAAGGAAGTCGGCCGGATCACAAATGCAAATGAAAGAGCCGTGCGGAACTGGTTTGAGGGCCGAAATGGCCCAAGCGGCGAAAATCTTGTTTCGCTGATCCACCACTCAGACGCAGTTTTCGAGACCGTGCTGGCGCTATCCTGCCGCCGACACGCCTTATGTTCATTAGGTGTTCTCCGTCTCCGGCCGCATATGCGCGCCGTGCTCGCCGCTATCGACGAAGCTTTTCCCGACCAAATAGTCTAGCTGGTGCGATCAAGAGGATGCACGCCTCACCGATCATTGCTCTCCGCTGCGCCACGGGTAGTCGATAGTTGGACGCTCGAGAGCGAGCGCAACATTGAGCATTTCTCAGGAGCAGGAGATCGAGGTCCGCATACGCATGAGGATCCTCGAGGAGCAAAATGCGCGGCTGAAGCGCTTACTCGCGGGCGCCATGTTGGAAAAACCTGGCTCTGAAAAACCGATAAGGTGGCGAGGCAAGCTCTGAAGATGCTCCGGCTCCCAGGCACCGATCCCCACGACTAGCACTTTGCTCGCGTATCTCCGGTGGAGATTTTTTCGCGTTAGACTGACGGCACCGCCAGCCAGTCTGCGAATGGAGTCTATGGAGAGCCAGGCGACTGCATCGGGCGGCAAACGCCCAGCTGTTGGCGCACAGTCTCCCCTTTCGCCAGCTTGGCCGCCCGGATTCGCCTCGAAAGGGGCGACGTGTGGCCGGCCCTCTCTGCGCCGTCCCTGTTCGTCGCCCTCCCCGCTTGCGCATAATTCGCCGTCTGCGAAGTCCAAGCTGACGATTAGCCGCTGACGGCATCGCCACGGGACCGGAAAGGCGACCGAGGACCGCGGACGACCGCGACGAAGGGCCGCTCAGGCCGCGCCCGCGGCCTCGGCGGCCGTGACCTGGCCTTTCTCCCTAGGGGACTCCAGGGCCTCGCGGGCGGCCGCCGCCAAGCGAGCCGCGGCCTGGTCGGCGGCGCGAGCTAGCCGCCTGTCGGGACTGTGACGCAGAGCCGCCAGCAGCGCCTGAGCGTCCAGCTGAAGCGGGTAGGCCGCAGCCCCGTGACGGGCCAGGGGATCGATCAGCCCGGACAACAACTCCTCACCCGACAGGGGCGCCGGCTGGGCGCCCGCGGCCGCGGCCCCCTGGTCGGACCCCCGTCTCGCCCACCCGTCGAGACGGACGACGGCGGCGGACAGGGCCGCCTTGGCGGTGCCGGGATCGTTGACGCCGGGAGACAGGGCGCGTGCGGCGATCTCGCCCAGCACCTCGAGTCCATAGCGGGGGTCCTGATCGAAGGTCCGTCTATTGCCCACAGTGATCGCTTCGCAAAGGGCCTCGTCGGGGACCTCGCCGCGCACGAGCGCGATGCGGCGCCCCGGATGGACGAAGTCACCGGCTCCGGCGGTGAGCCAGATCTCGCGGCCCTCGCCGGTCAGCTCGTCCAGCGCACTCAGGTCAACGTTCTGGATGAAACCGGTCTTCGTCGCGACGACGGGCCGGGCGTCCGACGGTGGGGGCGCTTCCGTACGCCAGGCGCGCCCGGCGATGTCCGTGCCCAAAGCTCGTTCGGCGGCTTGGGCGACGCGATCAATGGCGTCACCGGTTTGTCCCAGGCCGGAGAGTTCTCCGATCCAGCGCAGCATGGCGAGAATCACGAGCACCAGCACGAGCAGGGTCACGAAGAAAAGGATCACCCGGCCCTGGGCGCCGTAGTAGCCGGTGTGCAGGGCCACGATGCCGACGACGGCGTATATGAAGGCGCCTACAAAGGTGCCCAGTGCGCTGCGGATAGCGCGATCCGATACAAGCAATTCTGATGCGCGCGGCGCCGCCGAGGCCCCGACCGCCGTATAGGCCGTGACCAACGTGGTCAGCGAAAAGGTGGCCACGGCAAGCATGCTGCTGGCCAGGATCGACAGGATGTCATCGACGGAATCCGACCCCACCTTCAGCGGGAAGTCGCTCGGCACATACTGGTCGAAGGCGGCCGCGAGCAGGGCGGCCAGCAGGCCGAGCAGGCTGTAGGCCGCCGCGCTCAGCCAGAGGCGGCGGTTCAACTGGGTGAGCAGATACAGCCAAGCCGGCATGGCTCCCCAACCCGCTTCACCTGCCGAAGGTTTCCACCTGCGCGGCCCCAGGACCGTCGGAACATTCGCAGAGCCGGCAGGCTTTCCGGGGGTGGACGGCGCGCTGGACGAACTTCTCGGGTGGCTGAACGGCGAGGGTGGCCTCGGTCCTTCCTTGGTCCTGTTCGCGCTGGCCGCGGCGACGGTCTGGCATGCGGGAACCCGGCTGGCCCGGTACGCGGACCGTCTGGCGACCGCGACCGGCCTCGGCGGGGCGGTGGTGGGTCTGGTCGTCCTGGGCGGGGTGACGTCCCTGCCGGAGATCGCCACCTCGACAACTGCGGCCCTGTTCTCCGGGCCGACTCTGGCAGTGAACAACCTGCTGGGCGGCGTGGCCTTTCAGCTGGTGGTGCTGGCGGTCGCCGATGCGGTGACCGGGCGCGAGGCCCTGACCTCCCGCATTCCGCGACCGGACGTGCTCGCCTACGCCGCAATGAACGTGCTGCTGCTGGCGATCGCGGGCGGCTTCGTGGCGATCGGCGATCCCGAGCTGTTCGGGACCGGCTTTGGGCTCGGAGCGCTTTGCGTGGTGGCCGCGTATGCGGCCTGCGTCTGGGTGGCCAGAGGCCTGGACCGATCGCCGGCGTGGCGGCCGGTCGGATGGGAGCCTGCTCCGGAGGAGGCCGCCGACGCCCGCCGGGACTCGCTCGTGCGCCTGTTTGCGCTCCTGGGCCTGACGGCGGCGGCGATCCTGGCGGCGGGCTATTTGCTGACACGCACGGGAGAGGCGATCGCCGAGCAGGCGGGCCTGGGGGCGGGCTTCTTCGGCGCGGTGTTCCTGGCCGGGGCGACGTCGCTGCCCGAGCTGTCCAGCGCCATCGGCGCCCTGAGGCTGAAACGGCACCAGATGGCCATAGGCGACGTCTTCGGCGGCAACCTGTTCGACGTGGCGCTCATCGCCCTGGTCGACGGACTGGACGGGGGCGGCCCGGCGCTGGGTCAGGTCGGAAGCTTTTCGGTGGCCGTCGCCATGCTGGGGATCGTGTTGTGCGCGGTCTATGTGATGGGGATGGTGGAGCGCCGGGATCGCACGGTCCTGCGCATGGGCTGGGACAGCGCCGCGGTGATAGTGATCTACGGGCTGGGGTTGGCGGGTCTCTATCTGCTGCAGGGCGCCGGCTGAACGGCGAGCCGGTCAGAGGCTGAGGCGAAGCCCGACGCGGAGGGAGCGCGGGGGGCCGAGGCCGGCGACGCCGTCGGCGGTCTCCGAAACCTCGACGTCGGCGTCCAGGAGGTTCTCCGCGGCGATCCATGCCAGCGCGCGATCGCTCAGCCGCCACTCGCCGCGGAGGTCAACGGTCGCAGCCCGCTCGAGGACGCGGCTGTTCAGGTCGTCTTCGAAACGCTCCCCCTCCCAGCGGAGGCGGCCCTCGACCCTGAGGCGCTCGGAGACGGTCCAGGCCGCGGAGATCAGGCCGCTGATCTCGGGCGCCTGGGCCGGCCGCAGTCCGGTCAGCTGAGGCGCGCCCCGGCCGCCGTCGACCTCGGCGTCGGTAAGGGCGACGGCCCCGCGAAGCTCGACGGGACCTCGCCGCCAGACGGCTTCGGCCTCCAGGCCCAGGGCGCGGATCGTTCCCGCGTTCATCCGCTGGCGCAGCACGCCCCCGGCCGGCACGAACCCGGCCACCGGAAAGGTCCCGGGCCCCTCGGCGAGGGTGACATTGACGATGGCGTCCTCGATCTCGTTCCAGAAGACGGTCGCGTCGAGCGCGACGGCGCCGGACCGCCATTCGACGCCCGCGTCCAGGCCGCGCAGACGTTCAGGCTCGAGCTCGGCGTTGGCCTCGGTGATGTCGTTACCGACGCGAAACGGCCGGTGGAGTTCGTTCAAGGTCGGGGGCCGAAACGCTGTGTAGGCCGCCGCCCGCAACGCCCAGTCGCCGAGATCTCGGCGGACGGCCGCCCGTCCGCTGGCCACCTGACCCTGCCGGTCGGGCGCCGTGTGTTCGAGGGTCGGCGCTCCGGTCGTCAGGTCGCGCTCGACGCGGCGGCCTTCGCTGTTCCGCCAGTGATCCAGCCTGGCGCCGCCGGCCACCAGCCAGGTCCCGGTCGTCCAGGAAGCCTCGACGTAGCCGCCGGCGACCAGGGCCTCGCCGCCGGCGACCCGGCTTCGCGTGAAGGCGCCGCCGATATAGCGCGACCGTTCGCGCGTCTCCCCGCGCGCGTGGCGCGCGTCGGCGCCGAGCTCCCACTCCAGCCGGCCGTCGGCCCAGACCTGTTGTCGCCGCAGGGCGGCGTTCAGGCCCCAGCCCCGGGCGGGCGTCTCGTCCTGGCTGCTGGCCGGGCTGGTGGAGGAGCGGTCGTCCGCCACGGCCACGAACCGGTTCGCCAGGTCGCTGCCGTGCGTCCAGGCCTGCAGCCGCCAGCCCAGCGCCTCATCGCCCGGCGGCGCCGCGGCCGTGACGGAGACCAGATGACCGGCCGCGCGCGAGCCGCCGCCGGCCAGGCCCGATCCGCGCTCTTCCTCCCATCCGGAAACCCGCAGTGAGATGACGCCGCGGCTTCCGACCCCTCCATCGAGCCGGACAGCGGCGCCATGGGCCTGGAGATCCAGCGGCTGGTCAGCCGCGCCGGCCTCAGGTCCCCGAACCGGAGTGTAGCCGTCCAAACGCTCGACGAGACCGGAGACCGACAGACGCAAGGGGCCCGCACCGACCTGGCCCCAGCCGGCCGCGCGCCGTCCCCCGCGCTCCGCAACCGACACGTCCAGCACCGCTCCGGCGTCTCGCTCGCGCAGGATCACCGCGCCGGTCAGGGCGCCGGCGCCATAGGCCCCCGCCCCGCCGCCGCGCACGATGTCGACGCGGTCGACCGCCTCGGACGGCAGCTGACTCCACACCACCCAGCCCCCGAAGGGATCGTTCAGGGGCACGCCGTCCAGGGTCACAAGGGCCCGCCCCGCCCCCGAGGGCGCGATCGAGCGGAGCGAGAGGCCCTGGGTGGTGGGATTGGCCGCCGCGCTCGAGGTGCGCCGAAACAGGGAGACGCCGGGGGTGTCCGTCAGGGCTTCGTCAAGCCGGCGCCCGTCATCCAGCGCCGCCTCGTCGAGCGTCACGGTGGAATAGGCGCGCTCGGCCACCAGCGGCGGCAGGCGCGCGACGGTGATGACCACCTCCTCGACGGGGGTCGGGCTCGCCGGTTGGGCGGCGAGCGCCGCCGCGGCGAAAAGACCAGGACTCAACAGCGAGCTCACCCGCGCGGAAGGGCGTAGGCGATGACTTCGTCGCCGGGGGGCGTCTCCATGAAGTGGTGTCCTCCCGTCATGATCACCAGAAACTGGCGTCCGCCATCCTCGTACACGATCGGCGTCGCCTGCCCACCCGCCGGCAGCACGTCGCTCCACAGGGTCTCGCCCGTCTCGATGTCGATGGCCCGGATGAGGTTGTCCGTGGCCGCGGCGATGAAGACCAGGCCGCCGGCCGTGACCACCGCGCCGCCGTTGTTGGGTGTGCCGATGTCGATGGGCAGCATGGAGGGGATGCCGAAGGGCCCGTTGCGCCGGGCCTGGCCGAAGGGCCGGTCCCAGACGGTCTCGCCGGTGCGCAGGTCGATGGCCCGGATGCCGCCGTACGGCGGCTCCTTGCAGAGCATGCCCGTCGAACTCATCCGCCAGCCGGCGTTGACGTCGATGGCGTAGGGCACGCCCATCTGCGGATCGCCCGCGCCCTCGGCGCCTTCGGGGACGCCGCCTCGTGACCCGGGCGTCTGTTCGGCCAGGCGCGGGTCGCCGCGCGGGAACCAGCCCATCTCATTGGCCTCCTCGCGGGGCACCAGCCGGTTGTAGTTCGGCATGTCGTTGTAGTTGGCGATGATCAGGCCACGAACCGGATCGACGGCCACGCCGCCCCAGTCCGAGCCCCCGTTGTAGCCGGGGTACTGGATCCAGCGCTGGTCCGAGGTCGGAGGAGTGTAGATGCCGTCATAGGCCGCCTGACGGAAACCGATCCGGCAGATCATCTGGTCGATCGCGCTGATCCCCCACATGTCCCGCTCGGTCAGGCGTGGCCGCGCCAGGGTGTGGTAGGCGGAGAAGGGCTGGGTCTCGGTCCGCATCTCCGGCTCGACGCCGCCCTGGGGAACCGGGCGTTCCTCCACCGGCGTCAGCGGCTGGCCGGTGCGACGATCCAGGATGTAGATGTCGCCCTGCTTGCTCGGCAGCACCAGGGCCGGAACCGAGCCGGCCGCAGTCGGATAGTCGATCAGGGTGGCGGTCGAACCGAGGTCGTAGTCCCAGACGTCCATGTGGACGGTCTGGAACCGCCACGCCGGCCGACCCGTCGTGACGTCGAGCGCCACGAGCGCGGTGGCGTAGGCGTTCTCCTCGGCGGACCGGTCGCTCGACCAGTAGTCCGCCGCCGAGTTGCCCATCGGCAGATAGACCAGGCCCAGCGCTTCGTCGCCCGAGGCGGTGGTCCACATGTTGGGCGTGCCGGGCGTGTAGGTTTCGCCCTCTGGCGGCCGACCCGTCCGGTCGGGTCGCGCCATGTCCCAGGCCCAGCGCAGCTCGCCGGTGACGGCGTCGAAGCCCTGGATCACG
>CAMPGL010000040.1 GCA_946885435.1 uncultured Brevundimonas sp. | reverse complement strand
TGTGGGTCTCGAGCGTGTGGGTGGTGACGCCGGCGTTGTAGCCCCAGACCTCGGTGAGCAGCTCCTCGCGGCTGACCGCCTCGGAACGGGCGCGCAGCAGATACTTCAGGATCGAGGTTTCCTTGTCCGTCAGGCGGATGCGCTTTCCGCCCTCGTCGAACAGGGCCTTCTGGGCCGGGCGGAACTGGTAGGGGCCGATGCGGAAGACGGCGTCCTCGGACTGCTCGACGCTGCGCAGGTGGGCGCGAATGCGGGCCAGCAGGACCGCGAAGCGGAACGGCTTGGTGACATAGTCCGTCGCGCCGGAATCGAGACCCTGGATGGTGTCGGCCTCGCTGTCCTGGGCGGTCAGCATGACGATGGGGGCCCGCACCCCGGCCTCGCGCAGCCGCTTGCAGACCTCGCGGCCATTGATGTCGGGCAGGTCGATGTCGAGCAGGATCAGTTCGGCCCGGCCTTCGGAGCCCTTCTTGACCCCATCCAGGCCCGTCGCGGCCTGGTCGACCGCGAACTCGCCGTTGAGCGCCAGCTGCTCGGCCAGCGCCTCGCGCAGGTCGTTGTCGTCGTCGACGATCAGAATCGAAGTCGCCTGGGCCATGGCCCTTATTGGCCCGATGCGGCCTTGGCCGCAAACCCCTCGCGCGCCCCGAACAGGGCCGAGCCGACGCGGACGTGGGTGGCGCCGAACCGCACGGCGGTCTCGTAGTCGCCGCTCATGCCCATGGACAGACGCTCGATCCCGTTGCGGCGGGCGATCTTCCTCAACAGCGCGAAATGCATGGCGGGTTCCTCATCCGCGGGTGGAATGCACATCAGGCCCGAGACGTTCAGTCCGTGCGTCTGGCGCACGCGGTCGAGGAAGGCGTCGACCTCGTGCGGCGCCACCCCCGCCTTCTGAGGCTCTTCACCGGTGTTGACCTGGACGAACAGCTCGGGCGCGCGCCCGGCCTTGGCGATCGCCTTGACCAGGGCCTCCGCTAGGCTGTCGCGGTCGAGCGTCTCGATCACGTCGAACAGGGCCACGGCCTCGGCGGCCTTGTTGGACTGCAGCGGGCCGATCAGACGCAACTGGAGGTCGGGCCATTCCGTGCGCCGGTCCGCCCAGCGGCCTTGCGCCTCCTGCACCCGGTTCTCGCCAAAGACGCGATGGCCCGCGTCGAGGAGGGCCTGGACGCGCTCCCAGGGCTGTTGCTTGCTCACCGCGATCAGGGTCACATCCTCGGGCGCGCGGCCGGCGGCCCTCGCGGCGCGCGCGATCCTGTGGCGGACGGCCGCCAGCGCCTCTTGCGGACCCTGAGTTGGACTGGACATCGAACGCGCTCCTGTCGACGGCTCTGGCCCTAAGCCAGTCGTGCGCCCACGCCAAGCCGGGCGGTCGCACCCTGCCGCCGCTGCTGTTCCTGACTGACCCCGACCGCACGCCAAAGCCCTGGGAGACCGTCGAGCGGCTGCCTGCCGGGGCCGGAGTGGTGTTCCGCGGGTTCGGGCGCCCGGACGCGACGGCGGTGGGCCGCAGGCTGGCCGAGACGGCGCGGCGGCGCGGCCTGATCTTCCTCGTCGGCGCGGACGCGGAGCTGGGCGAGACGCTGGAGGTCGACGGCGTCCACCTGCCGGAGCGCGCTATCGAGCGCGCGGTCGCCCTGCGTGTGGAGCACCCGCACTGGCGGATCACAACCGCCGCCCACTCGGCGGAAGCGCTCGAACGCGCGGCCCGCGCGGGCGCTGACGCCGCGCTCCTGTCGCCCGTCTTCCCGAGCCGCAGCCCCTCGGCGGGGGCTCCGCTGGGGGCGGCGCGGTTCGGCGAACTGGTGCGCGCGGCGCGCCTGCCCGTCTATGCGCTCGGCGGCGTGTCGGAGACGACCGCGCCGGCTCTGATCAGCAGCGGCGCCTGCGGCGTCGCCGCCGTCGAGGCGCTGCTCGCCTAACGCCGGTCTGCATCCCGGTCGCGCTTTCTGCGTTCCTGCCCCGACAGGGAGGTTCCAATGCAGGTTTCCGAAGAGACGCGCAGTTTCAATGACTACGGCCACGACGAGTTGGATCAAATCGCCGAGGTGCTGCGTCGCGAGGCCGACCCGGCCGACCCGATGAGCCGCGAGGCCGCGCTCCGAACCATCGGCCGTATCGTCGGCGTCGAGACGCGCGGACCGCGCGACACCTACCAGAAGCTCTGGGGTTGAACGCGCCGCTTTTGAGGCCGGAGGCGGACGAGCCCGTCCTGGTCGAGCTTCTGTCCCTGCTGCAGACGCAGGGCTACGCTTTCGTCACCCCCTCGCCCGACACCCACGCCGCCGTGCTGTCTCGCGAACCGCGCGCCATGGCGCGCGACCTACGCGACGTCTTCGGCTGGAGCCGGCCCTTCGAGCCGGGCGTCTTTCCTGAGGTCGAGGCGATGCTGGCCGGCCTGGGCCTTCTGGAGACCACGCCCGACGGCCTGCGCAGCGCGGTGAGGGTGAGCACCCTGAACGGCCGCCTGCTGCTGCATTCCGCCTATCCGACGGAGTCGGCGGACGCGGTCTTCCTCGGACCGGACAGCTATCGCTTCGCGCGTTTCATCCGCGCCCAGGTCTCGCCCTCATGGGCGGCCTTCCGCGTCTTCGACATCGGCTGCGGGGCGGGCGTCGGCGCGATCACGGCGGCGGCCTTGCTGCCCAGATCCGAAGTCCTGGCCGGCGACGTGAATCCGGCGGCCCTGCGCTTCACGGGCGCCAACACGACCTATGCGGGCTTGCCGGTCGCCACGGTGGAGAGCGCCGGCATGGCCGGGGTCGAGGACGACTTCGACCTGATCCTCGCCAATCCGCCCTACATCGCCGACGACGACGGGCGGACGTACCGTGACGGCGGCGGCGCCCTGGGCGCGGAGCTGTCGATGCAGTGGGCCCGCGAGGCGTGCGAGCGGCTGCGCCCGGGCGGACGGATGCTCCTCTACACCGGCTCGGCCATCGTCGAGGGCCGCGACGCCATGTGCGAGGGCCTGGAACAGCTCGCCGCCGAGAGCGGCCTCAGCCTCGCCTACGAGGAGCTGGACCCCGACGTCTTCGGCTCCGAACTTGAGCGCCCGGCCTATCGCGAGGTGGAGCGGATCGCGGCGGTCGGCGCCGTCCTCACGCGCGCCTGAACTCGTCGCGGGTCAGGGCCGGGTGGCGGCCGTTTCGCGCGCGATGACGCGCACCAGGCAGGCCGCCGCCGCCGCCCGCGTAGGCGCTTCACCCGAGATGGGGCGCGGCTGTCCGTCGCGAGGCGCGGCCTCCCAGCGCCAGGTCGATCCCACCTGCGCGATCGTCCAAAGGAAGCCCTGCGCGTTCATGTCCTGAATCCCTTTGTCGCGAGTTCGCTCAACTCGCGACTGGCGCGCCGCGTTCCAGAGAATGCGTGTGTTCAATAGTTTGCATTACAGCGGATTCGGAACCGTCGGGCACGCGCGCTTGTTTCCCGGTCTCCCCAAGCCACAGGCGCGCGATGACTCTCGTAAGCTTTCCCCCGGCTCCGCAAGGCGCCGGACACCTGACCGATCCCGAAGCCTTCCACCGCCGGCTGGCGCGGTGGAACCACCGGCGGCTCGACCCGACCACGCCCTATGAGGACTGGGCGGCGGACGCGCGCGCCGACGCCGAGATGACCCTGGTCGAGGGTGGCTGGATCGAAGCCTTCCGCGAGGAGATCGCCCCGCTCGTCGCGAATGCGCCTGCCGACGTCGAGGGCTTCATCGCCTGGTTCGAGGCCCTGATCGACACCGGGCCGGGCCAGAACGACCCGCTGTTCCCGTGGCTGGCCGAGGAGGCCTCCATGGAGGAGATGCGCTGGTTCCTGCTGCAGGAGGTCGCCGGCGAGGCGGGCTTCGAGGACCTGGTCGCCCTGGCGCAGGTGAAGATGCCCACCCGGCCCAAGCTGGAGCTGGCCCGCAACTACTGGGACGAGATGGGTCGTGGCAACGAGGGCGGCATGCACGGCCCGATGCTGGATCGGCTGGCCAAGGCCCTGGACCTCAAGCCGACGATCGAGGGCACGGTGTGGCCGTCGCTGGCGCTGGGCAACTGCCTGGTCGCCTTCGCCACCACCCGCCGCTACGCCTACCACGCGCTGGGCGCGCTCGGTGCGGTGGAGCTGACCGCCCCGTGGCGGGCCGCACACGTGGCGGCGGGCCTGAAGCGGCTGGGCGTCGGGCCGGAGCGGAAATATTTCGCCCTCCACGCCACGCTCGACGTCGAGCACTCCAAGGCCTGGAACGCCGAGATCCTGCGACCCCTGATGGAGCAGGACCCTTCGCTCGGCCGCTCGCTGGCCGAGGGTGCTGTCATGCGTCTGCTGTCGGGCGCGCGGTGCTTCGACGCCTACCGCGAGCGTCTGTGGGGCCAGGCGGAGCGTCGCTCCGCCTGAGCGATCAGCGCCGCCGGAACTGCTGGCGCGGGCGCGGCGTGGCGGCCGCGCCGGTCTTGTGCCGGAAGGTGATCCGGCCGCGATCCAGATCGTAGGGCGTCATCTCGACCGTCACCCGATCGCCGACGATGGAGCGGATGCGGTTCTTGCGCATTCGGCCGGCGGTGTAGGCCAGGATCTCGTGTTCGTTCTCGAGCCGGACCCGGAAGCGGCCCTCCGGCAGCAGTTCGACGATCTCGCCGTCGAATTCGATCAGTTCTTCCTTGGCCATCTGTTCTGTTCTCTCGTGACGGGCCGGTTGGCCCAGACTGCGCCGCTGGACCGGGGAGCCCCTGGTCTCCGGCGAAGGCGAGAGACAACCGCGCGCAAGCGCGGCTCAGCGCCCCCTATATGGGGAGCCCAGCGCGCAATTTACAGACCCTCTCTGCGATTCCCGGGACTTATTCGCCAGGCCGCCTCGTCTGCTTGCCGACACAGGAACTTTGCGAGGTTTCAACGGTTTGGTGCGGTGCAACCTTTCTTGCAGGTGGAGTTCCATGCCCGGTTTGTCGTCGGAAGACCGTTCGTTCGCGCCCGGTTCGGGGTTTGCAGGTGCGCGAGGCGTTGAGGGGCCGGCGACCCTGATCTGCTTCTCGCATCTCCGCTGGGATTTCGTTTTCCAGCGGCCGCAACATCTGATGACGCGCTTCGCCGCGCATCGGCCTGTGATCTTCTTCGAGGAGCCGATCATCGAGCAGGACCGCACGACGCCGGCTCTGCGCCGCAACGTCTGCGACAAGTCCGGCGTGGTCGTGGCCACGCCGCTGTTGCCGCCTGGCTATGATCCCGAGACGACCGACATCGCCGCCAAGGTCCTGCTCGACGAGCTGGTCGACGAACGGGCCATCAGCCGTCCGATCGTCTGGTACTACACGCCCATGATGCTCAGCTTCTCGCGGCATCTGGACGCCTCGGTCGTCGTCTACGACTGCATGGACGAGCTCTCGCACTTCCGCTTCGCCCCGCCCGAACTGGTGTCCCGCGAGCAGGAGCTGTTCGAGAAGGCCGACGTCGTCTTCACCGGCGGCTACAGCCTGTGGGAGGCCAAGCGCCTCCAGCACGACAACGTCCACCCCTTCCCCTCCAGCGTCGATCGCGCCCACTTCGCCCAGGCGCGCGAGCTGGACCGCGACGCGGCCATCGACCAGGCGGGCCTGATCCGTCCCCGGCTCGGCTACTACGGCGTCATCGACGAGCGGCTCGACCTGGACCTCATCGCGGCCCTGGCCGACGCACGGCCGGATTGGTCGATCGTCATGGTCGGACCGGTGGTGAAGGTCGACCTCGCCGACCTGCCCAGGCGCAACAACGTCCACTACCTGGGCTCGAAGTCCTACGCCCAGCTGCCGTCCTATCTGGCAGGGTGGGACGTGGCGCTGATGCCCTTCGCCATCAACGACGCGACCAAGTTCATCAGCCCGACCAAGACGCCGGAATATCTGGCCGGCGGCCGGCCGGTGGTCTCGACCCCGATCACCGACGTGGTCCGCCACTATGGCGACCTCGAAGGCGTCCGCATCGCCGACACCGCCGAGGCCTTCATCGCCGAGTGCGAAAAGGCGCTCGAACTGTCGCAGAAGCCCCAGGCCTGGCGGCCTGAGGTCGACAAGATCCTGTCGGAACTGTCCTGGGACCGCACCTTCGCCCGCATGGCGGCCCTGATCGACGAGGCCGCCGCGCGGCGTCCGGGCAATCCGCCGCTGCGCGTCGCCGGCCCGGCCATCGTGTCGTCGAAGCCGAAGCGTCGGCCCGACTATCTGATCGTCGGCGCGGGCTTCGCGGGCTCGGTGCTGGCCGAGCGTCTGGCCAACGACGCCGGCAAGCGCGTCCTGGTCATCGACCGGCGCCCGCACATCGGCGGCAACGCCTACGACCACCACGATCAGGCGGGGGTGCTGATCCACAAGTACGGGCCGCACATCTTCCACACCAACTCCCAGGAGGTGTTCGCCTATCTGTCGCGCTTCACCGCCTGGCGTCCGTACGAGCACCGGGTGCTGGCCTCGACGCGCGGGCTGCACGTGCCGATGCCGATCAACCGCACGACGCTGAACATGCTCTACGGGCTGAAGCTCGAGACCGACGCCGAGGCGGAGGCCTTCCTCGCCTCGCGCGCCGAGCCGGTGGAGAAGATCCGGACCTCTGAAGACGTGGTCGTCAACGCCATCGGCCGCGAGCTCTACGAGCGCTTCTTCCGCGGCTACACCCGCAAGCAGTGGGGCATGGACCCGTCCGAACTCGACAAGTCGGTCACCTCGCGCGTGCCGACCAGGACCAACCTAGACGACCGCTATTTCACCGACCGGTTCCAGGCCATGCCGCTGCACGGCTACACCCGGATGTTCGAGAACATGCTCGACCATCCGAACATCGAGATCGAACTGGGCGTCGACCACACCGAGGTCGAGGCCGAGGTCGAGCCCGGCCACACCATCTTCTGCGGCCCGATCGACGAGTATTTCGGCCACCGCTTCGGCGAGCTGCCCTACCGCAGCCTGAAGTTCGACCACCAGACGCTGGACCGCGAGTGGTTCCAGCCGGTCGCGACGGTGAACTATCCGGAGGAGGACGTGCCCTACACCCGGATCACCGAGTACAAGCACCTGACCGGCCAGACCAATCCGCGCACCTCGATCACCTACGAGTACCCCAGCGCGGAGGGCGATCCCTACTATCCGATCCCCCGCGCCGAGAACCACGCCCTGTTCAAGCAGTATGAGGCGCTGGCCCTGCAGCAGCGGGACGTGACCTTCGTGGGCCGTCTGGCGACCTACCGGTACTACAACATGGACCAGGTCGTGGGTCAGGCGCTGGCGACCTATCGGCGGCTGCGCGAGGCCGAGACGGCCCGGGCGGCCGAGATCGCCGGTCACGCGGGGGCGCCGGCCTCCTGAGGCCGGCGTCCGCGCCCATCCACAGGCGGGATCGAACCAAACGGCGTTTCGCGGGTTGGCTTCCCTGGAAGGCAGACCAGGGAGGCCCCATGCCTGCGCCCGTGACCGCGCTCGAAGCGCTCGAAGACCTCGTCGAACAGCTCGCCGGTTCCAGCTTCACCGACCGCGAGGGCCGGCCGCTGGACAGCACCCAGGTCTACCGGACCGCGGTACAGGTCCTCGAGGACCGCCGCCCGCGTGAGCCTTCCAGTTTCCAGCCGGCCTACGTCTCAGGCGCCGACCGCTCGCGGCACTAGCCGCGTTTCGCCTCGATCACGTCCCACAGCAGGGCGGCCGCGTCCGCGCCGCCGAAGCGCTTGAGTTGTTGCGCCCCGGTGGGTGAGGTCACGTTGATCTCGGTCAGATAGCCGCCGATCACGTCGATGCCGACGAAGATCAGGCCGCGCCGCTTCAGCTCGGGCCCCAGGATCTCGCAGATTTCGCGGTCGCGCGCGGTCAGTTCCACCGGCTCGGCCACGCCGCCGACACGCAGGTTAGAGCGCGTCTCGCCCTTGGGCGGCACGCGGTTGATGGCGCCGGCCACCTCCCCGTCCACCAGGATGATGCGCTTGTCGCCTTCGGCCACGGCGGGGATGAAGGCCTGCATGACCAGCGGATCGCGATTGATGGCCGCGAAGGTCTCGACCAGGGCCGCGAGGTTCCGGTCGTCCTTCGTCAGACGCATCACGCCCGCCCCGGCCGCCCCATGCAGGGGCTTCAGCACCACGTCGCCGTGGCGGCGATGGAAGTCGGCGAGAACCTCGGCGTCTCCCGAGATGACCGTCGGCGGCTGCAGGCCCTGGAAGTGGGTGGCGAACAGCTTCTCCGGCGCGTTCCGCACCTCGGCCGGGTCGTTCACCACCAGCACGCGCGGATGGACGGTTTCCAGCAGATAGGTCGCCGTCACATAGGCCATGTCGAACGGCGGATCCTGGCGCATCAGCACCACGTCGAAGGCGTCGGCGACCTTCAGCGTCTCCGGCTCGCCCAGGCTGAAATGATCGCCGTGGACCGGCCGGACCGTCAGCGGCCAGGCCCGCACGAACAGTTCCCCGTCCTCCAGCGCCAGGTTCTGCGGCTGGTGCCACCAGAGCCGGTGTCCTCGCCCCTGCGCCTCCAGCAGCATCATGAAGGTTGTATCGGCCTCGATGTTGATCGGGGCCAGCGGGTCCATCTGCGCGGCGACCTTGAGCATGCGCCTATCTGGGCCGCCGTCAGTTCAGGCGCAACAGCACGCGCTTCTTCGCCTGCTCGGCGCGGGCCGCGGCGGTGCCGTCCAGCATGTGGGCCATCTCCAGCGCCTGCAGCGCGCCGGCGAGCGCACCCTGCTGTTCACGCGCGGCGGCCACGTCCAGCCAGGGTCGGTGGTCGGTGGGGTCCAGCAGGGCGCAGCGCAGGGCCGCGCGCTCGGCCGAATCGTTGTCGCCGGCCCGCTGGGCGCGGGTGAACACCAGGTTCTGTAGCCGGATCAGCAGCCGCCGGTCGCTGATCGGCGCCATCAGCAGGTCCATTCGGTCCGCGGCCATCGGCGTCAGCCCGGCCCGCAGGGCGCGCCGCGACAGTTCCGACGGCAGCACCAGCCGTCCCTGGCTGAACGGATCGACCGCCACGGGGCCGTCAGGCGTATCGACCCTGAGCAGCACGTGGCCGGGAAAGTCCACGCCCGCCGCCCCCACGCCGCACTGCCGGCAGGCGTGCAGGTAGTAGACCGCCAGCGCCGCCGACAGCCCGCGTCGCTGGTCGGCCAAGTCGATGACGTCGGTCGCCGCGGGATCGGCCCAGTTCAGCAGGTCGCCGTTCAGCCGCAGGTCGCCCGACAGGCTCTCCGCCAGGGCCTCTTCGACACTTTCGCCCGGCAGGCGCTCGGCCAGCCGCTCGGCCGCGGCCCGGCCCAGCAGTCGCGCCGGCTCCGGATCGCGGAACGGCAGGTCGTGCTCGGCGCAGGCGATGGCGGCTTCCAGCAGGGGGAAGTCGCCGTCTCCGGCCTTGCCGGCGGCCTTCAGGATGTCCTCGGCTTCTTCGCGCGTCATCGGGTCCGATCAGACTGTTCGATCGTCTTCAACGATCAAACCGCGAAAATGTCGCGGCCAGCGTCCAGGCGCGAAGGCGAACAGATCGAGCCGCAGGTCAAGACCCTGCAACCCGCGGCGTCGCGCGACCAGCGTCCGTCCGGCCCTCAGCAGGCGCACGCGCTGGTCCGGCATCAGCGAGTCCAGCGCCGCCTCCAGGCTCTCGCGCCGCTTGACCTCGACTAGCGCCAGGGTGCGGCCGCGCCGCGCCAGGAGATCGATCTCGCCCGGCCCCGCCTTCAGCCGAAAGCCCAGCACCTGATAGCCCTTGGCCATCAGCCAGGCCGCCGCCCAGACCTCGGCCAGCCGCCCGGCCGCGCGCGAGCGCGAACCCAGGCGAACCCGCCAGGGCCGTTTCACGCCTCCTCGCCCCGAATGGCCACCGCGCGGCGGTAGAGGTCCCGCCGGTTCAGTCCCAGCGCGCGGGCCACTTCCGACGCCGCCTCGGCCGGGCCTGCCGACTTCAGCGCCTGGCGCAGGGCCGCCTCGGCGTCGTCCTCGGTCGCCGCGGCCTCGCGGCCCGGGCCCACGACCACGACGATCTCGCCCCTGGGCGCCTCCAGCCGCGGATCGGCGGCGAGCGCCGCCAGCGGCGCGCGCACGCATTCCTCGTGCAGCTTGGTCAGCTCGCGCGCCACCGCCGCGGGCCGGTCGGCACCGAGCACCTCGGCCATGTCCTCCAGCGAGGCCCGCAGGCGCGGCCCCGTCTCGAACAGCACCAGTGTGGCCCGCGACGTCGCCAGCTCCTCCAGCCGCGCCCGGCGCGCGCCCGACTTGGGCGGCAGAAAGCCGGTGAACAGGAACCGCTCGGTCGGCAGGCCCGCGACCGACAGGGCCGCCAGCACGCTCGACGGGCCAGGAATGGGATGGACCGGATATCCGGCCGCCGCCGCCTCGCGGGCCAGCACCTGGCCGGGGTCGGAAATCAGGGGCGTCCCGGCGTCCGACACCTGGGCCACCACCTTTCCGGCCGCCAGATCCTCCAGAATGCGCGGTCCGGCCTGGGCGGCGACGTGCTCGTCATAGCGGACGAGCTTCTTGGACAACCCGTAGGCGCTGAGCAGCTTGCCCGTGACCCGCGTGTCCTCGGCCAGCACGACGTCGGCGGCCGCCAGCACGTCGAGCGCGCGCAGGGTGATGTCCCTCAGGTTCCCGATCGGCGTCGCCACCAGATAGAGGCCCGGCGAGACAGGCTTGGGCGGCGGGGGCGTGAAGGACATGGGCGGACCCTAGCCAGCCGGCCCGCCGCCGCCAATGGCGAGGCCGCACACCTGCGTTTCGCAACCTCTGTGGCGGTAATGACTTTGCAGTCTGGTGAAATTCATGCTGCGCTGCGAACAAGGCCCGGGGCGCCCATATCAGGATCCATGCTCTACACCCTTCACGAGTACGCCTATCACTCGGCCCTGCCGTTCCGAATCGGAGCGCAGATGGCCCGCGATTTCTGGAGCCACCCGGGTAATCCGGCTGCGGCGACGGCCATCGGCCGCACGCTCTACGCCTCGTCCGAGGTGATCGCCGGCCTGACCCGGCGCTACGGCAAGCCCGCCTGGAACATCGATTCGGTCGAGATCGAGGGCCGCGACGTCCGCGTCGTCGAACACGTCGTCTGGTCCTCGCCCTGGTGCCGGCTGGTCCATTTCGCGCGGCATCCGGCGGACATGCGCAAGGCCGGCAGGAAGGGCCCCTCGCCCACGGTGCTGATCGTCGCGCCCCTGTCGGGCCACTACGCCACGCTGCTGCGCGGCACGGTGCGGGCCTTCCTGCAGGATCACGAGGTCTTCGTCACGGACTGGGCCAACGCCCGGCAGGTGCCGATGCTGGAAGGCCGCTTCGACTTCCACGACTACATCGACCACATCCAGACCATGCTGCGCGAGCTGGGCCCGGGCGTGCACGTCGTCGCCGTCTGCCAGCCGGGCCCGCCGGTGCTGGCCGCCGCCAGCCTGATGGCCGAGGACAAGGACCCCTGCCGTCCGGCGTCCATGACCTTCATGGGTTCGCCCATCGACGCGCGCCTGTCGCCGACCGTGACCAACCAGCTGGCCGAGGAGAAACCCTTCGCCTGGTTCAAGTCGGCGATGATCCACACCGTGCCGCCGCCCTATCCGGGCATGGGCCGGCGGGTCTACCCGGGCTTCGTTCAGCTCTACAGCTTCATGTCGATGAACGAGGACCAGCACGTCGACGCCCACCGGCGCTACTTCGAGCACCTGGTCGACGGTGACGGCGACGCCGCGGAAAAGCACGAGGCCTTCTACGACGAGTACCTCTCGGTCCTGGACCTGACCGAGGAGTTCTATCTCCAGACCATCGACATCGTCTTCCAGCAGCACCTGCTGCCGCGCGGCCTGCTGGAACATCGGGGCCGCAAGGTCGATCCGGCCAGGATCACCGACATCGGCCTGATGACGGTCGAGGGCGAGAAGGACGACATCTCAGGCGTCGGCCAGACCCAGGCCGCCCACGGCCTCGCCTCGAACATCCCGGACGAGAAGCGCGAGCTGCTGGTCCAGCCCGAGGTCGGCCACTACGGCGTCTTCAACGGCCGGCGGTTCAGGGACGAGATCTATCCGAAGGTCCGCGACTTCATCGGGTGGAATGAGCGCTAGCGCTGCACTGATCCTCCCCCGCATGGCGGGGGAGGGGGACCGCGAAGTGGTGGAGGGGGCGAGACTGGGCGCCGCGTCTCGCCTTCCGGACACTGGGCGACGGCCGCCCCCTCCACCGGCTTCGCCGGTCCCCCTCCCCCATTTCGCTTCGCTCATGTGTGAGGATCGATGAGCCTCGCCCACGGCGACATCCACGACCTCGGCGGCCTGCGTCTGCGGCTCAGCGTGAACCGCCGCGCCCGGCGCGTCTCCGTGCGCATCGATCCGGCCCGAGGGGAGGCCGTCGCGGTCGCCCCGTCCGAGCGCCGCCTGTCCGACGCCCTCGCCTTCGCCCGCTCGCGCGCGGGCTGGATCCGCGACCGGCTCGGCGAGACGCCGGCCTCGGGCGTCGGCTTCGCCCCGGGCGGCGAGGCCCTGCTGGAGGGCCGCCCCGTGCCGCTGGAAGCCGTCCCGGGCGCGAGCGCCGCCCGGCTGGTCGACACGCCCACGGGCCTGGCCATCCGCTCCGGCGGCGAGGGCGAGGCCTTCGCCCGCCGCGTCGAGAACCTGCTGCGCCGCATGGCCCGCGAACGCCTGGCGCATCACACCGAGAGCCACGCCCGCGCCCTGGGCCTCAGGCCGCCAAGGGTCAGCGTCGGCGATCCGAAGAGCCGCTGGGGCTCCTGCACGCCCGGGCGCGGCTCGATCCGCTATTCCTGGCGTCTCATCATGGCCCCGCCCGAGGTGCTGGACTACGTCGCCGCCCACGAGGTCGCGCACCTGGTCCACTGCGACCATTCCCCCGCATTCTGGAGCGTGGTCGAGCGGCTGGTCGGCGACCACAAGCCGTACCGGGCCTGGTTGAGGGCCCACGGAGCGAAGCTGCACGCGGCCGGGCGCGCTTGACGCTCGGCGGTCATGGGGCCAAGCAACCGCCCATGACCGACACCTACTCCACCCTCCTGATCGAGCGCCACGCCGACGGCTACGCCGTGGTGACCCTGAACCGGCCCGAGAGCCTGAACGCCCTGAACTCCACCCTGCTGGGTGAGCTCGCGGCCTTCCTCGACACGGTCGAGACGGATGACAGCGTGCGCTGCCTGATCATCACCGGTTCTGGCGAAAAGGCCTTCGCCGCCGGCGCCGACATCAGGGAGATGGCCAGCCAGTCCTATGCGGACATGTACCGGTCGAACTTCTTCTCGGAGGGCGCCGACCGGCTGGCCCGGTTCAGGAAGCCGGTGATCGCCGCGGTCAACGGCTTCGCCCTGGGCGGCGGCTGCGAACTGGCCATGCTGTGCGACGTCATCGTGGCGTCAGAGAAGGCGAAGTTCGGCCAGCCCGAGATCAACCTCGGCGTCGCGCCCGGCATCGGCGGCTCACAGCGCCTGACCCGCCTGATCGGCAAGTCCAAGGCCATGGATCTGATCCTCACCGGCCGGATGATGGACGCCCAGGAAGCGCTTCAGTCGAACCTCGCCGCCCGCGTGGTCGCCCCGGAAAAGCTCATGGACGAGTGCCGCGCCATGGCCTCGAAGATGGCGTCCCAGTCGCTCCTGGCCCTGATGGCCAACAAGGAAATGGTCAACGCCGCGCTTGAGACCACCCTGACCCAGGGCGTCCAGTTCGAACGCCGCCTGTTCCACTCCCTCTTCGCCTTCGA
>CAMPGL010000039.1 GCA_946885435.1 uncultured Brevundimonas sp. | reverse complement strand
CGTCGGCCATCAGGCGCACCGACTGCAGGAAGTTGTAGGCCATCACCGGGTTGAAAACGTTCAGCTCGAAGTGGCCCTGGCTGCCGGCGAAGGTGATGGCGGCGTGGTTGCCGAACACCTGGACGCAGACCTGGGTCAGGGCCTCGGACTGGGTCGGATTGACCTTGCCCGGCATGATCGAGGAGCCCGGCTCGTTCTCCGGCAGGGCCAGTTCGCCCAGGCCCGAGCGCGGGCCCGAGCCGAGGAAGCGGATGTCATTGGCGATCTTGAACAGGCTCGCGGCCACCGTGTTGATCGCGCCGTGCGAGAAAACCATGGCGTCGTGGGCGGCCAGGGCCTCGAACTTGTTCGGTGCGGTCTTGAAGGGCAGGCCGGTGATCTGGGCGATCTTGTCGGCGACGCCCTCGGCGAAGCCGATCGGGGCGTTCAGGCCGGTGCCAACGGCGGTGCCGCCCTGGGCCAGCTCCATCAGGCGCGGCAGGGTCTGCTCGATGCGCTCGATGCCGTAGCGGACCTGGGCGGCGTAGCCCGAGAACTCCTGGCCGAGCGTCAGCGGCGTGGCGTCCTGGGTGTGGGTGCGGCCGATCTTGATGATGTGCTTCCAGGCCTCGGCCTTGTCGTTCAGCGCGTTGCCGAGCTTGCTCAGCGCCGGCAGCAGGCGATGGACGATCTCCTCCGCGCAGGCCACGTGCATGGCCGTCGGATAGGTGTCGTTCGACGACTGGCTCATGTTGACGTGGTCGTTCGGGTGGACCGGCGACTTGGAGCCCATCTCGCCGCCCAGGATCTCGATGGCGCGGTTCGAGATCACCTCATTGGCGTTCATGTTCGACTGGGTGCCCGAGCCCGTCTGCCAGACCACTAGCGGGAAGTGGTCGTTCAGCTTGCCCTCGATGACCTCGTCGGCGGCCTTGATGATCGCCTGGCCGATGGCGGGGTCGAGTCGGCCCAGAGCCATGTTGGTCTCGGCCGCGGCGCGCTTGACGATGCCCAGCGCGCGCACGATCGGCAGGGGCTGTTTCTCCCAGCCGATCCTGAAGTTGCCGAGCGACCGCTGCGCCTGGGCGCCCCAGTAGCGCGAGGCGTCGACCTCGATGGGGCCAAAGGTGTCGGTCTCGGTGCGGGTGGTGTTGGTCATGTCGGGCCGGTGGCTGGCGGGAGGTCGGCGCGGGGTGTAGCACGCGGGCCAAGGCGGACAAGGCGCAGGCGTGGATCAGAGCTGGACCGGATCGGGCAAGGTGCGGGCGCGCGAGCGCGGCGGCGTCTTCGAGCTGACCGTCGAGGGCCTGACGACCCAGCCGAAGTACTACAAGGTCCTGCTCTACGAATTCTTCCGCAAGGACTGGCGCGGCTCACGGCCCGGCTGGGGCGACCATGCCGTTGAGATCGTCATGGAGCACATCGGCGAGCCGCCGCACATCGACCTCGACAACATCGCCAAGGCGGTCCTGGACGGCGTCAAAAAGCACGTCTTCCACGACGACGCCCAGGTGGCGCGCCTCCTGGTCGAGCGCCGCGAGGGGGAGCGGGAGCGGCTGACGGTCACGATCCGGAAGCGGGATCAGGGAGCCGAGGGATAGCGCTCGAACGCCGGCAACTCATGCGCGTGGGCCATCCAGCCGATGCGTTCGGCGACCTGGACCTGGATGCCGAGCGGGATGATGTCGGGGTCGTCGAGGGTGGCGGTCTGGACGTCGATCATGCCCGGGAAGACCACGTCGTTTGTATAGAAGAGGCTTGATCCGCACGCGCCGCAGAAGTGCCGGCGCGCGTGCTCGGACGAGGCGTAGACCCGGGGTTCGCCCCGGATGGTCACGGCCTCCTTCGGTGCCAGGGCCCAGGCGACGGCCGGGGCGCCGGTGGCGCGGCGGCAGTCCGAGCAATGGCATAGCGCGTGATAGATCGGCTCGGCTGGCATCTCATAACGGATGGCTCCGCAATGGCACTGTCCGCTAGGCATGGCTGGGCTCCTCCTCCGGCGACCGATGTTCCTTATATGTTCTCGGCTGGAGAGGCCAGCCGAAATGGTCAGCCGGCTCGCTCGAAAGGCATGAACGGCAGAAGCAACTGCATTTCCGGGCCGATCCAGGTCTGGGGCTCGGACGGCGGTCTCAGGCCTTCCTCGCGTTCGCGTCGGGCGACGCAGGCACGGGCCAGATTCGACAGGGCCATGAAGTCGCCCGCGCCGTCCATGGCCTCGAGCACGCAACCGTCGAAATAAGGATGCGTGGCGTCCTCTGAACAGCCGAAGGAGGACCGGTCACGCTTGGCGGCGGTCATGATCATGCGGTTCGGAGCCGCCAGCGCCGGCACGAAGACCCCGGAATAGCAGGCCGACACCACGACCACCGTAGGCCGGGCCCCGCACCAGCGATCGACCAGCTGGTCCATCACCTGGGGCGCGATCATGCCCTCGCCGCCGAAGACGATGCCGGCCGGCGAGCCGTGGGAGGTGAAGTAGAGGAGGCAGCCGCCCGTCGCAGCCGCCGTCTGGCGGCCGATGGCGTCGAGGACCGCGCTGGCAGGTGTGGCCCGGCCATCGGGACCGGGGCGGAGCGACAGGTCGGTGATGTTGTCGGGGGCAAAGCCCGCCTCGGCGAAGGCGGCGCTCAGATCCCGTCGCGCGTTTTCGAAGGCTTCGATTGGCGCGCCCTGGCTGGAGCGCCAGTCGGCCGCCACCACCACGACGGCCCAGTCGGAAAAGCTCGCCTGCTGCGCCCGGGCGGAATGCAGGGGGGGCAGACCCGCGAAGACGATCGCCAGACCCACAGCCACCACAGCGCGAAGCATTTTCCCCTCCTGCTCAGCGAACCGGATTAGGGCAAAGGCGGGCCGGACTCGCAAGAGGTCGAAAGCTGACGACTGCCTTGCATCGGCGCCTGCAAGGCATAGGTTCCGCTTCGGCTGTTTCTGGAGTCGCCCTGTGATCGCATCCGCCCGCCTGTTCCGCGCCGCCCTCGCGGCCGTCGTCCTCAGCGCAGGCGGGGGCCAGGCCCTGGCCCAGGACGCCGAGACCATCCGCACCGCAGAGGCCCTGCGCGATCGGGCGATGGAGGAGGGGACGATCGCCTATTCGGTGGTCGAGCAGATCACGACCCGCTTCGGCCCGCGGCTGGCCGGCACCGAAGCGGAGCGGCGCGCTGCGGAGTGGGGATCGGACTATCTCGCCTCGCTGGGGCTCTCCAATGTCGCCATCCAGGATTTCCCGCTGGCGGTCTGGCGGCGTCACGCCGAGCGGGTCGAGATCGTCGGAACCTGGCGCCAGCCGCTGGTGGCCACGGCTCTCGGAGGTTCGCCGAGTACGCCCGCTGAGGGCATCGAGGCCGAGGCGGTGGTCTTCGAGACCTATCAGGACCTGCTCGACGCCGAGCCGGGATCGCTGAACGGCAAGATCGCCCTGGTGCTGCAGGACACGGTCCGCGCACAGGACGGCCGGGGCTATGGCGCGACCTCGCCGATCCGGGGGTCGGGTCCCGTCGAGGCGGCCAACCGCGGCGCGATCGGTTTCGTGCTCCGCTCGCTGGGCACGCACGATCACCGTTTCGCCCACGCCGGCGCGACGCGCTGGTCGGACACGCCGATTCCATCCTTCGCCATCAGCCCGCCCGACGCCGACCAGATCCGGCGCATTCTGGACATCGGCGGGCCGCCGCTGCGGCTGCGGCTGTTCTCGCAGGTGTCGGTCGAGCCGGCGGGCCGCTCGCAAAACGTCATCGCCGAGGTGCGCGGAACCGAAGCCGGCGAGGAGGTCATCGTCATCGGCGGTCACCTGGACAGCTGGGACCACGGCACCGGCGCCATCGACGACGCGGCCGGCATCGCAATCACCACCGCGGCGCTGCACATGATCAATCAGCTGCCGGAGCGGCCGCGGCGGACAATCCGCGTGGTCTGGTGGGGTTCGGAGGAGGTGAGCCAGCCAGGCGGGCAGGGGCTCTCGGGCGCCTTCGCCTACGCCCGCTCGCAGGAAGACGAGATCGAGAACCACGTGGTCGCCAGCGAGAGCGACTTCGGCGCGGGGCCGATCTACGCCCTGTCGCTGCCGGAGGTTGCGGCCAACACCGACTTCCAGCGCGCGGCCATGCGGGTGCTGACGCCGCTGGGCGTGGTCTGGGACGCGACGCCGGCGCGTGGCGGCGGCCCCGACACGGTGCCGTTGAACCAGGCCGGGGTGCCGTCCTTCCGCCTGGCCCAAGATGGGTCGGACTATTTCAACTTCCACCACACGGCCGACGACGTGCTGGACCGGATCGACCCGGACAACCTTGACCAGAACGTCGC
This sequence comes from uncultured Brevundimonas sp., assembly GCA_946885435.1. Next base: position 9,545 of record CAMPGL010000039.1, on the reverse strand, counting down.
CGCCTGGGCCGCGCTGCTGTGGCTGATCGCCAACTCCGACGTGGACTTCCGCGCGGCGCCCGCGGCGGAGTAGTCTGACGATCCCGCGCGAACGTGGCGGAACCGGTAGACGCAGCGGACTTAAAATCCGCATCCCTCGGGAGTGTGGGTTCGAGTCCCACCGTTCGCACCAGATCGCGCGTCACCCTTTGAGGCGGCTGGGCGTTGAGGCTAAACCGGGACCGTCCCTCCTGGATTCGCGAACGGAACGCCCATGACCCGCGCCAGGCGCGCCCGGATCGTCGCCACCATCGGCCCCGCCAGCCGGGAGCCGGGCATGATCAAGACCCTGGCGCGCGCGGGCGTAGACGTCTTCCGCCTGAACTTCAGCCACGGATCGCATGAGGATCACGCCGCCGCCCTCAAGGCCGTTCGGGGCGCGGAACTGACGATCCGCCGCCCGCTGGGCGTGCTCGCAGACCTGCAAGGCCCGAAGCTGAGGCTCGGCAAGTTCGCCGAGGGCGCGATCGAGGTGGAGGCGGGCCATCGCATCCGGCTTGATCTCGACACCACGCCCGGCGACGCGACGCGGGTCGGCATGCCCCATCCGGAGATATTCGCGGCGCTGAAGCCCGATGCGCTGCTGCTGCTCGACGACGGCAAGGTGCGCCTCCGGGTGGAGCGGGCTGGTTCGGATTTCGCGGATACGGTGGTCGAGGCGGGCAGCCGCCTGTCCGACCGCAAGGGCGTGGCCGTGCCGGGCGGGACCATCCCTATCTCGGCCCTGACGCCCAAGGACCTCGACGACCTGGCCTTCGCCCTGCGCCAGGGCGTGGACTGGGTGGCCCTGTCCTTCGTCCAGCGCGCCTCGGACATGGCCGAGCTGAAGAAGCTGGTGGCGGGCCGCGCGGCTTGCCTGGCCAAGATCGAGAAGCCCGCGGCCCTCGAGGACCTGGAGGCCATCCTCGACTACTCGGACGGGCTCATGGTGGCGCGCGGCGACCTCGGGGTGGAATGCCCGCCCGAGGAGGTGCCGGTGGCCCAGAAGGCCATCCTGCGCGCGGCCCGCAATCGAGGCGTGCCGGCGATCGTGGCCACCCAGATGCTGGAGTCCATGACCAGCCAGCCGACGCCGACCCGTGCCGAGGCCTCGGACGTGGCCAATGCGGTCTATGAGGGCGCGGACGCGGTCATGCTGTCGGCCGAGACGGCGGCGGGCCAGTATCCGCTCGAGGCCGTGCAGGTGATGGACCGGATCATCGAGCGGGTGGAGCGCGATCCGCGCTGGCCGAGGCTGATGGACGCCGAGCACGCCGGCATGGACGACGTCGACGCCGACGCCCTGGTGGCGGCGGCGCGCAAGGCTGCGGACGCGGCTTCGACGGCCTGCATCGTGGTGTTCACGACCCTCGGCGGGACCGCCCGGCGCATGGCGCGCGAGCGGCCGCTGCAGCCGGTCGTCGCGCTCACACCCTCACCCGACACGGCTCGACGCCTGACGCTGGTGTGGGGCTTGGAGCCCCGGCTCGGCCGTCAGCCCTCGAGCATGGAGGACGTGACCGAGGAGGCGGTGCGCCACGCCGTGGACGCCGGCCTGGCCCAGCCCGGGCAGCGCATCCTGATCCTGGCCGGTACGCCGTTCGGCGCGCCGGGAGCGGCCAACCTGCTCAGGCTGGCCCACGCTCCCACTCGACGGACCTAGCGTCGCGCGGCCTTGATCCGGAAACCGGAACCCACTTTCCGGGGCCGCGCGATGCGCCGGAGTTAGGCGCTACCAGTTCCAGACCCGATAGACGACTTCCAGGATGTAGCCGTCGCGCGTGTCGATCAGCAGGATGTCGTTGTTCACATAGACCCATTGGCAGCCGTACGGCGGATAGGGGAGGCCGTACCAGGCGTAGTCCGTGACGACATACCGCCAGAAATAGGTCGGCAGATACTCACCCTCGCGCCACTGGCGGTTCCAATACTGGCGCGGCACGCTGTAGTAGCCGTAGCCGGGCGCGAAGTAAAAGTTCAGGCGGAAGCCCGAGTAGTCGCGGAACCAGCTGTGACGCCGCCACCAGTCGTTGCCGTTGCGGCGGTTCCAGTCACGACGCCAGTGGTCACGGTCCCACCGCCGGCGGAACTCGTCCCGGTCACGGTCGCGGTCGCCGCGACCCCAGCCGCCACGACCATCGCGGTCGCCACGGTCCCAGCCGCCTCGCCCGTCCCGGCCTCCGCCGCCACGGCCATCCCGGTCGTCCCGGTCACCGCCGCCGCGGCCGCCACGTCCGTCGCGGCCATCGCGTCCACCGCCGCCTTGAAGCTGGCCGTCGGTCCAGCGATCGATGAAGCCGCCGCCGCCGCGTCCGCCACGATCGCCGCGGTCACCGCCGCCACGTCCGCCGCGATCCTCGGCACCGCCGCCGCCACGTCCGCCGCGATCCTCGCCGCCGCCGCCACCACGTCCGCCGCGGTCTCCGCGGTCCCCGCCGCCGCCTCGGCCGCCTCGATCACCGCCGTCGCTCGGACGGTCGGGCTGGGGCGGCGAGGGCGGCTGCGGCGGAGGAGACGGATTGTCCGGCCGCGGACGGCGGCCGCCACCGTCGCCCCGCCCGCGATCGCGCGGCCCCTGGGCGAGGTCGCGCTCGTCCGGCTGTTCCTGGGTGTAGAGGCTGGCCGAGGCCAGAGCCTGGCTCACCGGCGCGACGGCCGTGACCAGCGCCGTGGTGATCAGAAGGAGGCGTTTCATCTTGTTGATCCCGACAGCCGCAACTGCGGCCCTGAACACACGGTGCGACCTTGTCCATGAACCGTAGCTGAACCGGATGCGGAGGGAGAATTATCTCTGCGCTTCGCCGAGAGTTGGCGTCCCAGCGCCCTCGGAGAGGGCGCGTTCGAGGCGGGCTTCCAGCAAGTGGGCGTTGATCGTCGCGACCCGATTAAGGAAAGTCGTCGGACGGCGTACGAGGCGAGGATCATCGGGAATGCGCAGGCCTAGGGCCTCGGCGATGTCCGCGACGAACGTGACGCAGTTGCCGGTCTCGAGATCATACGAAGGCTGAGCGCGCGACTGCCATTCCGACACCACGGCCATAACGCGGGCGTACTCATCGTCCGTCAGCACCATTGAGAAGCGCACGCCACCCTGGCTCACGTATTCCCGGCCTGCGCTGACCACGTGGCCGCGGATGGGGCCAATCAGCGCGAGCGGCGAGATACTGTAGGGTGTGAACCCGTAGTCCGCTTCCACCGCCGCTCCCGTGGTGTCGAGGGTGCCCGTCAGGCTGACGTAGGCGTGGGGAAAGCGCGTGTCAGTGTCGCGCGAATAGAAGTCGATCCGTACAGCCGCCTCGGCCGGAGCGGCCAAGCACAGCACGATAAGCAGCAACCAGCGCATTGAGGACCCGCGGAGCGCACTCCCCCGGGCCGCCCTATGCGACCCGGGGGAGACTTGTTCTTCAGGTCGACGGAGAGGTCGAGTGATGATCCTCGTCGTCGTCGTCAAAGCAGCCCGCCAGCAGGCAGACGGCGACGCTCGCGATCACAAGACTGATAATGATCCAGGTTGTTGCGTCCTTTCCGTCGGCCATGGCGTTCAGGCGCGGATCGTCGAACTCGCCTTCTGAGTTGCGCATGAAGTTGATGTTGGCGACCTCGGCGCGGTTGAGATCACTGCCGTTGAAGCGGAGGTCGGCGACCTCCAGATTCGGTCGGAAGTCGCCCGTGTCGAGTTGGTTGGGGACATCGCGGTAGCCGTAGTGCAGCGTGACGCCGTAGCTCGGCTCCTCGGCCTGCGCCCGCCCGCCGCCGAGGGGCATTCGGTAGTTGAGGCTGACCGTCGCGCCCGCCTCATCATTGAACTGTTGAGCGAAGCCATGGCTTTGCGACAGCGCCGGACCGGCGGTCGCCACGGCGAGAGCGGCCGCTGTCACGGCCGAAATCCACTTCCTCATGGGCGTTCCTCCCTACGGACCGCCGAGGACCGGAGGTCCTGGCCGCAGGGTGCGACTCATTTCCGCCGCATTTCAACCAACGACGTTACGTGAACACGCCATCGTGATGAGAACATGGGGAAAAGGCCTCGCGATGTGTCGCGAGGCCTTGCCGGGCTTGCGGCGGCCCGTCCGAGAACGCGCTAGAACACGTCGAAGACAATGTCCGCGATCACGCCGCTGGTGATGGCGATCAGGACCAGGTCGTTGTCCAGATAGATCCACTGATGACCGCGCGGCGCGGGGCGCAGGTTGTAGAAATACGGATCGTGGACGACGTAGCGCCGGTAGGCGTGGGGCACCGTGTGCCCGCGGCGCCAGCCGTAGCCGTAATAGGTCGGCGCGACCCGATAGTAGCCGTAGCCCGGCGCGAAATAGTAGCCGTTGCGACGGCCGCGATAGTCGCGGAATTCTGAACGGCCGCGCCACCATCCATCGCGGCGGTCCCAGCGGTCCTCACGGCGATCCCAGCGATCTTCCCGGCGGTCCCAACGGTCTTCGCGACGATCCCAGCGGTCCTCGCGCCGGTCCCAGCTGCCGGGGCCCCCGTCGTGGCGGCGATCGCGACGGTCCTCCCGCCGGTCGTGACGATCCTCGCGACGATCCCAGCGGTCTTCGCGGCGGTCCCTGCGGTCCTCGCGGCGATCGTCCCGGTCCCGGCGGCTCTGCGCCTCGGCCAGGGTCGGCACGGCGGCGCTGGCGATGGCGAGGGCGACGACGCCCGCCTTGAACAGTGCTTTCATGGTCCTACTCCCTTCGGCGGCCGGTCGAGGGCCGGCAGCCGTGCTGAAGCCACCGTCTCGTCTTCATGATGAACTCGACCTGAACACCTCGGTCAGGAAGACGTTGCGCGGGCGCGCCCGGCCCCCATCTGAGCGGGGCCTCAGAGGAGACCCCCATGACCCGACCGATCGAGCTCTACTACTGGCCCACGCCGAACGGCTGGAAGATCTCGATCGCGCTGGAGGAGATGGGTCTGCCCTACGAGCTCAAGCTGGTGAACATAGGCGCCGGCGAACAGTTTGAGCCGGGCTTCCAGGCGATCAGTCCCAACGGCCGGATGCCGGCGATCATCGATCCTGACGGGGCGGACGGCGACCCGCTGCCCATCTTCGAGTCCGGCGCCATCCTTCAGCACCTGGGTCGCAAGTCCGGCCAGTTCTATCCGCAGTCGCCGCGCGAGCGGGCCGAGGTGGAGCAGTGGCTGTTCTGGCAGGTCGGCGGGCTCGGGCCCATGGCGGGCCAGACGCACCACTTCCGCCAGTATGCGCGGGCCCTGACGGCGGATCAGCGGCACCTGGCCTATGGGGTGCGGCGCTACACCAACGAGGTGCGGCGGCTGTACAGCGTGCTGGAGCGCCGGCTGGCCGATCGCGACTACGTCGCCGGCGATTATTCGATCGCCGACATAGCCATCTGGCCGTGGATTGTGCCTCACACCAACCAAGGCCAGGACCTTTCGCGCACGCCGCGCCTGAAGGCCTGGTTCGAGCGGGTGTGCGAGCGCCCCGGGGTCAAGGCCGGCAAGAAGGTGGGCGCCGTCCGCCGCCGCGACCTCGCCGCCGCCGGCGCCGACGCGGAGAAGGCGCGCCGCATCCTCTTCGGGCAACGCGACGCGTAAACAGGGATATAAGGTAAAGTATCGTGCCGCTTAACGACGGCTTGAGTATTCAGAAAGCCTTTACAGAAAAGAGTTTGAGCGGCCCTCCGCTATTAACTCTAACTTCAGAGCGCCGGCGTTTTGATCGCATCACCAAGGGAGGGGCCCAGAACGGCGCCCACGGAGGACCTGGTGATGGAACTGCAGATGGAAGCGGCTGAAAGCCTGCCCCTGCCGAGCCCGGAAATGTCGGGCGACGACCTGTTCAAGCTCGGCCTGATGTACTCGACCGGCCAGGGCGGCGCGCCCATGGACCTGGTTTCGGCCCACATGATCTTCAACCTCGCGGCCATGAAGGGCTCCGTCGAGGCGCGGCTGTACCGCAAGGAGCTGTCGCAGGAGATGGACCGGGAGGACGTGGCGGAGGCTCAGCGGGCCGCCCGGCGCTGGCTCGACCAGGGCGTCAGCGCGCTGAGGGCGTAAGACGCGCTGCGCCGCCAGACTGTCAGGTGCTCTCGAGGGCCCAGGTGAGATAGGAAATCAGCCAGCGCGGACGCAGCACCCAGAAGTGCGTGCCGCGATACACCTGGTCGTCGCCCACTAGCCGGGTCGCGAACCGCGCCCGTTTCACCGCCAACTGCGGCGCCAGATCGATCCCCAGGTCTTCGATGCGGATCTCGGCGATCGGGGATTGAGACTGGGCCAGGAAATCTTCAATCGCCGCCCGGCCGATGATGGGGGGCGCGTCAGGTGGAGCCACAACTGCATCCTCGCAGCACATGGCGGCCAACCCGGCATGGTCGCCACGAAGCTCGGCCGCGAGCCACCGGTTGTGGAGCTCGGCAATCGCGTCTCGGTCAAAGTCCATGGCCTGCGCCGCCCTCGCCGCCCTGCGCCCCGTGGCCAGGACAGACTTTCCCTCGTGGCTTTCAGCTCTCGAGTAATCACCCATAGCAGGCGGGCAGTTGATCTGTAGTCTTTGGGCGCCCGTCAAGCCGACACGTTTCGTCTCTTCGCCAGCGCCTAGAACTGCTGGTACTGCCCGTTGATCGTGTAGTTGAAGCCGATCGGGAGGGCGTCGCGGATCTGGCTGAAGAAGACGGCGACTTCGGCCAGGGTGGTGCGCGGCACATAGACGACGTCCATGCGGCGCACGGCGACATGCTCGCGGTCGTTCCCCGAGAGATCGACACGGCGCATCATGCGGGTCCCGCCGGGACCGCGGCGGATCAGGCCGACCTCGTTGCGGCGGGCCGAGGGCAGGAAGCCGCCGGCCAGGATGACGGCCTGATGCACGTCGATGTCGCCGGGCATGTCGTAGACGCCGGGCTGGCGCACTTCTCCGTCGACCCAGACCTTCAGCGGGCCGGCCTGGCGCAGCACCACCTCGACCTCGGGGCGGCGCAGAATGGGGGTGTAGGCCGCGACCAGTTCGGATTCGAGCTCATAGAGGGTGCGGTCCGCGGCCATGACCTGTCCCACGAGCGGCATGGCGACCCGGCCGTCGGGGCCGACGGTCAATGACTGGTTCAGCTCCGGTGCGGACGGGGTGCGGACGTCAATCTGGTCCCCGGGATAGAGCAGATATTCCGGCTCGGCCTCTGACCAGTCGGCGAAGTCGATGTCGGTGAAGCCTGGGCTGTAGCCCTCCGGGGTCGAGCCGCCGCCGCGCCGCCAGTCTCCCGGACGCGGCAGGCTGGACCCGCCACCGCACGCAGAAAGAGCGGCCGAGCCGAGCAGGGCGGTGACGAAGGCGCGGCGATCCAGACTCATGGGCTCAGGTTCCCGGCCAATGCGTAACCAGCGGTTAACACGCGGCCCCGATGGTGGCTGACGTTAACTAAAGCGAGTCGGCCGGATTCATGGCGTATCGGGGCCACCCAGGCGTGTACGAACCGAGCGGGAACGCCCGGATGACCTGGGCGTCGCGTCCCCGCTACGGGCTGGACGACATGGCGACCCTGCTGTGGCGCCAGCGCTTGATGATCATCATCGTCTTCGCGGTGATCTTCGCGCTCGGAGCGCTGATCGCACTGGGCATGCCGCGTCAGTACACCGCCTATTCGAGCATCCTGGTGCAGCTGAACCAGGACTACGTCTATGAGCCACGCGCGGGCGACGCGGCGCGTGGGGCCATTCCGGAAGTGACCGATGTGGTCCAGGCCGAGGCGGCCATCCTGGGCAGCGCGGCCCTGCACGAGCGGGTCGTGTCGCAGATCGGCGCGGACGTGATCCTGGGTGAGGACGGCTCGGGCTCGGCCGAGGCCCGCCAGCGCGATGCGGTCGTCGCGGTCGGGCGCAGCCTCGAGATCGGCACGGCGCCGGACACGGGCGTCGTCCAGCTGTCCTATAAGCATGAGGACTCCCAGGCGGCCGCCGCGATCCTGAACCAGATCGTGGCCAGCTATCTCGACTATCGCCGCGAGGTGTTCCGCGACACCACCACGCCGTTGCTGGCCCAGCAGCGCGACGCCATCGAGCGGCAACTCGACAGCGCCGACCAGGCCTATGGCTCCTTCCTGCAGCAGAACGACATCGGCGACTTCGGGACCGAGAGGACGGCAGTCCAGACCTCGTACCAGACCATCTTCAACGAGCGGCTGAGCATCGAGGCCCAGCTCCGACAGGCCGAGGGGCGACTGGCGACCTTGCGGCAGGCGATGGCCAGCGTGCCCGAGCGGGTCGCTCTGCAGGAAGACCTCAACCTGTCGGCCCAGGACCAGCTGCTCAACCTGAGGACCGAGCGCGAACAGCTGCTCAGCCGCTACCAGCCCGACTCCCAGCCCGTGCGCGACATCGACGCGCGCATCGCCCAGCTGCAGACGTACGTCGGCGGCGGCGACGCCACTGGCGTGCGCGACATGCGCATGGGCCCCAATCCGGTCTGGCAGGAGCTGGAGACGGATCGCGTTCGCGTGCAGGCGGAGCGGGATTCCCTGGCGGCGCGCCATGCCGCCTTGACCCGCCAGCTCGAGGATCTTGAGGGTCGCCAGGCTCAGCTCACCCAGCTGGAATCGCGCAACGGCGCGCTGGCGGCGGAACGCGAGGTGCTGACCGAGACCTACCGCGAGTTCACCGCGCGCCAGGCGCAATCGACCGCCTCGGCCGAACTGGCCAGCCGGGGGGCGGACCGCATTCGGGTGATCGCTCCGGCCGAGCCGCCGCAGCGGGCGTCCAGCCTGAAGAAGCCGGTGCTGGTCCTGGCCTTTCTGTTCGCAGCCTTCACCGCGCTGTGCGCCGGGCTGCTGCGAGTGTTCCTCGGCCGCCGGTTCGTGACCCCGGGCTCGGCCTCCCGGACGCTGGACCTGCCCGTGCTCGCAGTGGCGCCGGCGAAGGCCCGGTGAGGACGTAACATGTTAGCCTCGCGCAAGTATCAGGCGCGGACCGCGATTCGTTCATGGTGGATCTAACCGGCGAAATGGCGGCTCTCTGGGCCGCGCTCGGCCCCGCCCGTCCCGATCGCGGGCGGGTGGTGCAGTTCATCGCCGCGACCTCCGGCGAGGGGACTTCGACCGTCGCGCGCGAGTTCGCCCGTCTGTCGGCCGTGCGGGCTCGCCGGCCGGTCTGGCTGATCGACGCCGACCTGACGTCCCAGAGCCAGCAACAGGCGATCGCGTCGGATGCCGAGCGCTATGGCGCGCTCGGAAAGCCGGCCGCGGCGTCGCCGAACGGGTCATGCTTCTTCACTATCCAGCCGCCCATGCGGGCGCGCGACGGGACACCGATCGCCGACGCGAGGCTTCTCAGCGCTCGACCCTGCTTGGGCCGACGCCTGTGGGTGAGCGGCTTCCGCGGTGATCTCATGCGCGCCGGACAGCGGCCTCTGGCGGTGCCGCGCGGGGCCTACTGGGATGCGATGCGGCGGCACGCGGAGACAGTGGTCATCGACAGCCCGTCAGCGGACCGGTCGGATTTCGGCCTGACCCTGTCTCCCTTCGCGGATGCGGTGGTGCTTGTGGTGGCCGCCGAGGCGGCGGACGCCGGCGCGC